>JAVEZD010000023.1:8397-22786 GCA_034003165.1 Bacteroidales bacterium | reverse complement strand
AGATAAAGACCTTTGGACTCAGGTTCAGACGCCAGTGTGAAAATGCATCCAGGCTTGCACTGCTCCTGGAGAGGAATGAACTGACAGACAGAGTATGGTATCCGGGGCTGGCTTCCCATGTTACTCACAACGAGGCTCTTGCCTTGTTCGGGGATAGAGGATTTGGAGGAATGATAACATTCAGCTTTAAAGGATCTGACAGACAGGAGAAGCAGAGAAGACGAGATGACTTTATAGGCAGGGTGTCGGACAGGATAAAGCTCATCCCCTCGCTGGGTGACCCTTCAACAATACTGCTTCCCGTAGAACCAGTATGGGGAGAAAAATATCCCGAACCAGGGATGATAAGGTTATCGGTCGGTTTTGAGGACTATGGGGAACTGGAGAGGACAGTGCTTAAGGGACTGGAAATCTCCTGATCACCACTTAACGGGTTCAGAACCATTTTCAGTCAGATACTGGTTACACCTGCTGAAATGCCTGTTCCCGAAAAACCCCCGCGAGGCTGAAAGGGGTGAGGGATGGACCGACTCAAGAACCAGATGCCTCGTCCTGTCGATCGATTCGCCCTTTTTCTGGGCATAGGCTCCCCAAAGAAAAAATACAAGCTTCTCCTTCTCAGAGCTAAGCAGGCGTATCACACTGTCGGTGAACTCTTCCCATCCTTTTTTCTGGTGCGATCCGGCACTGTGTTCCCTTACAGTAAGAGTGGCGTTAAGTAAAAGAACCCCCTGCCTGGCCCAGCGTTCAAGGTTCCCGGTCGGGGGAGCAGGAATCATGAGATCAGATTCTATCTCCTTGAAAATGTTAACAAGACTGGGGGGGAAGGCTACACCTTCCCTGACTGAAAAACATAGTCCATGCGCCTGTCCCGGACCATGATACGGATCCTGGCCTATTATAACAACTTTCACACTATCGTAGGGACAAAGATTAAAGGCATTGAATATAAGTGATGCCGGAGGATAAACCTTCCCGGTCCTGTACTCCTGCCTGACAAACTCAGCCAGCTTCTCAAAGTAGGGCTTTGCAAACTCCTGACCCAGCTTCTGTCTCCATCCTTCCTCTATTCTCACTTCCATTGGTAAGGTGTGTTATTCCATAATAGACCTAAAGTTAATAAAACTCAACTCCAAAAAAAAAGATGGGCTACCTGACAGGCAGCCCATACCACAATATCACCCTCACAACCTAAATCTAAAAGAAACCTCCTGCATTAAGTTAGTCAGAAATATTTCTCCCGGAAACTCAGTACATTTTTCATGATTATGAAAGAATGTTTCATTTTCCTGACTTCAAATTTATAAAATAATAGTTGATGGAACCTAATGATTTTCATATTAATTCATCAAATATTTATAAACATTAATTTGTTTGCCATGTTGAAAAAATTCACACATGGTACTTCAGCCGGGCGGATCAGTTAATGTGAAACGTAATATTTCCCGTTGCCAGGCAAAGTCTTAAGGCATTTTAAGACAAAGTTTTCATAACTTGTATCAGAATAAAATTTAGAAAAGATGCCGGTAGAGATTGAAAGAAAATTTCTTGTCAAAGGTGAGTTCAGACATCTTGCTGTCGGGGCCACCGGGATATTTCAGGCCTACCTCTCGGTTGATCCCGGGAGGACAGTAAGGCTAAGGATTGCCGGGGATCAGGCCTTTATTACGATTAAAGGCATGGCTGGTGAAGGAGGAGTCTCACGAAAGGAATGGGAGCTTCCGCTTTCTGTTGAAGAGGCTGAAATAATGAAGGAGATTTGTCTGCCCGGAAAAATTGAAAAGACCCGCTACCTTGTTCCCTCAGGAAGACATTGTTTTGAAGTGGATGTTTTCCATGGCAAGAATGAAGGACTAATAATAGCGGAACTTGAACTGGGAGCTGAAGACGAGTACTTTGAAAAACCCGGATGGCTGGGAGAAGAAGTTACCGGCAGACCTGAATATTACAACTCAAATCTCCTAAAATAGTTTCACTTCCTGAAAATGAAGTATACAGCCAGGATAAGAAAGATAAAACCTATAAGATGATTAAGTCTGAACTGCTCGTTGCGGAAAACAACTAATGTAAAGACTGCAAATACTGATATTGAGATAACCTCCTGGATTACCTTAAGTTCGATAAGGGAGAATGGACCGCCCGTCTCTCTGAAGCCGAGGCGGTTTGCAGGTACCTGAAGCGTGTATTCAAAAAAGGCTATTCCCCAGCTAAGAAGTATGACGCTTAAGAGGCCGATGTTCTCAAACCTGCTCATAGTCTTTAGCTTAAGATGTCCATACCAGGCAACTGTCATAAAGGCATTTGACATTATCAGCATCACAATGGTAAGAATACCTTTCATATTCAGGATTTTAATCTTTTGACTTCAGTAATTTTCCAGTCTTATGTCGGGGCTCAGAGTTCCTTTGAATATATCTGCCTGGGATCGCCGGGTCCGTAGAAATCCTTCAGGCTTGCCTGCAGACTGTAACCGTTCCTGATATAGAAAGCTTCGGTGGGAGCATAGAGAGGTCTTCCTGAGGTCTCGATCCATAATATCCTGCCTCCCATGGCTCTGACATTATCCTCGATTACTTTAAGAAGAAAGGATCCAAGTTTTTTATTTCTGTAATCATTGTGTACTGCAATCCAGTACAGGTCCCATGAATGTGTTGAAAAAGCATTTTTCCCAAAAGTGGCAAAGGCCTGTGTCACTCCATCTTCACTTACCTTTATCCAGTAATATCCGCTTTTCTCACTTCCCTTTACAAGCGTCTCATCGGCCAGTTCCAGGGCCGTTTCAATCTCGAAGTCATAGAAGAATCCGGTTGATTTGAGAATTTCCCTTATTCTTTCCCTGTCCACAGGCAGGATCCCTTTGATAATTTCAGTCATGACTCAGTAATTAAGATCATTAATGATTCTCTCCAGTACATCCTTAAAAGACAGTCCGGCCTCAGTAGTTGCCGCCACAAGTCCGCTGTCGGGCGACAGGCAGGGATTGGCATTTACCTCGATCACACAGGGTCTGTTAAGGTTATCGATTCTCATGTCGACCCTGGCATAACCCCTGAGTCCGAACAGATGCCAGCACCTTAGCACTATCTCATTAATTTCCCCTGCAAGAGTCCTGTCAAGTCTGTCACCGGGAAATTCTCTTACAGTATTTACATATTCAAAACTCTGCTCGTCCCATTTTGCTTTAAAATCGACAATATGGGGTCTGTCGCCCCAGTTATTGCGGAATACTATCTCGGCGGGAGGCATTACCTGCGGACCATCAGGTCCGGCAATAACACTGATGTTAAACTCCCGGCCATCTATATATTCCTGTATTATCCAGTGCGAATCATCATAAACACTGATCCTTCCGGCTGTCTCTTTATCCACAGTGAACACTGACTCACCCGTAATGCCCAGAGAGCCGTCTTCCCAAACAGGTTTAATGATATAGGTTTTCCCCTCTTCGAGCATTTCATGGCTGGAAGGAGGGAAGGAAAGCGGGGTTCTGATTCCTTCCTTATTCAGGATGTCTCCCATCAGTGTCTTGCTGGTTGTAAGGAACATTGCCTCGAGGGGATTTCCTGAGTATGGTATGGAATGCATGTTAAGCATAGCAGGGATGAAATAATTCAGTTCCCCTTTGTTGTTGATGGATTCAACCAGGTTAAAGACAAAACCGGGTTTTTCTTCAGCAACAGTTGCTATCTCATCCATGAAGGCGGCGCTTATGCCCCTGGAATAGCTTTCTATGCCCAGCAGCTTCAGGTTTTCAGTAACATATTCAACCTGTACGAGAACATCCAGTTCATCGGGCAGGGCATCTTCACCTGGTTTATTATAGATAATGCAACATCTCTTGTTTCTCATGGCACAAGATGATGACGTTTAAGGGCGGCTTTTAATATCATCTCAAGCAGGGTCTGGTAATCAGTTCCTGCCAGGCGGGCAAGGATGGGCAGGTCGGAATGGACAGGATTCAATCCGGCCAGGGGATTGACCTCAAGGAAACAGATCCTTCCGTAACGGTCAGCTTTCAGATCGACCCGTCCCGCATCAGTCGCATCAAGAGCCTTCCAGGCCTTCAAAGCTACTGAATAGCATTCTTCGGCAATGTCTCCTTCAAGAGGAAGGTAACTGCAGTAATCCTGGTAGTTTTCCTTAACCTCCACTGAATAAGGCAGATTGTCCCTGCATATTATTTCCATCCCTCCGATAGCTGTGGCAGAGTCTCCTGTACCCGTAATACCTACAGTGAACTCCCGTCCCGGAAGATATTCTTCAACCAGGGCCGGCTGTTCAAACCTTTCCACGATGTATCCGGCCATTTTGCGAAGTTCTTCTTCAGAAGTTACAAGACTTCCGGGAGTAATTCCCTTTCCTGTGCCTTCTGATACAGGTTTTATGAACAGGGGGAATTGAAGTCTGCACTCCCTTGCTTCTTCGGGATCGTTTATAACCATGCCAGGACTGACAGGTACACCTGCAGAAGCGACAATAAGTCTTGTAAGGTATTTATTAAGCGACACTCCCATAACCACGGGCCCGCTGAAGACATAGGGAATTCGGTACTGGTCAAGAATAGCCGGGACAACGGATTCCCTTCCGTCTCCGTACAAACCCTCGGCAATATTAAACACCAGATCCCATCTTTTACCGGCTGCAAGGGCTTCAATGAGCTGAAAGCAGTTACCTATTGGTTCGGTCTCAAACCCCATCTTTTTAAGAGCGCCTTCTATGGCATCAATGGTATCCTGCTTGTCAAATTCAGCGGTATCCTCCATGGTATAACCACGGTCGAGATACCACGACCGGAGATCAAAGGTCAAACCTATTTTCATCGGCACTGTTTATTTTTCAGGATACTCACAAATGACACCCTTATAATTCCTGAGCACAATATGTTCCTCGTTGTGTTCCATCACATAATCAGGAAGGAGAGGAATTTTTCCACCCCCGCCGGGAGCGTCTATAACAAAAGTCGGTACTGCATAGCCGCTTGTGAAACCACGAAGACCTTTTATTATCTCAAGACCTTTTTTCACTGTTGTCCTGAAATGGCCGGAACCCGGTATCAGGTCACACTGGTAGAGATAATAAGGCCTTACCCTGATTTTAAGGAGTTTATGCATGAGTTCCTTCATAACGGGAACATTATCATTTATCCCCTTCAGAAGAACGGTCTGACTGCCCAGAGGAAAGCCGCCATCGGCAAGCTTATTACATGCTGCAGCACACTCTTCGGTAATCTCTGACGGGTGTGAGAAATGAAGACTTATAAAAAGAGGATGATATTTTTTAAGAACCGAAATCAGTTTGTCAGTTATTCGTTGCGGAAGGACAACCGGCACCCTGGTTCCAATACGTATTATCTCAACATGTTCTATCTTTCTTATGTTGGAAAGAATATAATCAAGAATCTCATCTGAAAGGGTCAGTGGATCACCTCCGCTTATAAGTACATCTCTTACCTCTTTGTGTTCGGAGATATAGGCAAACGCCCTCTCAAAGTCATTTCTGCCCAGCTTGTCGAGCTTACCGACCGAATGAGATCTGGTACAGTATCTGCAATAATTTGAACAGACCTGAGTTACAGTGAAAAGCACCCTGTCGGGATAACGGTGAACAATACCCTTTACAGGAGAAAAGGATTTCTCGTGAAGAGGATCGGACTGCTCACCGGCTGATTCAATAAGCTCCTCGACTACCGGCACAACATTACGTCGCAACGGATCTGAAGACCTTGTCCTGTAAATCAATGATGCAAAATACGGAGTGATTCGAAGAGGAAGCCGGCCTTTCAGGTTACTGATGGCCATAATTTCCTTGTCTGTCAGTCTCATGATCTTACGCAGATCGTCAATACTGTTGAAAGTATTACGTAACTGCCATTTCCAATCATTCCAGGATTCTGAAGTTGTTAGGGGGAAGTAGCGGTGCATAAACTCCGCACTCCGGTTGCTAACTAACTGTTTTGGGATTACATTTTGCGAAAAAATCATGGTTTTCGCACCAGGCTCTTCATCAGAAGAACAACCCACGAGGCGACCCTCACCGTGGAGGGCAACAACCTCTCTATTGTTAGCATTCATAACGGTCGATGAAAAACTTCATCTTTGTTGTTAGTGTTTTGTGTGTTATAATGGTTTTAGTTAAAAATAAATTGGCACGAAAATATATATTATGAAGATACATTGTACCACCCTGATTGCGGAAATATCAACATCAGATTCATTTTATCAACAGGTTGTTTGTAAGTGCCATCAATTCAATAATATAAAATTTAGTAATACATCAGCCACAGCCTCCTTTTTTTACTGTTTCCAGGCTTTAAAAAACAGAATAACCATCTTTTTATTCCTGTCACGGCATCAACTTTTATTCCTCAGCAACAGTTCCTCATTTTGACAATAATGAATTCTGTTTTTTCTCCACCATGACATCAATTTATATGCCGTAATCTTCATCAGTGTTGAATGGCTTAACATTTATAGGAAATTTTGATAACTTTGAATTCTTTTTTTTATAACAAGAAGCATAGTCATTCTCTCAATAATCTAACAGACAGAACATTATCTTCAATGAACACTCAAGGTCCCGGGTCATGGAAAGGCCTTAAAATGTTTTTCAGAGATGTAGCCGAGGCGGTTTCAGGTACAGAACAGGATTTTACCGAAGGACGTCTGGGAAGGGCTATCCTTCTTTTATCTATACCCGCAGTGCTTGAAATGATCATGGAGTCGATATTTGTTGTTGCTGATATCTTCTTTGTTTCAAGACTTGGTTCTGATGCCGTTGCTACGGTGGGACTTACTGAATCGCTTATTACTGTTGTCTATGCTATTTCGCTTGGCCTGGCAACAGCAACCACCTCAATGGTGTCGAGAAGGATAGGGGAGAAACAGCCTGACAAAGCATCGCATACTGCAGTGCAGGCTATACTCGCAGGTCTGCTTGTTTCTGTTGTCATTGCCGTCCCCGGCTTGCTGTTTGCAGAAGAGCTGCTAGATCTTATGGGTGCCTCAAGAGAGATCTCAGAGGGCATGTCGGCCTATACAAGGATAATGCTGGGAAGCAATATTGTCATCATGCTCCTTTTCATAATAAATGCTGTTTTCAGAAGTGCCGGGGATGCTGCTGTTGCCATGAGAGTATTGTTTCTGGGCAACCTGTTAAACCTGGTCCTTGATCCCTGCCTTATATTCGGCCTCGGTCCTTTTCCTGAAATGGGAATTACAGGAGCGGCTGTGGCAACAGTCATTGGCAGGGGTATTGCCGTCATTTATCAGCTCTGGCTTCTGTTCTTTGGAAGAATGAGGGTATCACTTACATTGAAGCATTTAAAGATTGACTTCCTGGTGATAGCCCGGCTGTTTCGTCTGTCACTGGGATCGATAGGTCAGAACCTAATCGGTACATCAAGCTGGATAGCTCTGGTAAGGATAATATCTGTTTTTGGAAGTGAAATAGTGGCAGGATATACTATTGCAATAAGAGTCATCACTTTTGTACTTCTTCCTTCATGGGGAATCGCAAATGCAGCGTCAACCCTTGTGGGCCAGAACCTAGGCGCAGGTAAGCCTCAGAGAGCCGAGAGATCAGTAATGGTTACAGGAATTGTAAACATGATCCTGCTTGGCCTTGTGGGAACCTTCCTCGTATTGTTTCCCGGTCCGGTAATAAGACTTTTTATTGACGAACCCGGTGTTGTAAATTCAGGTATCGAAGGTCTGAGAATCATTAGTATCGGATTTATTGCCTACGGCTTTGGCATGGTGCTGGTCAATTCATTCAACGGGGCAGGAGACACGACTACTCCGCTGAAGATCAATATCTTTGCCTTCTGGTGCATAGAAATACCCCTGGCCTGGTTTCTTGCCCTGAAATCGGGGATGAACGAGAATGGTGTTTTTATTGCCATTGTGGTTGCAGAGTCGCTTATGACACTCACGGCATGGCTCATATTCAGAAGAGGGAAATGGAAGCTTAAGAAAGTCTGAGGGAAGTGGTGCCGAGATCACTTCATTCGCTGATTTCACCCTGATCCCTTCGCAGCTTCTTGATCTGACTGTGTCTCTTCTTTACTTCAAGTCTCTCCTCTCTGGAAGAGACCGTAGGTAAGGTTGATTTCCTTTCCGGACGAACGGTAAGAGCGTCTGCAAGTAACCTGTATAACCTTTCTGTTACCGCTTCCCTGTTCTTTTGCTGGGTCCGTTCCGACTGAGAGGTAAGCAGAAGCTCTCCTGCAGAATTAATCCTCCTTTTCAGCCGGGTAAGAATAAGAGTCTTCTCCTCTTCCGAGAACATAGGCGAATTGACAATATCGAGCCTTAGCTCGATCCTGGTATTGACTTTATTGACGTTCTGACCACCAGGTCCACTGCTTCTTGAACCGGAGTATACAACATTTCTCTCCAGATTCCTTTCTTTCAGTTCTTCAACAGTCATATTAATAATATCTCTACATGAAGAAAAGCGCCACCCCTCCGACGCTGAGTACGGCTCCTGCAACTTCTGCAAAGGTTACCCGCTGTTTATACATTAAAACTGCAGGAATAATAATAAAAACGGGTACAAGCGCCATTATTGTTGATGCGATCCCTGCCTCAGTATATCTCACGGCAACCAGAGAAAAAGACACACCAAGGAAAGGGCCGAAAAAAGCCCCGGCCGTGGTCGCCCTTATCCCTTTCCAGTCAGAAAAAGCTTTTATTACAGAGCCCCATCTCATCCAGGCGGTAATCAGCAATACATATCCGGCCATCCCTGCTATTATCCTTATCTGCGTGGCGGCAAAAGCATCATAGTCACCCATCCCAAGCTTGCTCAGAACAAGGCCCAGGGCCTGCCCGACAGCACCTCCGAAAGCATAAAGAATACCCCTTCCCGAGAGCTTGAGCCTGAATTTTTCACCTTTTTCCTTCCGGCTGAAGATGGCAAGAACTATGCCGCTGAATGTGAGTGTCATTCCGAAAATATGAAGCATCCTGAGCTTTTCTCCCAGGACAAAAAAACCAATAAGTGTTGTTATCGGGGGAACCAGTGTCATGATAAGCATCGAGAATCTGGACCCTATAATCATATAGGATTTAAAGAGAAACAAATCCCCGAAAGTAAAACCTATCAGTCCCGATACACTAAGCCATAACCAGTTATGGTAAGAAGCATCAAGAGGCAACAACATACCTCTTCTGATAAAGGTAAAGGCGCTAAGAAAAGCAAGGCCGATAACCAGCCTTATTATGTTTACAGGTATTGATCCTATTCTCTTTGTGGCCGTTTCAAATGAAAGGGCAGTGAGGGTCCAGAAAATTGCAGTGAGAAGTGCAGCAAATTCTCCTGTGTGACTATAAAAGAAATCCATCCGGAAAACTTGTTACTGCTCCTTAAATACAAATTTATAACTTCCCGATCCTGCTTCCATAGTAAGGCCATCCTCCCCTGATCTGACATCTGAAATATGCCTGTTAGCTGAAAGAGGGTTATCACCTTCGCTAACAAGTGAGGCATCTTTTACAGGCAGCACTATTCTTGCTTTTGTGTTTGGGGGAACTGAGACACTTACAACAACCCTTCCGTCGGTTCTTTCCCAACCCGAGGCTATCTTTCCGTACGGACTTTCAAAGGAGGCTTTTGAATATTCCAGTTTCTCTGATAAAGAGGGTTTTATAAGAATATATCTGTAGCCGGGTTCCAGAATCTCAATACCTGCCGAAACCCTGTACATCCAGTCGCCTATGGCCCCGTAGGCATAATGGTTGAATGAGTTCATTCCGGCATCCTGGAAGGTGCTGTCAGGTTTCTGGCCATCCCATCTTTCCCATATGGTGGTGGCTCCCATCTTAACAGGATATAGCCATGAAGGATAGGTTTCCTGAAGTAACAGGTCATATGCTACATCTGTATACCCATGCTGTGAGAGCACATGGCACAGATAGGGGGTTCCAAGGAAACCTGTCGAGAGGTGGTTCTGGCGGCTCCTTATGTCAGCAACAAGAAAAGCTGCAGCCTGAGCCCTCAGTTCTTCAGGAAGAAGATCAAACATAAGGGCAAGTACATAGGAAGTCTGGGAGTTGGTTCCAACCCTTCCGGCAGGGGTTACATATTCGTGGTTAAAAACACCTTTTATTTTCTCATATACCTCAAGGTATTTTTGTTCATCATCTGTTTTACCAAGAACACCTGCAGCTTCAGAGAGCAGTTTTGCAGAATATGCATAGAAAGCAGTAGCTATAAAATCAGGATCTGTGTAGCCATCAGCAGCTGTATGGCTGTTTACGGGAGGATGATAAAACAACCAGTCGCCGTATTTACTGCCACCGTTCCAGATAAAGTCATCACCTGCTTTCTGCATTATATAATCGACCCATGCTTTCATCCCGGCATACTGATTCTCAAGAAACCTAAGGTCGCCGTATACCCTGTACATGGTCCACGGGGCTATGACAGCCACGTCACCCCAGCCTGCTGAGGGCGCTGCAGAAAGGGCATTCTGGGGATTCAGAACATCAGGGATGACATCAGGGATCTCACCACCTTTTTTCTGGTCGGCGGTTACGTCCTTAAGCCATTTTGTGAAGAAGGCCGCAACGTCGTAGTTGAAAGCAGCTGTACGGCAAAAAGCCTGAGCATCACCCGTCCATCCCAGTCTTTCGTCTCTCTGGGGACAATCGGTAGGCACATCGACAAAGTTACCTTTCTGTCCCCATTGTATGTTATGCTGAAGCTGATTAAGCAACTCATTGGATGATTCATAGGTTCCGGTGGGTTTCATGTCGGAATGCACAACAACACCTGTAAGGTTTTCAGGCTTAAGTTCCCCGGGGAATCCTGTGACTTCGACATACCTGAAGCCCATAAAGGTGAACCGGGGCTCATAGGTCTCCTCACCGCCACCGGCCAGAGTATAGGTAATCGTACATTTTGCCGCTCTGAGGTTTTCAGTGTAGAACTCACCGTACTTATCCATAACCTCAGCATGCCTCAGGGTTACTGTGGTACCTGCAGGACCGTTGACCTTCAGCCTGATCCAGCCCACCATGTTCTGTCCCATGTCGGCGACCAGTTTTCCTGAAGGGGTGCGGAAGACCTTTACTGCCTTTATCTCTTCAATCTTTCGTATTGCAGCTCCTTCCGAGGCTATGAGATTCGAGAGGCTGTAGCTGCCTGTACTTACGCTCTGCCACCGTGAGTCGTCATATCCGGGAAGGTTCCAGCCTGTAAGTTTCCTGTTTGCGTCATAGGTCTCGCCGTTATAAATATCGTTCATCCTTATTGCTCCGTCGATGATCCCCTTCCAGGTTCCATCGGTAAGGATAAGTTCTTCACTTCCGTCGGTATAGACGATTCTCATCTGCATAAGCAGGCCTAATCGCTTACCGTAAATGGCCCAGTTATCCTCCCAGGCAAGCGACCCTCTGTACCAGCCATCGCCCAGAACCGCTCCTATGGCATTTCTGCCACCGGCGAGCATCTCTGTTACGTCATAGACCTGATACTGCAGTCTTTTACTATATGATGTCCATCCGGGTGTCAGTACCTGATCCCCGACCTTTTTACCGTTAAGGTGAAGTTCGTAGAATCCGTGTGAGGTTACATAAACCCGGGCACTTGCAACCCTTTTGGAAATGACAAAATCCTTCCTGAAATGAGGGGAGGGGGAATATCTTCCTGTATCTGCTTCAAGTTCTATCCATGAGGCTTTCCATGCAGCAGGAGAGAGGAGGCCTGTTTCCCAGAACCCTGTCTCACTCCACTTTGAAACATTGCCTTTGTTATCCCAGATCCTGACCTGCCAGTAGTATCTTGTGCCGGCCAGGGGTGCAGGACCTCCATACTCCCTTAATACAGATTCATCAGAATTCACCTTACCGCTTTCCCAAATAATGGATCTTCCTGAAAAACGCGGATCGGTAGCAACCCTTATAGAATAGGCTGTCTGCATCAGAGATCCTTCAGATCCGCTGATCTTCCACGACAAACCAGGTTTCGGGTTATCAATTCCCAAAGGGTTCCTCTTATTATCACAGCTGAGGTCGCTGACTAAAAGATTCTGGGCGAACAGGCTTCCTGAAAAGGACAGCAACAGAAGAAAGAGTCTTATGGTTTTCATGGGATTGGTTTTTGATTCAGGATCTCAATTTTGGTAAAAATATGAAATAAAAAATTATCCCTTACATCCCTTACATCTGTTAAAGTTTATAAATTGCGATTTATGTTTTAACCAACGCCTGACTACCTATGAATCCTCTTGCCGGAATATTACTTATTGCGCTTGGCAGTATCGGTGCCGCCAGCTTTTATGTACCCTTTAAGAAAGTACGCTCCTGGGCCTGGGAATCATACTGGCTTAGCCAGGGTGTTGCAGCATGGCTTATTGCCCCCTGGCTTTTTGCACTCATCTTTGTGCCTTCAGGAGAGCTCATCCCCATATTAAGGGAAGCACCTTTGCCGGCCAAATTGTGGGCCACCTTCTTCGGATTCCTCTGGGGCTTCGGAGGTCTGACCTTCGGGTTAAGCCTGCGATACCTGGGTGTGGCTCTTGGCCAGAGTATAGCACTGGGACTCTGTGCTGCCTTCGGCACACTTATACCTCCGGTTATTGCCGGTGACAGTCTTTTATCAACCAGGGGAGGCATACTTACCATAATAGGTGTTGCAGTTACTGTTGCCGGTATTATAATAATAGGCTACGCAGGCTCTTTGAAAGGGAAGGATATGAGTGAGGAAGAGAAAAGAGCTGCTGTGAAGGAGTTTGCCCTTAAGAAGGGAATTCTTATTGCCATCTTTTCAGGTATCATGAGTGCCTGCTTCAATTTCGGATATGAATTTGGGAAACCCATTGAAGATGTGGCTCTTGCTCATGGAACAAATCCACTCTACCAGAAAAACCCCACCCTCATATTCATTCTTCTGGGCGGATTCATAACCAACTTTATATATTGTACTTTCCTTAATGTAAAAAACAAAACATATAAAGACTATTTTACGGTTCCGGGAAAGGTCTTTATAAACAACCTTATTTTTACTTTTATAGCAGGATTCCTCTGGTTTCTGCAATTCCATTTCTTCGGAATGGGATCAAGTAAGCTTCCCGAAGGCATGGCCGTATTCGGATGGAGTATACTGATGGCCCTTAACATAGCAATAGCAAACATCTGGGGCATCGTTCTGAAAGAATGGAAAGGAGCCAGTTCCAGGACTGTCATGATACTTATTGCAGGTATTGTGGTTCTTATTCTTTCAACATTTGTTGTAAAGCTGGGATAAGAACCAACGACATACCCGTCTGTGGCTGCATAACGGAAAAGGCAGTACGATATGAGGACAATCAATGTAAAAACTAAAACAATATATAAATGAAAAAGGATTTCATAAAAAAACAATATCAGCTTGCCAGGGAGCAATATGCTGAAATTGGTGTTGATACTGATAAAGCTATTGAACAACTGGATAAAATACAGATAAGTCTTCATTGCTGGCAAACGGATGATGTTGGCGGATTTGAAAAGCCAGGGGCCGAACTGGGAGGAGGAGGAATCCAGGTTACCGGTAATTTCCCGGGAAAAGCTACAACAATAACCCAGATGCGCGACGACCTTGACAAGGTGTTTTCCCTTCTTCCCGGAAAACAACGTCTCAGCCTCCATGCAATATACGGTGAGTTCGGTGGTAAGTTCGTTGACCGCGACAAGATAGGACCGGAGCATTTCCAGGGATGGATTGACTGGGCAAGGGAAAGAGGAATAGGCCTCGACTTCAACTGTACCTGTTTCTCACATCCGCTGGCCGACGACGGTTTTACCCTTTCGAGCAAAAATCCGAAGATCAGAAAGTTCTGGGTTGAACATACAAAGAGATGCCGTAACATAGCTGCCGAAATGGGAAGACAGCTGGGCACACCATCGGTTCATAATATCTGGATCCCCGACGGATCGAAGGATACCCCGGTGGACAGACTTGGTCTCAGAAAACTGCTTAAGAAATCGCTTGACGAGATCCTTGAGGTGAAATATCCTTCGAAATACCTGAAGGATTCTGTTGAAAGCAAACTTTTTGGCATCGGTTCCGAATCTATGGTAGTTGGTTCTCACGATTTCTACATGGGCTATTCAGTAAAAAACAACATACTCATTACCCTCGATAATGGTCATTTTCACCCCACTGAACAGATAGGCGACAAAATATCTTCTATCTTACTTTTTGTTGACGAGATACTTCTTCACCTTACCAGGGGCGTAAGATGGGACAGCGACCATGTGCTTACACTGAATGACGAAGTAAGCCTTATCGCCCAGGAAATAATAAGAGCCAAAGCTCTCAACAGGGTTAATATCGGACTCGATTTCTTTGATGCAAGCCTCAACAGGATAGGAGCTTATGTAATAGGGACAAGGTCAGCTCAGCTTGC
>JAVEZD010000023.1:0-8297 GCA_034003165.1 Bacteroidales bacterium | reverse complement strand
GCCTTATCGCCCAGGAAATAATAAGAGCCAAAGCTCTCAACAGGGTTAATATCGGACTCGATTTCTTTGATGCAAGCCTCAACAGGATAGGAGCTTATGTAATAGGGACAAGGTCAGCTCAGCTTGCGTTTCTGAATGCCATCCTTGAACCGACAGCCGCTCTTCTTAAATTTGAGGAACAGGGTAGAAATTTTGACAGGCTGTCTCTCCTGGAACTTATGAAAACATTACCTTTCGGGGCCGTTTATGATTATTATTGTCTCCTTAATAATATCCCTACAGGGACCGAATATATTGAAGAGATAAAGAAATATGAGACGGATGTTCTTCTTAAGAGGAAATAAGTAATGCACAATGATCCGGGGTGCGGAACAAGGGTCTGTATCCTTAAACCCATCCCCGGGATTATATTTCAGTGATGAAAGAGAAGGTTATTGCAGTATTTGATATTGGTAAGACTAACAAGAAGATCCTGCTGTTTGATCTCAGCCTGGGACTTGTGGCAGAGGAGGAGGAGAAATTACCGGTCATTGCCGATGATGACGGATTTGAGTGTGACGACATTGACAGGATTGAGAAATGGATAACCGACAGTCTTGAGAGGCTGGCAACATCTGATGTCTATGACCTTAAGGCTGTTAACTTTGCTACGTACGGAGCTTCCCTGGGTTATCTCGATTCGTCCGGAAAGAGAGTGGGATATATTTACGATTATCTGAGACCGATAGATGAAAAGATACCCGAAAAACTCTATAGCCGTTATGGCGGTCAGGATGAATTCAGCAGAAGAACAGCTTCTCCTGCTCTTGGAATGCTTAATTCAGGCATGCAGATACTATGGCTCAGAAAAGAAAAACCTGCTCTCTTCAACAGGGTAAAACATATTCTTCATTTCCCGCAGTACCTCTCATATCTCGTTTCAGGTAAGATATGTTCAGAACATACCTCAATAGGATGCCATACTGCCCTATGGGACTTTGATAATATGGATTACCATCCATGGGTGAAGGATGAGGGAATCAGTCTGCCCCAGCCAGTACCGGTATCAACCTGCTCGGAAGTTAATATCAGGGGAAAGAAAATACTCTGCGGAACTGGCATCCACGACAGCTCCTCTTCTCTGGCACCATACTTCTCGGATGAACGAGGAAAATTCCTGCTGGTCTCTTCAGGAACATGGTGTATCAACATGAATCCATTTAATACAGAGCTGCTTACCGCTGAGCAACTAGACAGGGACTGTCTCTGTTATCTGAGCATAAACCGGAAGCCCGTCAAGTCATCACGACTTTTTCTGGGACATCTCCATGAGACTGCCGTATCAAAACTTAACATTCATTTCAGGACTTCGGAAGACTACTTCAGAAACATAACCACGGATAAAGAGTTGCTTAAGGTGCTAAGGTCGAGGTATAGCGGTGACCGCCGCATATTCTTTGAAAGCGGTCCCGAATCAAGGGAATTCCGCGACAGGATAAATCTTTACGAATTCCTTTCGTTCGAAGAAGCCTACCATCAGCTCATGATTGAACTGTCATATCTGGCCACTGAAGCAATAAAACTTGTACTTCCTGAAAAGGATGATATAGACAATATCTATATTACCGGAGGCTTTTCAAGAAACAAGCTGTTCCTGTCACTCATATCAGAAGCCTTCCCTGCAAAAAAGGTTTATACATCTGAAATTCAAAATGCAACTGCGCTTGGGGCTGCTCTGGTGCTTATGGATGCCATAGAGCCAGGGAAAGAGCTTAAACTGAACCTTGAACTGAATGAATGCTGACATGGATAACCGGAGCATCCTTCAGGTTCTTGATTCCTTTCAGCCAATCTCACTGGAGAAGATGAACAAGGTTCGTCTTATGAACAGGATTGACAGAAAGTATCTCTTCCCGGTAAGTATGCTGCCTGAACTCTTATCCGGCATATCTGACAACTATCTTATTATGGAGATAGATAATCTGAGAACCTTCCCTTATCTGACAACATACTTTGATACCCCAGACCTTATTTTTTATAATCAACATATGCGTGGAATGGGCGAGAGATTCAAGATCAGGCATAGAACCTACCTATCTTCGGGTACCTCTTACCTTGAGATAAAGAAAAAGAGCATAAAGGGCAGGACTGAGAAAAGAAGAATAGCATATCCTTCTGAATTTGATGGTTTTGATGAAAGGGCCCTTTCATTTATCCTTTCAAACACAGAAGTTGAACCGGGCTTACTAAGTCCTTTACTCCTGACTTCCTTTTCAAGGACCACCATTGTAAATATATCAAGCGGCGAACGCATCACCTTCGACCATAACCTGGAAATGTTTGACAGTCAGAACAAAAAAGGATTTTCCTTTCTGGCTGTAGCTGAGTTGAAAAAGGAAATGAGTTCCGGACCATCTTTCTTTGCTGAAAGAGCAAAGAAGCTGGGAATAAGACCTGTGGGCTTCAGCAAATACTGTATGGGATGCCATTTTCTGCTTGACCCTCCCAGGGCCAACCTTCTAAAGAGAAAAGTACTACTAATTAACAGGATAAAAGATGAATCTGACAATGTTGCAAGGGCTTGAAAGCAACGCCCTTAATCTACCGGGAGTGATATCCGACTATAAGGGCTTTACCGATCTTATACTAAGATTTGCCGTGAATATATCGGTGATAATGATACTTATACGCTGGCTGTATTACTCTACCACCCGGAGGAAGGATTATCTTTTTACCTACATCCTTATATCCACAATTGTTTTCTTCCTGTGCTACCTTCTTGAGAATGTTTCACTTCAGCTGGGCTTTGCCCTTGGCTTATTTGCCATATTCGGAATACTAAGGTACAGAACCGATACCATCCCTATAAAAGAGATGACCTATCTCTTTATAGTTATCGGAATCTCAGTGATTAACTCACTTACGGATTTCAGAAATAATACCCTTCCCGTGATATTCGCCAATACTGTAGTGGTTTTAATAACGATGGGACTTGAAAAACTCTGGTTGCTTAAGCATGAGTCATCAAAAGTCATAATCTACGAGAAAATTGATCTTATTAAGCCGGAACGGTACAATGAACTTAAAGAAGACCTGATGCAAAGAACGGGAATTCAGAAAATCCACAGGATTGAAACAGGAAAGATAGACTTCCTTAAGGATACCTGTGAGCTTACAGTCTTCTACTATACAACAGGAAATGAAATGGTTGCAGTCAGCAGGACCCCGGTAACAAACGATGAGGACGATGATGATTAAAAGACTCTCTGTAATTCTTATATTTTCAGCATTTGCTCTAAACCTTTTCTCCCAGAAAAAGGATTTCGGTATATGGTATGGGATCTCTGCTGAACACAAATTCTCAAAAAAACTTGAACTCGATCTATCAACATGCCTTAGGACCTTTGATAATGCATCAAAGATTGAAGAGGGATTCCTTGAGGCCGGACTTCAGTATAAATTAACTGACTTCCTCTCTGCTGCAGCTTCGTACAGAATAACGGAAAATATTGAGGACGACGACTCATACCACCTCAGACATAAATGGTTCGTCGACCTGAAGGGTTCAGTTGACCCTGGCGATTTCGCCCTCTCTCTCCGCCTGAGGTTCCAGGAGAGATACAAGACTTACTTCGAAGATGAGAATGATAAGATTCCGGATTCTCACATACGGGCCAAACTCAAAGTGGAATATGACATCCCTTCATTCAAGCTTAATCCTTATGTCTTTGCTGAACTCTACTTTCCGGTATTCAGGGATCCGGAGAGAACGACAGACAAAAGCCGTATTGGCGCCGGCTTCGAGTATAACATAACAAAGAAGCAATCGATAGAGACAGAATACATCTTTCAGCGCGACTTTCTTCCCAAACTTAAGGATCTGCATCTTATTTCCGTCAACTACAAATTCAGCTTCTGAGGCCAGCCTTCTCACCGGTTTATATAAGGTCTGTACTGATGTTCACTACTCTTTTCTGAGATCACTTATCAGTGATGAAGCTTTAACTGCCGAAGCAGAGATGAAAGTTACAAGTATCCCTGTAATTATTACTGAAGGTATTACTATTAACAGGGTTATGAAAGATGTTCCGCTACTGCCTGTGATAGATGAAGATGTTGCAGCAAGTCCCGACAGTAGTCCGGTTAATGTTCCGTAAATAATCATCCTTACCTGTTCGGCAGCAATCTGCCGCCTAATCTTCTTCTCCGAATAACCGACGGCCGACATAAGTGCAAAGTCTTTCTTCCTTGCCCTGAAGTTTCTCAGAAGGATAAAACCCATACCGAAAATCCCAAGTACTACTCCAAAGCCTCCAAGAATAGTAAAAACCTCCAGGTATGTGTTAGTCACTTCAAAGAAAGAGGCAAGTCTTTTTGAGGCGGGCTCGCCTTTAAAGCCATAGGGTGAAAGTCTGTTATCAAGCACTTCAAGAATCTCATCCATCTTCGTTTCATCACCGTCGATCAGCATTATGCTGCTTCCTCCTGCTGAAGGAAAGTATTTCCTGAAGTTGTCGAGACCGATGATTACATTACCCTGAAAAACAGACGATTTAAGTCCTGATGCTATCACTATCCCCAACGGCTGTCCGTTTTCAGATCTTATGAAAAGGGTGTCTCCTGTTTTAATCTTCAAACCCCATTCAAGCACTGTCTGGTCGGCAATACCAAATATTATGTTATCGTTTGGATCATCCTTAAGGACTTTCCACGGATCGTCACTGTCAACACCACGCATCACCGAGGCAGCGGAAAAAGCCCCTCTTGAAGAGAACTCATCAGGATCAACCCCTAAGACAGGCGGTGCTGCAATAAAATTAAGGTTCAGACAGCTTGCATCATCTCCTTCTGATTTCCACAGCTGCACTATTTCAATATCGTCAAGTCCTTCCTCAGCAAGGTCCAGATCATCCTTAACCCTCTTTTCGCGCAAATCCCCCCTGAATGGAATGGCTGTTTCGGACCAGAGTAGAAAGCCTCCCGTTCCACTTCCGGGTTTCATAGTGTTTTGGTTGATATCGAGCCTGTTGATTCCGGTAATCACAATAGCGAAGATACCTGTTGCCAGGAAGATGACAGGGGCCGTCGCATGCGAAACATTGTGAAAGTAGTATGAATCGGATACAAGCCTTATCCCTGCCTTATTTTTCTTCCATGAGTCTTTCCTTGCCAGATATGAATATCTGATGAGCAAAATAAGAGAAACAAAAAGAACTGTGCCTGCAGTGAACGAAAGAATTGTATCCTTTTCGCTTTTAAAAATGCTTATAAACAGCATTACAAGCGAAACAGTCAAAAGCAGCAGTACATACCACAGACCGGGCTTACCGGATCTGATTACCCGTGAGCCGGCCTTACCCTCTGACCTTGTTTTTGTAAAGCTGCGGATTTTAATAAGTAGAACTGTAACAGCGGTAAGGAGGGTTACAGAAAACCCGGTGACAAGAGATAATCCGTCAAACCAGGCGGTGAGGGTATCTGTCTGTACTGCACCAACCCATACAGAATTCAGTGAGCCTATCATAAGGATATTAAACAAGCCCCCTGCAAACACCCCGGGGATAATTCCCGTAAGTGCTGTGATAAGCGTCTCCGACAATAACAGAATCCTTATCCTTTTGGTACTGAAGCCCAGTGAGTCAAATATACCTATCTCATCCTTCTTTGAATCAAAATAATAAGAAATCACCAGGTAAAACAATATCAATGAAGATATTATTATAAAGATACCCAGGCTGATGAACAGGGAACTGAAGTCAACGCTGCTGGATGCAGCCCTGACGGCTTCACGCTGCACATCACTTACCATGAAGCCTGACAAAGAAGGATCAAGAGAACCCGTAAGCGCTGATTCTACTTCACTGCCGCTTATGCCAGGATCAAAGCGTATGGCTGTGGCAGGTCCAAAGTTATTTCCCCATATCCTTAGTCCCTGCTCATAGCTTATAAAAGCCTTGGGTGTTCCCCTGTATTCGTTCCAGTACTCTTCATCCTTATCCCTGATCAGATTCATGTCGATTGCTATCCCGGCATCCCACTGTGAACACGAAGCACTTCCGGCTATACCCGGGAATTCAGGCATAAGCTTTGAATCGCCCCATACGCCTTCACTGCCGGCTACATGGGATACTATGAACTTCATTGAGTCTGTCTCAAGCCTTCCTGCTTCATCGGGTTTAAACCAGCTGATACTAAGGGTATCTCCTTCGCTGGCATCCAGATCATCTGCAAGCCAGGTGTTTATGACTATGCCGTCACCTTCGGGAACCCCGGCATAGAGATCCGGAGAGAGTGCCGCAATAAATGAATAAGGAGTATACTTTCCGTCAATGGCAGAAATTCTGTTTGCCATATATGTAAGAACAGGGTAGGAGCCGGGAATCTCCTTCATAACCTCTTCTGCTATAAGCTTATCTATGAAAACCCTACGGGATACAAGTTCTATTCCTCCGGTAGCTTCCACATCCCTTGTCTCAAGACCTATATCTTTGGGAATCAGAACATCAGAAAGGATCTTGTGGATACCGTCCGATGTAATTCCGGGATCATTTGCTATAAGAAGCCTGTTTATTCCGGTTATCTCTTCTGTGATAAGCTCAAGGTCAGAAATATTTATAAAGATATTCACAGGATTTATCTGACTGATTCCCAGTGAGAAATCACCTCCCTCACTGCGGTCGGCAATAGTAGATGTAATAAGGACAAGAGATTGCAGGGATTCATTTGAAGGAGCAAAGGGGGCGTCTGCCGGAAGATTGCTAAGTCCGGGTATTCTGACAGTTATCTCATCTCCCTTTTCTATTCCCAGCTGCCTTGCCAGGTTTAAATTTATGGTTGCCTCTCCGGGAGGAGGGCTGCCGGAGCTGTATCCGTTAAATCTGAAAAAAGTGCTGTCAACGGCGTAGATATTAACTCCATATACGGTTTCACCAGTAGAAAAATTCTGGCAGAATCCCTTTAGCTCCAGTAGTCCGGCACTGTTTCTTCCTGTTGCAGCGGATATTCTTCCGGCAACGGAAGGATCGAAATACCTCATGCCCGAACTTATCACAACCCCGGTATTGCCAAGCCTGATCTTTGCTGATTCCCTGAGAGTTTTTCTTACTGACCTTCCTGTCATCAACGATCCGGTAATGACAGCTGAAAGGATTAAAAGGATGAGAACCTGGTACAGGAGCCTTGTCCGGTTATATACCAGAGACCGTTTTACGATATGCAGCAGACTAATTTGCATAATAGGTTTATAAAACCTGATTGGCTTCAACAAGCTTTCCTTCAGTAAGAACAAGTTGCCTTTTCATCATACCTGCAAGAGACAACGAATGAGTGGCAAGTATCATGGTAACTCCTGTGTCTGCGTTGAGCTCAACAAGAAGCTTCCCAAGTAACTCAGCGTTATTGGTATCGAGCGATCCTGTTGGTTCATCGGCAATCAGAAGGGCAGGTCTGTTGACAAGTGCTCTTACCAGGGTAACGCGCTGGGCCTCTCCTCCGGAGATATTGAAAGGATATTTGTTGCTGATGGAGTCTATACCGGTTATCTCCATCAGTTCCAGGGCATATTTCTCATGTCTGGTATATCTCTCATTGTTACCGGAAGAAGCAAGTAGCGGAAGCAGAATATTCTCCCAGACTGTCAGATAGGGCAGGAGCAGATGATCCTGAAAAACAAATCCTATATTTCTGTTCCTGTAATCTGCCGATCTGTCGGGATCATATCCTGCAATGGATTCTCCCCTGAAAAGGACTTCTCCCGAATCGGGTCTGTCAAGCAGTCCGATAATATTAAGAAGAGTGGTCTTCCCCGATCCTGAAGGCCCGGTTATGGCAACAGAATCACCTTCTGCTATTTCAAGAGACAGATTGTCAAGAACTGTTCCCCGCTGGAGGAACGACTTTATTATATTATTCAGACGAAGCATCATGTTTAATGGTTTTATTATATACTTCAGAAAGGCCTGCTGACATCTTTTCAAGCGAAAGCTTTTCCCTGACCCTGCGATAGCCTTCTTCACTGTACTCCCTTAGCTTATTCCTGTCGCTCAGAATCTCTGTAACGGAATCAGCAAGAGCTTCAATGGTGTCGGGAGCATAAATAATTCCACCTCCTGTTGTCTCAAGTATCTCCGGGAATGCTCCAGTTGCAGGCTGAACAACCGGTATCCCGGCTGCATTTGCTTCCAGGATATAAAGACCGTATCCGTCGCGCTTGTTTACCGGGACACTTATAACATCCACATCCCTGAAGAACTCTGATTTTTTTTCACCCTGAAACTCAGGATATATTTTTATTTTCTTTTCAAGTCCGTTCTCGCGTA
>JAVEZD010000022.1:0-23630 GCA_034003165.1 Bacteroidales bacterium | reverse complement strand
CTTTTTCTCCTATTACGGTAACTTCAGGTTTTATATCCTCAATACCAAACATTTTTGGTATTGAAGGACCGAAAATATCGGCATCGACCAGGGCCGTATTATATCCGTTACGGGCCAGCGCTACGGCCAGGTTTGCAGATACTGTTGATTTACCAACTCCTCCTTTACCGGAGGCAACAACAATTATGTTTTTGATTCCTTCCATCGGAATCTTTTCAAAGACATCACTCATTTTTCAATTGTTTAAAAGATTATTCCAGATTTCCTTTATTTTTTTACTTATAGGAAGATTTTCATCGAATTCAATTATACTCATTTTTGATATCATTGCATTCAAAACAAGGGGTTCATATGGCAGCGTACCTGCTATTTTTATATTCTCCCCTGAGCACCATTCGGTAATGGTCTCACTCATTGACTGATTGATATCAGCCTTGTTAATTATGACAAGGGCTTCAAGACCGAATTTTGTCACTACCTCTATGGCTCTTTTAAGATCACTTAATCCGGAAATTGTAGGTTCGGTCACAATTACAGCTTTATCGACACCTGTAATGGTTGAGATGACAGGACAACCAGTCCCCGGGGGGCCATCGAGTAGTATGGTATTAATCCCTTTTTCTTCGGCGGTATCCCTGGCTTTCTCCCTAACCATGTTAACCAGCTTTCCACTGTTCTCTTCTCCGGGGGCGAGGCGACCATAGACCATCTCTCCCTTTCTGAAACTGCCCGCATACATTCTGCTTCTGTCGTTGGGAACCATTGATATGGCCTGAACCGGACAAATCCTTGAACACAGGAAGCACCCGTCACACGATACTTCAACGATTTCGACCCTGTCATTTACGGTTCCAATTGCATCAAACCTGCAATAGTCAGCACAAAGTGAGCAATTTGTACATTTATCATAGTCTATCACAGCTTTATGTCCAGCAATGTACACAGCCTCCTCTTCATGGGAAGGATCAAACAGAAGAAAAAGGTTTGCCGCATCTACATCACAATCGGCAAGAACAATGTTCTCTGCTGCTGTTGCGAAAGCAGCGCTTATACTGGATTTTCCCGTTCCTCCCTTACCGCTTATTACCGCTATTTCCATAACTTGCTGCTATTGTTTTTGCCGTTTCACTTAGTTGTTCTGAAAAAACATTGTCACTATCGCTTAATAGTTTTCCTTCTGAATACAGCTCAGCTGTCTCTTTCCTGAAGGGAATCTCCAGAAGCAGAGTTATTTTTGCATCTTCAAGATATTTATATACATCCCTGTTTCCTGTTCCTGAACGGTTGATAATCACACCGAAAGGTTTTCCCATGCTACGGAGAGTTTCAGCGCTCTGCTTCAGGTCACTAAGACCGAAGGGTGAGGGTTCTGTGACAAGTATAGTATAATCGGCCCGTGCCACTGTCTGGATAAAAGGGCATGAAGTTCCGGGAGGTGCATCAAATATTACTGTTCCGCTTATATCATCCGTTTCCCTGATAGCTTTTTTAATTACGCTTACAGGTGACATGACCCCGGTATTCATTGAAGCTTCTGTTATTACGGGTTCTCCCCGAAAGGTATAGGAGATTACTTCTCCCAGAGCAACATCAGTCTCAGAAATGGCATTGTATTTACAGGCAATAGTACAGGCCCCGCAACTGTGGCAGAGATCTGTAATGACCTGGATGAAACTGATGTGGGGAAGAATGAATATTGCATTGTAATTGCAGTAGTCGTGGCAAAGCCCGCAATAAGTGCATTTGGAAGTATCTATCACCGGAACGGGCTGGGTAACCCTGTTTTTCCTTAATTCAGTGGCCTTAAAAAAAGCCACTGAATTTGGAGCCTCGGCGTCACAATCGACGAGGTGGCATTTTTCTCCTTTTTGTAAAAGAGCATTAAACATATTGGTAGCGACAAAGGTTTTTCCTGTACCTCCTTTGCCACTGGCTACTGCAATACTGATCATGATCCTGTTAAAAAATTAATATGTCATTTTGATCTCATCTTTGCTGCAATCATTTCTGCAGCTTTTATTAGTGGATATCCTGCAGGCGATGCTGTAAGACAGGGGTGGGTACCTATCTGGGAAGTCAGCAGTGAGTTAATTGTCATTCTGTTCTGAATGGCAAGTCCTATTACATTGGTAAGTTCTCCTGCACTGGTGCCGGCAATCAGTTATCCTTTCAGAAAAGTTAAGGAAGTCCTCAATGATCGCAGTAGTTGGCTCCTACCAAAAGAGAGTCGTTAAGAAGATCATTTGCCAGTTCCTTAGGTTCCTTTACCGGGGCACCTACAAAGACATTAATGTTTTGCTGATTGAATAGATTTATTGCCCTCTGACCCATTCCTCCGGCTATCACATCTGTAACTCCCTTCTCTGCAAGCCAGGCAGGAAGCAGTCCGGGTTCATGAGGCGGAGGCGTTACCAGTGATTCGGAAGTTATGGTGTTGTTATCTGCATCAAGAATTGCAAACTGCTGGCAATGGCCAAAATGAGAACATAATATCCCGTTTTCCAACGGAATCGCTATACGTTTATTCATAATTAATTATTTTTAAGTTAAACCAATCCGCTTTTTTTTCTTTTTCCTTCGCCGGTTCCTCCGCCTGTTTTTCTGCGTTTCCCTTCTCCTTTTCCTATCTTCGATTTCATTTCTTCAGGATCATTTTTTTTGCATCTGCCAAGACCCCGTCCTGTTCCGGGTCCTTTACCTTCAGGTCCGCTACCATTCATTTTAGGCATGACTCACTTGTTTTTATTTTTTAACATTTCAACTACTTCGCCTATTGTTTTTTCAGGCTCTTTAAGCACTATCATCCGGATATTAAGAGTTTCAAGGAGCGACTTGATCTTAATACCAAACTCTCCTGAAATAACCTGGGCGACTTTTTTCGAGGCCACCAGCTGAACTGATGCCGGTCCAGCCCCCTCATGAGCTTCCTTGTTGGGATTAATAATAAACTCTGTTTCTCCGGTTTGATCATCATAGACCGCAAAATATGAACAGCGTCCAAAGCGCTGATCCAGTTTGCTTTCAAGGCTGCTGCCCGTACTTGTTATTGCACTCTTCATATAATTACTGTATTTGTTTCTGGAAATACATCTTTATTTCTTTCTTTTTCAATACCTGTTTCCCTGTCAGAGCAGGGATGGCTTATGTCTTTACTGCCACATAAGGGGCAATCACTACCCGTTCCGTTTATTGGGTTGTTGAAAAAACATCTGCAGGAGCGGCATGTGAACCATTCGTTGTCAAAATATATCTTGCCACCTTCAATTATGATCTGTTTCCCCACTACAAATGCTTCTGCAACTTTATGCCTTGCCCTTGCACAAATCCTTGTAAGAGTCGGACGCGAAACATCCATTATTACCGATGCCTGTGTGTGGTTAAGCATTTCATAGTCAACAAGCCTGAGCGCTTCATACTCTTCTATCTGCAGGAACACCGTCTGAGCATGACGATTATTACATTTGCCTCCATAGGGTTTGAACCCCGATATTACCGGCGGTATGCTTATTCTCCTGTATCGTATAGGACGTGGTGACATAAAATATGAACTATAGTTCAATACAAAAGTAATGAACCTAAGTTCAAAACCAAAAACAGAGCAGACTTTTTTTAAAGATTATACGGAATCAGGCAGGTGCATTTATAGCCTGGCAACTTAACAAGGTATCAGTCAATGTGAATATTGAACCATGAAGATACCTGGTCAGGTTTTTCTTTCACTTCAAGGTGATGATTGAATTCATTTGTGTGTTTGCAGTAATCGTATTCATTTCCCCATTCTTCGATGTTTGCAGCTATCTCCCGTATTGAACCTGTAATATAAAGGAGTTCACTATTGGTCATGGTAGGGTGAAGCGATACTCTTACCCAACCGGGTTTCATCGACAGGTCACCAGCTTCAATCCGGTCTGTTATCTCCTTAGAAAGCCTGAAATCGACCTTCAGGAGAAAATGTCCGTATGTTCCGGCACAGGAACATCCTCCTCTCACCTGAATGCCGAACCTGTCGTTAAGTAGTCGTGAAATAAGGTTGTGGTGGATATTATCTATATAAAAGGAGAAGACGCCGAGTCTTTCCCTCAGGTCTTCCGATAGTAAATGGAGGCCCTTGATGGCAGATAGCTCCCGGAAGGCGGTTTCTGTCAGTTCTCTTTCGCGTTGTTTTATAAGTGAGGTGTCCATCTCTTCCTTCAGTCTGACAGCCATGGCCGCCTTTATTCCCTGAAGAAATCCCGGAGTGCCTCCGTCTTCCTTGACTTCTATGTCGCTTATGTAGCTATAGCCACCCCATCTGTTAGTCCATTTGACAGTACCTCCTCCCGGGGTGTCAGGAATCTCATTCCTGTACAATTCCCTGTTAAAGACAAGAACCCCGGCGCTTCCTGGTCCGCCCAGAAACTTATGAGGCGAAAAGAAAACTGCATCAAGGCGGGCCTCTTTTTCAGCCGGGTGCATATCAATATCAACATAGGGGGCGGATGCTGCAAAATCAACAAAGCAGTAACCGTTGTACTCGTGCATAATCCTGGCCAGTTCGTAAAATGGAGGAATGTATCCTGTGACATTTGAACAGGCCGAGAAGGAGCCAATAAGAAGAGGCCGGTTCCTGTATTTGACTATTTCCTTTCTGAGTCTTTCAGGATCAACGGTAAGATCTGGGGAAGGTTCAAGTACAACCACATCGGCAAGGGTTTCGAACCACGATGTATGGTTGGAATGGTGTTCAAGGTGGGTTATAAAAACCACCGGCCTGTTTTCATTGGGGATGTCGCGGCACGAGTTATAATCTCCATGGGCAAAGACACAATAGTTAATTGCCTGTTCAGGAACCTTAAGGCCAAGCATTCTCTGTAGTTTGGCAAGGGCCGAGGTCATTCCTGTCCCTGTAAAGATAAGAAGGTCGTTTTCGTCAGCGTTGACATGGTGTTTGACTATCTTCTGGGCCATGTGGTAAGCCTGGGTCATGGCTTTCCCCGTGGCTGAGGATTCTGAATGGGTATTGCCTACGTAGGGACCTACTTCAGTACGAAGGGTGTCTTCAATCTTGTCATAGAGCCGGCCGCTGGCAATCCAGTCGGCGTAAACAAGTTTCCGCTTTCCATAGGGAGTAGTAATTTCAGCATCATTTCCTATGATCCCCTTTCTGAATTTTCCGAAGTATCTCTCAAGGTCTTCCATTGTGCATAGCGGGTATTGTTTCCGATGAGTCATGTTAAAGACTCCGGCTGTTATATGCAATTACATGTATGTTCATGATTCTTGCAGATAGTTGTTTTATAGCCGGTAAGCTTCAAAATGTAAGGTTATAAAAGTATTAATTATTTGATTAACTTGCAGCATCTGTCGGGGATTCACTTTCACACGGCAGATTCTTTTAATCATCAACCGCTCTTATCCATGGCTAAATTTAACTCTGTTATTTGTATTCTCCTGGTCTGTATTCTTTATTCATCTGAGGCAAAGAGCCAGGACCGGTTTGAATTTACTGTTGCACAAGATGGTTCGGGAGATTTTAAGGGGATCCAGGAGGCAATCGATGCATGCAAGGCTTTCCCCGACAGGCGTGTTGTAATATATGTAAAGAAGGGAATTTATAAGGAGAAAGTAGTTGTGCCCTCCTGCAACACCAGACTTTCGTTAATAGGAGAGGATGCCGGTAATACAATCATTTCATGGAATGATCATTTCAACAGTATTAACCGGGGCAGGAACAGTACCTTTTACACCTATACAATGATTGTGGAAGCTGATGATTTTTATGCAGAGAATCTTACAATAATCAACACTGCCGGTCCGGTTGGTCAGGCCGTTGCCCTTCATGTTGAGGGAACAAGATGCGTATTCAGGAACTGTCGTGTGCTTGGCCATCAGGATACACTTTATACAGGAGGGCAGGACAGCAGGCAGTATTATGATAATTGCCATATAGAAGGAACAACAGATTTTATTTTCGGTGCAGCTACAGCCCTGTTTAATAATTGCACTATATGTTCAGCAGGCGATTCGTGGATAACAGCGGCGTCAACACCGGCAGGAAGGGAGTTCGGATATGTCTTTCTTAACTGCAGTCTTACAGCTCTGGAAGGAGTAAGCAGGGTATATCTCGGAAGGCCATGGCGCGACTTCGCCAGGGTTGCCTTTATTGGATGTGAGATGGGAGCTCATATTGTACCTGAAGGATGGTCAAACTGGGAAGGAACAGACCGTGACCGTACCGCCTGGTATGCCGAATATGGCAATACCGGACCCGGTGCCTCTCACGGGGGCAGGGTTAAATGGAGCCACCTTCTAAGCAAAAGAGAGGCATCAAAATATAAACCAGGCACAGTCCTTTCACCTTCAACAGGTTGGGAGCTGCCAGTTGATCAATGGATAAGCGGGAAGGAGTAGCAGGTATGGCCCTTTTCTTAAAAACGGATTAAGTACCATTCCAATTAATTAAATTACAGTTAACTTTAGGGCATAAGCTAATAACACACGAAATGAAAAGACTTGAACTTAAGACATCTCTGTTGATCTCATTTCTGCTGGTTTCCGGAACCTTTCTTGAAGCACAGCAGACTTCTGACAGTAACACAGGCAGGCCGGCAAGAAGCCCGGAGCAGATTGCAGCAGAACAGAAAGCCAGAGAAGAAAAAACAAGGAATGACTGGGCCAATCTGTCACGTTACAGGGAAGATAATATTAGGCTCGGAGATCCTTCTTCCGGAGAAAAAAGAGTGGTTTTCATGGGTAACTCCATCACTGAAGGATGGAAAAACACCGTTCCTGATTTTTTTAACGACCGTCCATACATATGCAGGGGAATCAGTGGTCAGACAACGCCACAGATGCTTCTGAGATTCAGACCCGACGTTATAAACCTTAAGCCTGCGGTTGTTGTAATACTTGCAGGCACCAATGATATTGCCGGAAATACAGGGCCATCAACCCAGGCAATGATTGAGGATAATATTAAATCGATGGTTGAACTGGCCAGGGCAAACGGAATCAGTGTAGTTTTGTGTTCAGTATTGCCTGCCTATGATTTCGGGTGGAGACCTGGTGTTGAACCTGCTGCGAAGATCGTTGCCCTCAATGAATGGATAAGGAAATACGCAGGAGATCAGAAAATTCCATATGTTGACTACTTTACCCCAATGGCTGATGAGAGGCAGGGTCTTAAAAATGTGTATTCGGGCGATGGAGTTCATCCAAACAAAGAGGGGTACCAGCTTATGGCTCCCCTGGTTGAAAAGGGAATTGCTGAAGCGATGAAGAAGAAACCCGGGAAAAAATAATTCCCCCTTTTTATTACTATTGGCAAAAGAGCTTCAAAGACAATAATGGATCTTTGGGATGAGTATAAACAATCTGAATAATATGAATGATCTGTATAACCTGTCTCTCATCCTGATTTTTGGTTCTGCAGTACTTGTCTTTCTCCTTCTTTTTTTTGTCACGGCCCCCTATGGCAAGTTTAACAGACAAGGCTGGGGTCCGGCCATAAAGGCCAAATGGGCATGGATGATCATGGAATTTCCATCTCCGGCTCTGATGGTTCTTTTTTTTATTATTTCACCTGATAAGGGACCAGTCGTATCATTCTTTCTGGTAATGTGGCTTATGCATTATCTGCACAGGACATTTATGTATCCCTTCGTCCAGTCGGGAGGTAACAAGAATTATCCCCTTGTGGTGGCTGCCATGGCTTTTGTGTTCAACATATTCAATGGAACGGCAAACGGGTACGGTATATTTAATCAGTCAGGCTATCAATTGTCATGGTTTTATTCCTGGCAGTTTGTAAGTGGTCTTATAGTCTTCCTTGGCGGCTTCCTGATTAATAAAATCTCTGATGAAAAGCTAAGGATACTGAGGAACGGGAATCCGGGGGAGTACAGGGTGCCACGTGGATGGTTGTTCAGGTATATTTCTTCTCCTCATTATTTTGGTGAGATAGTGGAATGGGGCGGATGGGCTCTTATGACATGGTCGCTTTCGGGTCTGGCTTTTTTTGTTTTTACCTTTGCCAACCTATTCCCCAGGGCCATAAGTTCACACAGGTGGTATAAGGCTACTTTCCCTGATTATCCTCCAGAAAGAAAGGCCGTGATTCCATTTATTATCTGAAACAGTCAGCATTTTCCGGGTTCTTTGATTAGCCGGATTGCCTCCGGTAACCAACCCTTGAATCGTGGAGAGTTCAACATAAGATATCAGTTGCAGAAAATCCTTTATTTTTTTCGTATCATGGAAATGAAATTTAACTTTACCTGGTAATTTGACCGCTTGTTATGTTTGAAAGTTATTTTAAGGGATCAGCTTATGATACTCCCATAAAGGAAAAACCAACATTATGGGATAAAATGCTGGTCGACAGCAGGCTCTATTTCACCCTCAAATATGCCCATGCTGTATTCAGTACACGAAGTGAGGCCAGAAAGGGTATTTACGACACAAAGGCATGGTCCGATTCATCCTTTTATATTTTCAGGTTTATCGAGAAGACAGGAGGAGTGTTTCATCTTTCCGGACTGGATAATATTGAAAAGCCGGATGGTCCGGTACTTTTTATTGCCAATCACATGAGCACGCTGGAAACCATGATACTGCCATGTATCATTGCTCCTAAGAAGGAAGTGACTTTTGTTGTTAAGGAAAGTCTTGTCAGGCATCCCCTTTTTGGTGATGTTATGAGATCACGGAATCCGGTTGTTGTCGGAAGGAAAGACCCCAGGAAGGACCTTGAGACTGTTATGAACGGAGGCATGGACCTTCTCTCTAAAGGCACCTCGGTGGTTATTTTCCCGCAAAGCACGCGAAACCTGGAGTTCAGACCCGATGATTTCAATACCCTGGGGGTGAAGCTGGCAAAAAAAGCAGGCGTTAAAGTAGTGCCGGTTGCCCTTAAGACTGACTTCTGGGGTAACGGAAAAATAATAAGGGAGCTGGGTCCGATCGACAGCAGTAAACATATCTATTTCAGGTTTGGAGAACCTTTCACTGTTACAGGTAACGGAAAGGCAGAGAACCAGCTTATTATCGACTTTATTTCCAGGTCACTTGAAGAATGGAAGATTCAGGATGCCAGGTAACCCTGCCGGAGATGAAGTTAATGTATTTATACAGGGTTTAAATTATTTTTTATTAGTGTACCATTTACATTTAAAAAAGAATTTTAATATATTTGAAGATCAGTCAGCAAAAACACCTGCCTGATATTTTGGGATTTACCTTTTAATTAACCTCTTATCTCTATTTAATGTATATTGTATGGGAACACTTGACTGGATTGTACTAGGACTTTTCTGCGTGGGGCTTATCGGGATTATCGTATGGGTCACGAGACAGAAGGATGAAACTTCAACCGATTATTTTCTTGCCGGACGTGATGCAACGTGGCTGGCAATAGGTGCTTCCATTTTTGCATCCAACATAGGTTCTGAACATCTTGTAGGGCTGGCCGGTGCCGGAGCCTCGAGCGGGATGGCTATGGCCCACTGGGAGATGCAGGGGTGGATAATTCTTATTCTGGGATGGTTTTTTGTCCCCTTTTATGCCAGAAGCGGGGTATTTACCATGCCTGAATTTCTTGAGAAAAGGTATAACAAGGGATCAAGAAGCTTTCTTTCCATAATTTCTCTTGTGAGTTATATCCTTACAAAAGTGGCTGTTACGGTCTATGCCGGAGGAATTGTATTCAAGCAGGTTTTTGGAATCGAGACTATGTTCGGAATAGACTTTTTCTGGATCAGTGCCCTTGGTCTGGTAATCCTGACAGGTATTTATACAACGCTGGGTGGAATGAAGGCGGTACTTTACACTTCCATTCTGCAGGCTCCTGTATTGATTATAGGATCTCTTGCGGTGCTTCTCATTGGACTTAACCGGCTGGGAGGCTGGTCTGAGATGATGGAGATTTGCCGGGCTGTTCCTGTAAATGCTGACGGAGATACAATGACTCAGCTTATAAGATCGCCCAATGATCCTGAATATCCCTGGACCGGTGTTATTCTGGGTTCAGCCATAATAGGTTTCTGGTATTGGTGTACCGACCAGTACATTGTCCAGAGGGTACTCTCGGGCCGAAACCAGACTGAATCAAGACGTGGAGCCATTCTTGGTGGTGCCCTAAAGATAACACCCATCTTTATTTTCCTGATTCCCGGGATGATAGCCTATGCGATGAATGTTAAAGGAATGATAGTTCTTCCCGATTCCGATTCAGCTTTTTCAGTACTCGTAAAGGAATTGCTGCCGATAGGTTTCAAGGGCCTTGTGGTGGGTGGTATTCTTGCAGCTCTAATGAGTTCGCTGGCTTCATTGTTCAACTCTTCAGCAACCCTTTTCACTGTTGATTTTTATCAGAAATACAAACCAAAGGCTCCCGAAAAGGAACTTGTAAAGGTGGGCAGGATTGCAACAGTGGTTGTTGTGATACTTGGCATCCTTTGGATACCGGTGATGAGAGGACTTGGAAAGGTTCTTTATGCTTATCTGCAGGACGTACAGTCGCTGCTTGCTCCTGGTATTGCAGCTGTGTTCCTTTTAGGGATCTCTTCGAGAAAGACAACCCCAGCCGCAGGCTTTATCGGTCTGGTTTCAGGCTTTGTTCTGGGTATGACCCGGCTTGGTCTTAAGATTTTTGCAGGCGGGATGTCGGAAGAAGGTATAATATACAAGATCTTTGTGGCACCCAACTGGCTTCATTATGAGATAGCCCTGTTTGCTCTTGTTATTATAATAATGGTTGTAACCAGTATGGTGACTGCCCAGGCTGATCCGGCAAAGATAAAAGGCCTGTATTTCGGATCAGCTACTGCTGAGGAAAAAGCCATAACGAGGGCAGGATGGAACAACTGGGATCTTTTCTTCTCAGGACTGGTGATAGTTATTATCATGGCTATGTACATTTACTTCTGGTAGGGAGTAATTTTTGATAGGAAAAACTTAAAAACATATATTATGATTGCTTCAAAAAATGAGAAAGAGGTATGGTTTGTAACGGGCAGCCAGCATCTGTATGGACCCGATACATTGAGACAGGTTGCTGCCGATTCGTCGGTTATAGCTGAGGCACTCGGCAAATCTCCTTTAATTGGTGTAAAAGTTGTCTTTAAGCCGGTACTTACAACCCCGGAGTCGGTTATGGAACTGTGTCAGGCTGCTGATAATAACTCAAACTGCATAGGTCTTATCACATGGATGCATACTTTTTCTCCTGCGAAGATGTGGATAGGGGGACTGTCGGTTCTAAAAAAACCATTTCTGCATTTCCATACCCAGATGAACAGAGATATCCCGTGGGATTCAATAGATATGGATTTTATGAATCTTAACCAGTCGGCTCACGGTGATCGTGAATTTGGATTCATCACTTCACGGATGAGACTCGAAAGGAAAGTTGTTACAGGTCACTGGCAGGATCCGGTTGCAGTAAAGAGTATTGCCGTTTGGACAAGAGCTGCTCTGGCTTATGATGATGCCCGTAATATGAAGGTTGCACGTTTTGGTGACAACATGAGAGATGTGGCCGTTACTGAAGGTAATAAGGTTAGTGCCCAGATAAGGCTTGGGTACTCGGTGTACGGATATGGCGTTTCTGATCTTGTTGAAGCGGTTAATAAGATCGGAGATGCCGAGGTTGAGAAACTGGTCGCTGAATATGCAGGTTTATACGAGCTTTCCTCCGACGTGGCAGCTTCTGCTTCTGTAAGGGATGCAGCCAGGATAGAACTTGGTATTGAGAGATTTCTGGAAGCAGGTAATTTCAAAGCCTTTACGACAACCTTTGAAGACCTGCATGGTTTGAAACAGTTACCGGGTCTGGCCGTACAGAGACTTATGGAAAAAGGTTACGGCTTTGGTGCTGAAGGTGACTGGAAGACGGCAGCCCTTGTCAGATCTATGAAAGTCATGGCCGATAAACTGCCGGGAGGCACATCCTTTATGGAATTCTATACCTACCATTTCAATCCTGCTGAAACCGCAGTACTTGGTGCCCATATGCTCGAAGTTTGTCCCACCATCGCCGCTGCCAGGCCACGCCTTGAAGTACATCCTCTTTCAATAGGGGGTAAGGCTGATCCGGCAAGGCTTGTGTTTAAATCAGCAACCGGGAAGGCAATAAATGCCTCACTCATCGACCTTGGCAACAGGTTCAGGATGATAGTAAACAAAGTAGAGGTTGTTGAATGTCCTGACATGCCCAAACTGCCCGTGGCAAGCGTACTTTGGAAGCCCATGCCTGATCTCAGAACGGAGGCCACAGCATGGATACTTGCCGGAGGAGCTCATCATACAGGATTCAGTACAGCCGTCAACGAGGAATATATTGAAGATTTCTGTTCGATGTCGGGAGTTGAATACCTTCTTATTGATGAGAAGTGTGATATCGATTCATTTAAAAAGGAGATAAGGACAAACGAGGTTTATTATCATCTGGCCAAAGGTATTTGACAGGAGCCTGTTTGAATCTTAAAACCTTTGGTCTACCTTTAGATATTATTCTGATGGTATGACAAGTTAATTTATTTAAAGGTTTTAATGAAACTGTATTCTGAATATTCCAGGCACCTGCTGGCTGTCGACTGCATAGTTTTTGGTTATGATATCAGGGAAAAGCAGATAAAACTGCTATTGATAAAGAGGAACTTTGAACCTGCAATAGGCAAATGGTCCCTTGCGGGTGGTTTTGTGAAAGACGGCGAGCATCTTGATGATGCGGCCTGCCGGGTGCTTCACAAGCTGACAGGACTTAAGAATATCTATATGAAACAACTCTTTGCCTACGGGGACGTTGACCGCGACCCCGGGGCAAGAGTCATTTCGGTCACCTACAGTGCCCTTATCAAGATTCAGGACATAGATAAGGAAAGAAAGGAGAAGAACGGAGCCCAATGGCATTCGATTGCGAGACTTCCCCATCTTATTTTTGACCATTCATCGATGGTTAAAAGAGCACTGAAAGAGCTGCAGATGCAGAGTAAAGTTAAGCCGGTGGGGTTTGAACTACTGCCTGAGAAGTTTACCCTGGTACAGCTGCAGGATCTTTATGAGGCTGTTTTGCAGCAGACTATCGACAAGAGGAATTTCAGAAAAAAGATACTTTCAATGGATATCATTGAAAAGCTCGAAGAGAAAGAGAAGGAAACCTCGAAGAAAGGGGCTTTCTACTACAGATTCAACCGTGAAAGGTACAAGCTGCTCAGGAAACAGGGATATTACTTCAGTCTGGAGATGAGTGGTACAGATATTAAACACTGATAAAAATAATTCGTAAAGATGCTGGAAGAACTTAAGAATATTGTTTTCAGGGCAAACCTTGATCTGGTTAAACATGGCCTTGTAATTCATACATGGGGAAATGTGAGCGGCCGTGATCCGGAAACAGGGTTGATAGTAATCAAACCATCGGGAGTCAGCTACGAGACTATGAAGCCCGAGGATATGGTTGTTCTTGATCCGTCAGGAAAGGTTATTGAAGGAAGGTTCAAACCCTCGACTGATGCCGCCACCCATCTTATTCTTTATAACTCCTGGCCTTCGGTAGGAGGCGTGGTGCATACCCATTCCACCTATGCCACCTCATGGGCTCAGGCAGGGTTTGACATTCCGGCTTTCGGAACCACCCATGCCGACCATTATCATGGTGAAGTGCCCTGTACCAGAAAGCTTACTGATGAGGAGATAACCAATGATTATGAGACGAACACCGGACGCGTTATTGTCGGGAGGATTGGGGATTCTGATCCCCTCGAATTCCCATCAGCCCTGGTAAGCTGCCACGGCCCCTTCTGCTGGGGTAAAGATGCCCGGGAAGCTGTTTATAACGCTGTCGCACTTGAGGAAATAGCCAGGATGGCCTTCAATACAGTTCAGCTGGGCCAGGTTGAAGCTGTGGGTAAGGTCCTTCTGGATAAGCATTACCTCAGAAAACACGGGAAGGATGCCTATTATGGCCAGAAATAGAGTGCAGGTATCATACCTATTCCTTTTACCTGTCCCGGGACCTGGAAATACATCCTTATCCGGCAGGGAGTTCAATGAAATAAATGTTTAAACAAAACTACTGACCATGAAAAAACTGATATTATTAATTGCGGTTATAGTACTTGCGGCATTACAGGAAAGTACAGCACAGAATCTTAACACATCCGGTGTTAACCAGCTTACTGTCGTGGCCAATCATCCGGGGCCGGTCATCAGCAAGGATATCTACGGACATTTCTCAGAACACCTTGGCACGTGTATATATGGCGGAATATGGGTCGGGGCTGATTCTCCAATCCCCAATACATACGGGATCAGAAATGATGTTCTCTTTGCCCTTCGCGAGATTAAAGTACCAAACCTACGCTGGCCCGGCGGTTGCTTTGCCGACACTTATCACTGGAAGGACGGAATAGGACCTTACTCCCAAAGAGCCTCAATAGTGAATACCCACTGGGGTGGGGTGACTGAGGATAACTCTTTCGGAACCCATGAATTTATGAAGCTTACCGAGCTGCTTGGCTGTGATGCCTATATAAATGGCAACGTTGGTTCAGGTACAGTCCAGGAAATGTCGGAATGGGTAGAATATCTTACCTCCGATGCCGATAGTCCCATGACAAAACTACGTAAGGAAAACGGCAGGGAAGAGCCCTGGAAGGTGAAGTACTTTGCCATAGGTAACGAGAACTGGGGTTGTGGGGGAAATATGACCGATGAGTTCTATACAAATATTATGAGACAGTTCTCAACCTACCTTGGCAACCATGGAGGAAACGAGCTTTACAGGGTTGCCTGCGGCCCTTCAGACTACAACTATGCCTGGACAGAAACACTTATGAAAGAAAGTAACTCGAGAAACAGGTTCCAGGGCCTGTCGATTCACTACTACTCGGTAGAAAACTGGGACAAAAAAGGATCGGCTACAGTATTCGGGGAATCAGATTGGTTCAGAACCATGAGAGCCAACCTTCAGATGGATGTTATAATCAAAGGCCATAAGGCCATAATGGACAGGTACGATCCCCTTAAGACAAAAGGTCTGGTTGTTGACGAATGGGGAAACTGGTTCGATGTTGAACCAGGGACCAATCCTGGCTTTCTCTATCAGCAGAATACCCTTAGAGATGCACTTACTGCTGCAATTCATCTTAATATTTTCAATCTTCATGCCGACAGGGTAAAAGTAGCCAACCTTGCACAAATGGTCAATGTCCTTCAGTCGGTGATCCTGACAAAAGATGATAAGATGGTGTTGACACCTACCTATCACGTGTTCAGGATGTTCAGGGTACACCAGGAGGCAAGGCTTCTTAACATAGATCTTAAATGCGAGGATTATGAATATGGTGATGAGAAAGTGCAGGCCGTTTCTGCCTCAGCTTCTGTTGATGCCGCCGGGAAGATGCATATTTCAATTGCCAACCTTAATCCCAACAAAGCCATCCGCCTGTCATGTCCTGTAATTGGCGAAACATATAAACTTATAACGGGCGAAGTGCTTACAGCCACTGACATGAATGCAATGAATACCTTTGAGAATCCTGAAGCCATCAAGCCGGTGACATTCAAGGATTTTACATATAAAGACGGCCTTCTTACAATAAATATGCCGGCCAAATCAGTTATAGTTCTGGAAGCATCAAAATAAATTAAGGAAATTATGGGAAAATATACTATTGGAGTTGATTTTGGAACCCTCTCAGGCCGTTCAGTGATTGTCGACCTTGAGACAGGAAAAGAACTTGCCGTAAGCGTTCATGAATATTCTCACGGAGTTATGGATGAAAAACTGCCTGATGGTACTCCTCTCGGAGTTGACTGGGCACTTCAGCATCCTCAGGATTATCTTGATGTGTTCTCCGTTACCATTCCGGAGGTTATGAAAAAAGCCGGTGTAATCCCGGAAGATGTAATAGGTGTTGGTATAGACTTTACAGCCTGCACTATGCTGCCTGTATTGAGTGACGGCACACCGCTTTGTTTCCTTGACAAATTCAGGGGTGTTCCGAATGCCTGGATCAAGCTATGGAAGCACCATGCTGCACAGGATGAGGCAAATGCCCTGAATGTCATTGCAGAAAACAGAGGAGAGGACTTCCTTAAGCGATACGGTGGGAAGATCTCATCAGAGTGGCTGATCCCTAAGATATGGCAGACTTATAACGAAGCCCCTGAAGTATATAATGAAGCCGACAGATTTATTGAAGCCGCCGACTGGGTTATCTGGCAGCTCACCGGAGTTGAGACAAGAAATTCATGTACAGCAGGGTATAAGGGGTTGTGGCATAAACATAAGGGTTATCCCGGGAAATCATTTTTTGAAGCTCTCGATCCGGGGCTCAAAAATCTGGTAGAGGAAAAGCTCTCAGGGCCTATATTACCTGTTGGAAGCAAGGCCGGAACGATCACAGAGAAAGCTGCTGCTCTGACCGGCCTGAAAGCCGGGACAGCCGTGGCCGTGGCAAATGTTGACGCTCATGTTTCAATGCCGGCTGTAGGGATAACATCTGAAGGCAAGATGCTTATGATAATGGGAACTTCAACCTGTCATATACTGCTTGGTACTCATGAATCGACTGTGCCCGGGATGTGTGGTGTCGTTGAAGATGGAATAATACCTGAATTTTTTGGTTATGAAGCCGGTCAGTCGTGCGTTGGAGACCATTTCCAGTGGTTCGTTGAGAACTGTACCCCTGCAGACTATTTTCAGGAAGCTGAGAAAAAATCTGTCGATATACATCAGCTTCTTACCGAAAAAGCTTCTGCCCTAAGGCCGGGAGAAAACGGCCTGCTTGCCCTTGACTGGTGGAACGGCAACCGTTCAGTGCTTGTTGATGTGGATCTGACCGGACTTCTTATCGGTGCCACTCTGACAACAAAACCTGAAGAGATATACAGGGCACTTATCGAAGCAACAGCATACGGAACAAGGATGATTATTGACACCTTCGAATCAAACGGTGTCCCTGTTACAGAGCTGTATGCTGCGGGTGGAATAGCTGAAAAGAATCCCTTTGTCATGCAGATCTATTCTGATGTTACCAACAGGGAAATTAAGATCTCGGGAAGTCCACAGGCTCCGGCCCTGGGTTCTGCTATGTTTGGCGCAGTTGCTGCAGGAAAAGCTGCGGGAGGCTTTGATGACATTGTTGAGGCTGCCCGCGTTATGGGCAAGCTTAAAGACCAGGTATATAAACCTGTAAAAGAAAATGTTCCTGTGTATGAAAAACTGTACAGGGAATACGCTATACTTCATGATTATTTCGGACGGGGAGCAAATGATGTCATGAAACGTCTCAAGGAGATTAAAAAATCTGTAAGGGGATAACTTTAAGTAAGGCACGACCGGTTATCTTTATTAACAGATAACCGGTCCTGATACCTTCATAACAACATATTGTTCACCGGTTTCCGGGTGCCAGAATTTTTGTTAACCTTAACCTGATCGTAATGAAAACAAAATCCTGCTTACTTCCGGTTACTGCACTTGCCGGACTTTTACTGCTTGGTGTTTCCTGCAGTGATAAGGGCGATGCTGTTCAGGACTATCCCATCCAGCCTGTACCTTTTACTTCGGTCAAACTGACTGATGAATTCTGGCAACCCAGGATCAGAAAAAACGCTGAAGTCACAATATCCATTGCCTTTGGTTATTGTGAGTCGACCGGAAGGGTTAAGAATTTTGAGGTCGCAGCCGGTCTTGATACCGGACGATTCAGAACTATCTACCCCTTCGACGACTCGGATGTATTCAAGATAATGGAGGGAGCGAGCTATTCGCTCCAGACCTTCCCGGATCAGGGTCTGGAATCGTATCTTGATACCCTGATTTATAAGATAGGCCTTGCCCAGGAAGAAGACGGATATCTCTATACCAACAGGACCATTGCCGAAAAGCATGGGGGAGAAGGTCTGCACGAATGGGCAAGCACAAACAGGTGGGAGCTGGATTCAATCCTTAGTCACGAGTTATATAATATAGGTCACCTTTATGAGGCTGCCGTTGCTCATTATCAGGCTACAGGAAAGAGGACCCTGCTCGATATTGCAATTAAGTCGGCTGACCTGGTAAATAAAGATTTCGGATGGGACCGGGTAAAGGTTTACCCGGGGCACCAGGTTATCGAGATGGGCCTTGTCAAACTCTATCGGGCAACAGGAGACAAGAGGTACCTCGATCTGGCACGATTCTTTCTGGATATCAGGGGACCCAGGGGACAGGAATATAACCAGGCCCATCTACGGGTGGCAGACCAGACTGAAGCTGTAGGGCATTCGGTAAGGGCCACTTATATGTACTCCGGGATGGCTGATATTGCAGCCATTCAAAAAGATGAGGCTTATCTGAATGCAATAACACAGATATGGGAGGATATCGTTTACGGTAAAATGTACCTCACTGGAGGAATAGGAGCCACCGGAGGAAATGAAGGCTTTGCCGGACCATACGTTCTTCCTAACATGACTGCCTATTGCGAGACCTGTGCTTCGATAGGAAATATTTTTACTAACCATAGGCTCTTCCTGCTTCATGGTGAGGGGAAATATATTGATATTCTTGAAAAAACACTTTATAACGCCATGTTGTCGGGTGTTTCTCTTTCTGCCGACAGGTTCTTCTATCCCAATCCCCTTGAATCTGAGGGTCAGCATACAAGAAGCGAATGGTTTGGATGTGCCTGCTGTCCTTCGAATATAGCACGGTTTGTTCCGGCAATACCGGGATATATATATGCTACAGGCAGAGACGAACTATATGTCAATCTGTATACCTCCAATGAAGCTGAGATCACTGTCTCAGGAGTAAATACAGTAATAAACCAGGATGCCGGCTTCCCGTGGAAGGAGGATGTGGTGATCAAAGTCAGTCCTGAGAAACCCTCCGGCTTCACAATAAAGCTGCGTGTCCCGGGATGGGCCGTTGATGAGGCCATCCCCGGCGATCTGTACCGCTTCACCGAGGCATCGGAGGAAGCTGTAAGGGTCTCGGTTAATGGGGAGGTCATAAATGAAAAACCCGTTGACGGATATATTTCTGTTTACAGAAAGTGGAAGAAGGGTGACAGCATTGAGCTGCATCTTCCCATGCCTGTCAGAAAAGTAGCTGCAGATGAGAGGATAGCGGATGACAGGGGAAAACTGGCCTTCCAGAGGGGCCCTGTGATCTTCTGTGCCGAGTGGCCCGATAACAACACAGGAAATGTACTTAATCTGTATGTGGATCCGTCAGAACAGGTATCGACTGAGTTTGTCCCTGACTTGCTGGGAGGTACACAGGTTATAAGGACCTTTGGACACCAGACGAAGTCAGACATTGATGGAAGAAGGCAGGTTATGGAAAAAGAACCTGTGACTCTTATTCCCTATGCACTGTGGAACAACCGTGGACCAGGCCAGATGATGGTATGGATTCCTTCAGTGCCTGAAACAGCAAAAGTTCTGAACTGACACGGGAGTTTGGTTCTACTTATGGATAATACTATAATAACACCCGACATATTTCAGCAGGATTTCAACAGATGGAGTAAGCTCCGGGATTGCAGCAGGGACGGATTTTTACCTGAAGAGAGGGTCGGGCAAGAGACCTGTTCATTATTAACCAAAAATCCATATTATGAATTATTCTGCTGTGATCCGCATTTTTTCGCTTGCCGCACTCTTCACGGTGTTTGCAGCCGCTTGTTCAACAGGTGAACGAAGAGCCTCTTCAGGTGAAAAGAATCTGGCCCTGGTTGCCGATCCTTCGGGATCAGCTCAGATTAGAAATTCTCCGGCTTCGCTTAATGATGGTCTTGTCCCCGTCAATACAGGTCCGCTGAGACAGGGTGGGGCTCCCGGCGGCCCAAGACCCCCCATGCGTCTGACTTCTCACTATGTTCAGTACGATTGGGATCTTCCGGTAACCACTGACAGAATTGCAGTGTTCTGGTGGAACCATGACAACAGTATTTCACTTCCGCAGGCTTACAGGATAAAGTACTGGGACGGGAATGATTTTGTTGAGGTCCGGAATCCATCAGGACTTGGTATCGGGAATAATGTCTATAGTATGACTTCTTTTGATGAGGTTAAGACAACCAGGCTCAGGCTTGAAGTTGATTCGGTTGACAGGAGCCTGTCAACACTTCTGGAATGGCAGGTATTCCAGGCAGCAGGGAGTCCTGATCACCCTCCTGTTGTAGTCCCTGGTGACGACAGGACCGTGATGCTTAACGGGAAAACATATCTCTCCGGTGAGATCAGGTCAGTAACTCCCGTAAAAAAGGTCAGCTGGTCCAAAACCTCAGGTCCCGGTGAGGTAACCATAGCCGATCCGGAAGCCCTTGAGACCACAGCTTCTTTTTCTGAACACGGGGATTACATACTCACCTTGACGGCCAGAGAGGGAAGGATGACATCTTCTGCCCAGCTGCTGGTAACCGTGACCGATCCTCCGCCAGCTGAAAGGCTCGACGTAGTATATACAAAACGGTATAAAATAGATAGTCCGCTTTGGAATGACAGGGCAAAAGCGCTTATGGTTAACTGGATACCCTGGTGTATTGATCAGATAAACAGAAATGATCTTCCTCTTGGACAGGGAGGTATAGATAATTTCATAGAGGCTGCCAAAGCACTCAGGGGTGAAGCCCATGGAACTCATCTGGGATATGTCTTTTCAAATGCATGGGTACACCAGACTATTGAGTCAATATGTATAGCACTGATGATAGATCCTCAGGGAGACAGGGAAATAATTGAGGCACAGAAAAAGATGAAGGCAACACTCGAAGAGTGGATACCCATAATCCTTTCTGCACAGGAGCCCGACGGTTACCTTCAGACAGCCTACACGCTCCGCGACACCACAAGGTGGAAAGCCCGGTGGGACGAACCAACAAGGGGGAATCATGAAGGTTATGTAGCCGGATATTTCATTGAGTCGGCAATTAATCACTATACTCTCACTGAAGGGAAAGACCGGAGGCTATATGATGCGGCAAAAAAACTGTCTGACTGCTGGGTGGACAACATAGGGCCTGGTAAAAAAGAATGGTACGATGGACATCAGGGCATGGAACAGGCACTGGTAAGATTCGGCAGATTTGTCAATGACATGGAAGGTGGCGGCAAAGGCGACAGTTATATCAATCTTGCCAAATTCCTGCTCGATTGCCGTGGTGACGGTACGGAATATGACCAGAGCCATGTGCCTGTTCAGCAGCAGTATGAAGCGGTGGGCCTTGCAGTAAGGGCATCGTATAACTACTCGGCTATGTCCGATGTGGCTGCCGAAACAGGTGATGTGGACTACCAGAGTGCTGTTATGTCGCTGTGGGACAATATGGTAAACAGAAAGTATTATCTGACGGGAGGAATAGGAAGCGGAGAGACATCCGAAGGTTTCGGACCTGACTATTCTCTGCGGAACAATGCCTACTGTGAGTCATGTTCAAGCTGCGGCCTTCTCTTTTTCCAGCATAAGATGAATATAGCATATCACGACGCTAAATATGCCGACCTGTATGAGGAGACCATGTATAATGCACTTCTTGGTTCTGTTGACCTTGAAGGGAAACATTTTTACTACCAGAACCCCCTGGCTTCAGCCCAGACAAGATATCAATGGCATACATGTCCATGCTGCGTGGGAAACATACCGAGAACGCTGCTTATGATACCTACCTGGACCTATGTAAAGGATGACGATGGTTTATATGTCAATATGTTTGTTGGAAGTACAATAAAGGTCGAGGATGTTGCCGGGATTGATGTTGAGATGGTCCAGATAACAGACTACCCCTGGAGTGGCAAGGTGTCGATGATAGTAAACCCCGCTGTTGAGAAGGAGTTTGCTCTTCACATAAGGGTTCCCGACAGGACCACAAGTGAGCTGTATATCCCTGAGCCGGAGGTAAGTGGACTGATATCGCTTACAGTAAACGGTGAACAGGTAAGCACTCAGACAGATAAGGGTTATGTTACCATAAAACGTAGCTGGAAGGCAGGCGACAGGGTTGAAATGGAGATGCCCATGGAGATCCAGAAAGTGACAGCTGATGAAAGGATCGAGGCCGACAGGGGAATGGTGGCACTTCGCTATGGGCCTCTGGTATATAATGTTGAAAAGGCCGACCAGCCCGATATCGATAAGAGTATTGGTGAAGGTCCCCTGAGCCTGGAATGGAAGAAAGACCTTCTCAACGGAGTTATGGTTATTAAAGGCACATGGGCCGACGGTACTCCTCTGACTGCTATCCCCAACTATGCCCGGAATAACCGTAACAAGGTAAGATCAACTGACAGGCCTTCTCCTGAGAATCCTGAAGAGGGGTCTATTGTCTGGATTAAAAGAACCATCTGATCTGGCAGTTAAGGATCAGTAGCTGGTTGGGTAATGCAGGTGAATTATTAAAAGAGAATCATTCTCTTTTGATAATTAACATGGTAGAGATCTCATTTTATAAACATTACGGGAGAATCATTCTCCTTTGATAATTATTTTGGGAGAATCAGGCTTATATCCAGGATAACTGCTCAAAAACATAGTAGTTAAGTAACTTAATGCTAAATTTGGACTTTTTTCAGCTAAAATTCTATGCGAAAGAGGTTCATCATAACTAAACCTTTGTCTGCCGGAAACACTGACGAAGAGTGGAAGGACTGTCTCCTTCAACTCAACAGGATCCGGAACAGTGGACTCAGACCCCTGAAATTCAATATTTTTATTGACGGAGACGGGAGTATAAGTTCATTCAGGGATATTAAAAAGAAAATAACCGACTCATTGACCTCTACTTTTACAGATTCTACCCCAACCTTCAGCATCTCCGCCCACCCGCCTGAATCTCCCGGGAAAGTTGCCGTCGAAGCTCTGTTCGCCGAACCAACCGGAGAAATTATTGAAACATGCTTTTCAGGTTCATTGTCCTACGTAAAAGCCACTTCAGGAAGTTATAAAGAACTATGGTGCTGCGGAATCGGATGTGATAGTCCTGTAACTGATACCACAGAAGCATCACATTACGCCTTCGAAACCCTTAACAAGATCCTCGGGAATGAAGGTATGTCAATGAACAACATAGTAAGACAATGGAACTATATAGGCAATATCCTCGGGAGAAATAACGCCCACCAGAACTATCAGCTTTTTAATGAAGTCAGACACCATTACTATCAGAAGTACAGAACAACTCCGTGGTATCCTTCCGCAACAGGTATAGGAATGTTGTCACCAGGAACCCTTATTGACTTCTACGCACTGCAATCAGATGATAATAATATCGTAATACCCCTCGACAATCCCAATCAGGTGAAAGCCTATGAATATGGTCAGGAGGTATTGGTAGGACAACCAGTTAGTACCGGACTTAAAAACTCGCCGAAATTTGAGAGAGCTGTCCTTCTTCTCCATGGGGATGAACCTACCCTCTTCATATCAGGAACGGCATCTATAATAGGTCAGGTGACCCTCGGAAAGGGAGACGTTGAACAACAGACCAGGATAACTATCGAAAACATTAAAAAACTTGCCGACCCTCTTGCCGTCACAGATATGGACGAAAGAAAAAGGCCATGTAATATCTTATACAGAAATATCCGCGTCTATGTAAAAAACATTAAGGATTTCGGACCGGTACGAGATATATGCACCAGTCATTTTGGAGAGGTCC
>JAVEZD010000021.1:13891-23985 GCA_034003165.1 Bacteroidales bacterium | reverse complement strand
TCCCGAAAACAAAGTCTCCCTTCCTATGTTTTCAAGAACGTTGAGGGTCCGCCTGAATAACGAACTTATTTCCTTCCTCGACGATCATCCGGCAATCGATTATAAAGTTAATTAGCTATCTTTGTTAATAGATAAATATAATTATAATAATCATAAAATACTTATTATCATGGCACTAGAGGTAACTGACGCTAATTTTGACGAGATTGTACTTAAGTCCGACAAGCCCGTTATTGTTGATTTCTGGGCTGAGTGGTGCGGACCCTGCAGAATGATAGCCCCTGCTATTGAGGAGATATCAAAAGAGTTCTCCGGGAAGGCGGTGGTTACCAAATGTGATGTGGATAACAATCCCGGAGTTGCAGCGAAATTCGGAATCAGGAACATACCCACTGTTCTGTTTTTCAAAGATGGTAAGGTAGCTGACAAGCAGGTCGGGGCAGTACCAAAAGCCAGCTTCGTCGAAAAACTTAATGCCCTTATCTGAACCTTTTAAGATTTTTTATTACGGCCGTGCCTTCCACATCACGGCCTTTTTAATGAATATATGACAGTATGTGTTTTCGCTGCATCGAGCAGCCGTATAGATGAAAGGTACCGGACAGCAGCCTCAGTGCTTGGACGCTTGTTTGCAGAAGCGGGAATGGATGTTATCTACGGCGGCGGAGGCATTGGCCTTATGGGAGTCGTGGCCGACTCGGTAATGGCCCACGGAGGCAGAATTACAGGAGTCATCCCTTCCTTTATGAAAGACGAGGGCTGGGGACATCCACATGTAAGCGAGATGATAGTTACCTCCGATATGGGGGAAAGAAAGAAGACCATGCTTGCCAGGGCAGATGCAGTGGTTGCACTCCCCGGCGGGATAGGCACCCTTGAAGAGCTGGCCGAAGCCATCACACTAAAACAGCTCGGCCTGTTCAAGGGACCTGTTGTCATCCTCAACACCCTCGGTTTTTACACCCATCTGCTAGTTTTTCTCGAACATATGATAACGGGAAGTTTCCTCAGGATTGAACATAAGAACATATGGGAGGTTGCCTGTGAGCCTCAGGATGTGATACCTGCCATCATTAACAACAGGCAGTGGATCGACGATCCCAGGAAAATAGCACGGATATAGCCCTCTTCCTGTCTGTGGGAAGGATGTCCTTTCGTGGTATACTCCTGGCAGACAGAGGTCAGCAATGATTTATTATCCCTCTCCGGTATTTAAGTAATAATCCAGACGGCTCCCGGTGAACTGTACCGAGGATGAAGGTTCTCCCTGGATGAAAGGTGCTCTTACCCCGCCTCTGAACCTGACTGATCCCTGGAAAACCCTTGCCTCATCCCAGTATCCCGTGGTTATGAAATGACTTAGAGTCATCGCCCCTCCTTCGACAAAAAGCGACTGTATGCCCCGGCCGGCAAGGTAATCAGCTATCTGCAGGGCAGCCGGCTTTTCTTCATCAAGCAACACTCTTTCCATGCCCGGTGCAATAAGTCTGTCGTTACAGGTAAAAATTACAACAGGGGCTTCATCCCCGGCTTCGCGTGAAAACAGGGCTGCTGCCTCACCCGATCGCGAAAGAATTATCCTGAGAGGATCATTACCGGTCCAGTACCTGACATTGAGCTGCGGATTGTCGCACCTGACGGTACCGGCGCCCACAAGAATGGCCTCCTCAGCCGCTCTCCATCTGTGAACAAGTACCCTTTCAGGCTTTCCCGTAATCCAGTTGGGTTCCCTGCTGAAGTCTTCACCCCTTACCATATCAATATATCCATCGGCACTCCCGGCCCACTTAAGTGTAATATATGGCCTCCCCCTTTCGTGAAAGCTGAAGAACCTGCGGTTAAGCCTTCTTGCTTCTTCCTGAAGTACTCCTGTAACGACCTCGCAGCCGGCGTTCCTTAATTTTTCGATGCCTCTGCCAGCTACCTTGTGTGAGGTGTCCGGAGTAGCTATAACAACTTTCGGGATACCTGCCGCTATTATCATATCGGCGCAGGGGGGTGTCTTGCCAAAGTGGGAACAGGGCTCCAGACTTACATAAAGAACCGAGTCCCTAAGGAGACTCCTGTCAGAAACGGCATTGACGGCATTTACCTCTGCATGAGGGGTTCCGGCCTTCAGATGAAACCCTTCGCCTATTATCCTGCCCTTGTTTACAATGACCGAGCCCACCATGGGATTCGGATAGGTCATGCCCTCAGCCAGCTGAGCCAGATCGAGGCAGCGCCGCATGAATTTGATATCATCCGTCTCCGACATTTGACTTAAAATAGTACTTTTGAAATATGGGCCTCAAGATACAAACATTTAAAGATTTCAGGAATCATCTCAGGGACGAACTTAAGGAGATCTACCCCCAGAGGGAGATAGATACCATTGCCGGAATCTTAATGGATTACCTTGAACCCGGGGATCCGAGGGCCCCTGGCATTTCCCGCAACGAAAAAACCATTGGTGCCGGCACAGCTGCCAGACTTGAAGAAATGGCCGCTGAACTTAAAAAAGGTATGCCTGTGCAGTACATCACAGGAGAAACCCTGTTTCTCGATTGTACACTTGAAGTTAACGGGGCCACTCTCATCCCCAGACAGGAAACTGAAGAACTTGTGGCTATGATAATCAGGGAAAACCCAGGCTTTAACGGTAACATCATCGACATTGGTACGGGATCAGGATGTATAGCCATAGCACTGGCAAAAAAATTACCGTCAGCAAAGGTTACCGCAACCGACATCTCGGAAGCTGCACTGCATGTAGCTGCAGAAAACGCTGCCAGAAACGGGGTCTCTGTAGATTTCTGCCTGTCCGACATTCTCAACATTGGTAACGAAGCCTTTCCCCCTGCAGGGATCATTGTCAGCAATCCTCCGTATGTAAGGGAATCCGAAAAGGAGCTCATGCACAGTAATATTCTTGATTTTGAACCTTATAAAGCACTTTTTGTCCCCGACGAAGATCCCCTGCTCTATTACAGGGCCATACTCGCGTTTGCCTCTACCCTTCTTGAGAGCGGAGGCAGACTCTACCTGGAGATAAACGAGGCTTCAGGCAATGAGATGGTATCTCTCATAAAGAGGTCGGGCTACAGTGATGTGATACTTTTAAGGGATCTTAATGACAGGGACAGATTCATCAAAGCAGTAAAAAATGACTGAACAGGAAATCTTCAGGCAGGCTCTGTCAAAAGCAATGGACCTCTGTGCCCGGCGTGAGATCTGCCGCAGTGCTATCAGTGAAAAACTGATGTCATGGGGTCTCGATGGGCCGGCTACTGAACGCGCTGTTGAGATGCTTGTAAAAGAAAGGTTTATCGATGAAGAACGCTATGCAAGGGCTTTCGTAAAAGATAAGTTCAGCTGCAACAAGTGGGGGAAATATAAGCTTGCCCTTCTTCTGCGGGCTAAAAAGATTCCCGAGTCCTTCATAACCGATGCACTGGCAGGCATTGATGACGAGACTTATATTAGGACTATCAGGGACGAGCTTAAAAACCACAGGAGACAGATCAGGGCAAAAAACCTTTACGACCTTAAAGGAAAAATGCTGCGCTTCGGACTATCAAGAGGTTACGAAAGCAGCATCCTCTACGAACTTCTTGATGAGGCCGGCATGGATGATCTTAGCTGAATAATCCAGCTGCTATAGACCTTATAAAAGGCATAAAGGATACCAGAAGCATAAGCACCGACCCTGCAATATCATATTGTATAAGTCGCCGGCGGGTCGATTCATCCCTTAAGTAAAACAGAGAAAAGACAAGCCTCATCACTGCCTGTGCCACAAAGAAAATGAATACCCTCATTCCGTTCTGATTCCATTCATATGCCTCAGAAATTCTGCCTCTTACTATAAGCGAGAAGCTGTGAGAGATTCCACAGGAGGCACATGGCTGGCCTGTAAGTTGTTCATGGATACACTGCACGGGATAGTCATTCCTGTCGGGCGAGTATATTGCCGAATATACAAGAATCATAAGGATCAGTCCTGCAAAAACAAGATTTATAGTTAAATATGGATCTCTTAATATTTTACCCCCCTGAACAGGCATAGGGAATCCTTTCCTACCTTAGGGTATCACCGGGTTCTGTAGCTGATTCCAGTTCTTCAAGCTTCTCGATACGATCGGGCCTGTCAGGATTAGAGATTATCTCAATGCTCTCCCCGTTACTCTCAACCTTGATGTTAACATTGGCATCTTCAAGGCTTCTTTTCACATCTTCCTGGACATCTTCAATTATCCTCTCTATATCTCCCGGAAGGTTCTTCTCCACTTTCCCGGCTATCTCGTTGGCCACAAAGACCTGGGAAAGTGAGATTACACAGGCAACAACAGCAATGACAAGTGCCGCTATCATTATTCCCCTTGGAGAATTACTCCTGGCAGCCTGTGAGATTCCGACTGAGGCCAGCACCACTGCAATAATCCCGGGGATCACAGCTATGATACCCACGCATGGTATTACGGCAACTACAAAAGTAACAATAGCTGTAATGAGAGCTGCGATTCCCAGACTCTGGCCTGCAGGCCTGGTATAGTCCTCTCCCCTGTTATTCTGTCCCTGGGGTTCTCCCATGTTTTTGCTTAAATCTTCCATGACTTTCCTGTTTTTATTATTTTTTTCCTGTCAGAATATTTAACATATCCTGTTCTAAAGACGACACAGGATTCTCAATGATGCGTCCGGCTTCAACATTATTTTTATAGAAGATAAAAGTAGGGACCCTTTCTATTCCCAGCTCTTCATACTCCCCCACAGGTGAGATCTTGGCATCATCAACACCTATAAATGTCATGATTCCGGGATCAATCCCCAGCAAATCGCTAATCTTCATAAACTTTGGTACTTCCCTTCTGCTGTCGGGACACCAGGTTCCGAGAACCACTTTAATTGTAAGGTCTTCAGAAACTGCTTCCCTGAGTTCTGCAAGTAACAGTGAATCGGCAGAATATTGATCATAGCCATTAAAGAACCACTCATGGTGGGGTGGCCGCCTGAATCTTGCAGGATCGGTGTAGCCAAGCAGCCAGGTGCTCTGTTCAGAGAAATCCGTAGTGAATCCCTTAACCGGATCCTGACTTGATGTCACGGAATGCACCTCATCGCCGGCCTCTGCACCCTTTACGGCAGAGGCAAAAATCAGCATGGCAACCGTAAGTGAAAACAATACTCTCATCCTGTAAAGTAAGAATGCAATTTACTTTTTTTTATTCATGTTGCCTCAAAAGGATTTCAAGAATCTGAATTGCTGCACGGGTAAGGGGCGAACCCGGACCAAAGACAGCGGCAACTCCGGCATCGTAAAGGAACTGATAGTCCTGAGGAGGAATAACACCGCCAGCAATGACAAGTATGTCGTCCCTGTCTGCCTTTTTAAGCTCACTGATGACCTGTGGTATGAGTGTCTTGTGTCCGCCGGCAAGACTTGATATCCCAATAACATGGACATCATTCTCGAGGGCCTGCTTTGCAGCTTCGGCCGGTGTCTGGAACAGCGGACCAATATCTACATCAAAGCCAAGGTCGGCATAGCCTGTCGACACTACCTTTGCACCCCTGTCGTGTCCGTCCTGCCCTATCTTGGCAATCATTATCCTGGGCTGACGCCCTTCCTTCTCAGCGAACCTGGCAACAAGTTCCCTGGCTTCATCAAAATCCCTGTCGGATCTGTACTCTGATGAATAAACTCCTGAAATTGTTTTTATCACTGCTTTATACCTCCCTGCTGATTTTTCACAGGCATCAGAAATCTCTCCGAGGGTGGCTCTTGCAGCTGCAGCTTCCACAGCCAGCTCAAGAAGGTTCCCTTCGCCGGAGGCGGCCGACCTTGCCAGTGCATCAAGTGCAATGCGGCAGTCTTCCTCATTTCTTTCAGCCCTTAGTTTTGCAAGACGTTTTACCTGAGATTCCCTTACGGCTGTGTTGTCAACTTCGAGTGTCTCGATGGGATCTTCCTTTTCGAGACGATACCTGTTGGTGCCGGTTATTACCTGTATCCCCGAGTCTATCCTGGCCTGGGCACGGGCTGCAGCTTCCTCAATCCTCATCTTCGGCAACCCCGATTCAATGGCTTTTGTCATTCCTCCCAGCGCCTCAACCTCTTCAATATGCTCCCATGCCTTATGTGCGATGGCATCAGTCAGACTCTCAACATACCACGATCCTCCCCATGGATCAATAGCCTTACATATATCTGTCTCCTGCTGCAGATAAATCTGGGTGTTCCGGGCTATCCTGGCCGAGAAGTCAGTCGGAAGGGCAAGTGCTTCGTCAAGGGCATTGGTATGCAGACTCTGGGTATGCCCAAGCGCAGCTGCCATTGCTTCAATACATGTTCTTCCCACATTATTGAAAGGATCCTGTTCTGTGAGGCTCCATCCCGAAGTCTGACAGTGGGCCCTGAGAGTCAGTGACTTAGGATTGGAAGGATTGAATCCCGAGACAATCTTTGCCCACAGCATCCTTGCAGCACGCATCTTGGCTATTTCCATGAAATGGTTCATGCCTATGGCCCAGAAGAAGGAGATCCTGGGGGCAAAGGCATCTATATTAAGACCTGCTTTTACTCCTGTCCTTAGATATTCAAGACCATCGGCAAGGGTATATCCCAGTTCGAGGTCGCAGGTTGCTCCTGCTTCCTGCATATGGTATCCCGAGACGCTTATAGAATTGAACCTCGGCATCTTTTCAGATGTATATCTGAAGATATCTGCAACTATGCGCATAGAAAAGGCCGGAGGATAAATATAGGTGTTTCTTACCATAAACTCCTTAAGGATGTCATTCTGGATGGTACCGGTCAGATCTTCAGGTTTCACTCCCTGTTCACGCGCAGCGACAATAAAGAAGGCAAGAACAGGCAGAACGGCCCCGTTCATGGTCATTGATACCGAGATACGGTCGAGCGGGATACGGTCGAAGAGTATCTTCATGTCAAGAACCGAATCGACGGCCACCCCGGCTTTCCCAACATCTCCGGCAACCCTTTCGTTGTCTGAATCATAGCCCCTGTGTGTAGGAAGGTCAAAAGCTACCGACAGTCCCTTCTGGCCTGCCGCCAGGTTACGCAGATAAAATGCATTTGACTCCTCAGCTGTCGAGAATCCTGCATATTGTCTGATAGTCCATGGGGCCAGGGCATACATTGCCGAATAAGGTCCTCTCAGAAACGGAGGGATACCTGCTGCATAGCCAAGATGCTCCAGATCCTTTATGTCATCTGCTGTGTAAACCCTTTTTACGGGAATCTTCTCGGCAGTCAGCCACGAAAGAGCTTCCCTGCCCTTCCTGTCAGTATTGCTGCCGGCAGTCTTGCTTTTCAGGTCCTTTAATGAATACTTCGGTCTCATCTTTCTGCGGTGCTTGGGATCATCTCCGTTTCCATGGCTTTAAGCCTCATTTTTTCAAGTTCCTCAGCTGCCCTGAATGGTCTTAGGGGTTCATTCTCAGGGCCCTCCGCGGTGACTTCCTGACTGAATAGCCTGTCAGTCATTACTTCCCCTGTAATTTTTTCATTGTTATCGGGATAAAGTGATGTTCCCAGAAGGACCTCTTTCCCTGAGGCAATATTCTCCTTCCTTTTTGAAGCCGACGCCTTCAGTCTTTTCTGGATGAAACCCGACTTAAGGCTCTTAAGGAAGCCTCCGTTCTCCTCAATTTCAAGGAATAGTTTCCAGGAGTATTCACTTATCAGTTCAGTAAGCGATTCGATATACCACGAGCCGGCAGCAGGATCGGCAACCTTGTCAAAATAAGCTTCTTCCCTTAGTATGGTCTGCTGGTTCCTGGCTAGTCGTTCCGAGAACCTGTCGGGTTCTTTGATTACCTGGTCAAAGGGCTCAACAACAAGCGAATCGGTTCCTCCCAGTATTGCCGACATGGCCTCAGTCTGAGTACGCAACAGATTCACCCATGGATCAAACAGGGTCTTGTTGAACCTTCCCGTTACCGAGTTTATTATTATATTATAACTCGAATCCGAAGATGGTTTGAATCCTTTTATAAGTACAGGCCACAATATCCTCGCAGCCCTGAGTTTGGCTATCTCCATGAAGTAACCAGATCCGGTACCGAAAAGGAAGCGCATCCCTGAAACCACCGTATCAGGGTCTATACCCCTGTCTGTCATGGCAGAAAGATATTCACATGCCATCGACATGGCTATAGCAAGCTCTTCAACAGCTGAGCCTCCGCAATTCAATATTGCATGGCCGTTTATCTGAAGCACTTTAAGGTTGGGCAGTACCGATGATTTCCTGATCAGTGAGGCGAGATAATCGAGACCGTCTTCCACAGGGATACAAAGAGTGCCGTTAAGCATAAGCCGGCCAAGTGGATCAGCCTCAATGGCGCCCTTAAGCGCAAAAGAGCTGTAATCGCGCCCCAGAAGATGTGAGGCAAGGATATCTACCATCTCAAGTGCCTTGCCGTTGCTCAGGAAGTTAAGTTCCGTTTCGCTTAAACATATATTTGAAAGCAAGGTGTCGAAGTTGGCTGAGTTAATTGATCCGGGGTCCTTTATAATAAAGCCCAGGGAGTTGACTCCTCTCCCGAGCATATAGACCGCCCTGAACGAGGCATCGCTGTAGTCGGTGACTTCAATATTCTGACGGACCAGCCAGCTGTTTCCAGCCAGTGGGGAAGCTGAAGCCTTGTTCAGAAGAGGTGATCTGTTGAAGCGGTATTTTGATCCCCCGAGGTCTTCACTACGATAAAAGGGCATCACGTCAAAACCTTCCCGTGTCTGCCATACCAGTTTACTTTCAAAATCTGATCCCCTGAGATCGGACCTGATCTTTTCCATCCACTCCTCCCTGCTTACAGGAGGAAATTTATCAAATAGTCTCTTTTTTATAGTCATAACACCAATTTCATTCTCTTATAACAAAAGAAGCCTCTGCCTGTCACACTTCACATGAAATTTATCATACTCTGATATCTCCGAAGGACTTCTTATTGCCCGCCAAATTCCATCAGAAATGACCTTATAAACCCTGACAGCTCTCCGTCGAGAACCGATTGAACATTCCCTGTCTCATAACCTGTCCGGAGATCCTTTACCATCTTATAAGGGTGAATGACATAGGAGCGGATCTGCGACCCCCACTCTATCCTTTTCTTCTCACCTTCAATCCTGGCCTGATCCTCCATCCTCTTCCTGAGTTCAAGTTCATATAGCTGCGAGCGGAGGATTCTCATGGCATTTTCCTTGTTGTTGAGCTGTGAGCGTGTCTCCTGGTTTTCGATGACTATTCCTGTCGGATGGTGCCTCAGACGCACTGCAGTCTCCACCTTGTTTACATTCTGGCCACCGGCACCACTCGACCTGTAGGTCTCCCATGTGATGTCGGCAGGATTGACTTCAATCTCTATCTTATCATCGACCAGTGGTGATATGAAAACAGAAGCAAAAGTCGTCTGTCTTTTTCCCTGGGCGTTGAAAGGAGATATCCTCACAAGCCTGTGGACCCCGTTCTCGCTCTTCAGGTAACCATAGGCCTGTTCTCCATCTACCTCTATGGTAACCGACTTCACTCCCACCTCATCACCGGGCTGAAAATCGAGTTCCCTGGTTTTGTAGTTGTTTTTCTCGGCCCACCTGAGGTACATCCTCATAAGCATGGCGGCCCAGTCGTTGCTCTCAGTCCCACCTGCTCCTGAGTTTATCTTAAGTATGGCTCCCAGCTGATCCTCATCCTTCCTGAGCATGTTCCTGACCTCTAGCTTCTCAACCAGGTCGAGACATTTTTCATACTGATTGTCAACATCTTCCTGCGAAGCCTCGCCTTCCTTGAGAAACTCACTAAGGACTATCAGATCTTCAAGCTCCCCGTTGACTTTTCCGAAATCATTGGTCCAGCTCTTCAGTCCCGATATCTCCTTCATAAGCCCTTCGGCCTGCTTTGGATCGTCCCAGAACCCCGGTTTCTGTGTGAGCCTTTCCTTCTCTTCTATAAGTCTTGTTTTTCCTTCGACGTCAAAGATACCTCCTCAAGGCATCACGGCGCTCCGCAAGGTCTTTGATCTGTTCGTTAGTAATCATATGGCATTGTGATTTTTGTTGCAAAGGTAATTAAAACACCTGATGTTTCAAGAGT
>JAVEZD010000021.1:5038-13791 GCA_034003165.1 Bacteroidales bacterium | reverse complement strand
CTTGCCAAGACTTTCAGGGATGAATTTATGGAGAAGATCCACAATGAATACCCACAATACGGATGGGCCAGAAACAAGGGGTATCCGACAGCCTTCCACAGGGAGGCTATAATGAAATACGGCATAAGTCCATATCACAGAAAAAGCTTTAATCTTTTTGATACCCAACTGAACCTGACATTTTAAAGGGTTTTTATTCACGGAAAAAATTATATTTGCGCCGTTATTCAAAATAAACTCTGATATATAATTCATATTATGAAGAAATTTTTATCGTTTCTTACTCTGATCGTTCTTTTGGCAGGCCCCGCAGCACGTGCCGACGAAGGAATGTGGTTACTTCCGCTTATAGAAAAGCTTAATATAGGCAAGATGACCGAGTTGGGACTTAAGCTCTCGGCCGAAGACATCTACAGCCTTAACAATGCAAGTCTTAAGGATGCAGTGGTTCAGTTTGGCGGAGGTTGCACCGCCGAGATAGTGTCTTCGCAGGGTCTTCTGCTTACCAATCATCACTGCGGCTACGGACAGATTCAGTCGCATAGTTCTGTCGAACACGATTACCTCAGGGATGGCTACTGGGCCATGACCAAAGAAGAGGAACTCCCTAATCCCGGCCTTAGCGTTACCTTCCTCAAAAGGATTGAAGACGTCACTGACCAGGTGCTTGAAAAGGTGAAGCCCGGTATGAACGAAACAGAAAGGAACTTCGAGATCAACCAGGCAAGAACTGCCATTGAGAAGAAGGCAGCAGAAGGAACAGGCTATACGGCAACAGTTTCTTCTTTCTACGGAGGTAACAATTTCTACCTTCTTGTATATGAGAAATATCTCGATGTGAGATTTGTAGGAGCTCCGCCATCATCGATAGGGAAATACGGTTTCGACACAGATAACTGGGTGTGGCCACGCCATACAGGCGACTTCAGCGTTTTCCGCGTATATTCGGGTCCCGACGGAAAACCCGCTCCCTATTCAGAGGAAAATATCCCCCTCAAACCCGTAAAATGGCTTCCCGTATCAATAAAAGACCTCAACGAAGGTGACTTTGCAATGATACTTGGCTATCCCGGAAGAACACAGAGGTATGCAACATCATATGAGGTTGACGAACTTCTTAACATCACCCACCCCAACAGGATCAAGATAAGGGGTATGCGCCAGGAGATACTTATGGCTGATATGCAGGCCGACCAGAAAGTCGACATCCAGTATGCATCAAAATATTCGGGATCGTCGAACTACTGGAAATATTCTATCGGACAGAAAGCCGGACTGGAAAGACTTGAAGTAAGGGCTTCAAAGCAGGAAACCGAAGAGCAGTTTTACACCTGGATAAATGAGGATGAAACAAGGAAAGAAAAATATGGCGAAGCTCTTAACATGATCCGTAAAGCCATGGAAGGAAGAGCAGAGTTTGCTTCTGCCCAGCAGAGTATCTCTGAGTGCTTCTCCCAGGGCTGTGAGCTTCTTTCACTGAACCAGGTGGCAGTACCTCTTGTCAATGCACTTAAAACAGGTGATCAGGCCAAAATTGATGATATCGTATCAGTTGTAAAAGAAGCCGTGGCTTCATTCTACAAAAACTATAACCCGCCTACAGACCAGAAGGCAATGAAGGCCATGATAGCACTTTACCGAAATGACGTGCCTTCAAAGTTCCACCCCGACTTCTATACAAACGTGGTTGATAAGAAATTCAAAGGCAACATCGACAATTTCGTCGACGATATATTTGATAAGTCTGTTTTCTCAAGCGAAGCCAACCTTATGGCTTTCCTCGAAAAACCGGTTCTCAAGACCCTGGAAAACGATCCGGTGTATCTGACCTCAGCCTCCATATCAAAGGTCAGCCGCGAGGTTGCTCTCGGACTAAGCCAGTATGACGGCAGCCTTACAACAGGCCGCCGGCTATGGATAGCCGCACTTAAGGAGATGAGTCCTGAAAAAACCCTCTATCCCGATGCCAACTCCACCATGAGGCTTAGCTATGGCTCCATACTGGACTATGATCCGCAGGACGCCGTTACTTATAAGTACTATTCAACAATGGATGGCATAATGGAGAAATATAAGCCTGGTGACTATGAATTCGACCTTCCCCAGCGACTTATCGACCTCTATAATAAAAAAGAGTTCGGCAGGTACGCTTCCTCCGAAGGTTATATGCCTGTTTGCTTTCTTACAACAAACGATATCACGGGTGGTAACTCTGGAAGCCCCGTACTTAATGACAAGGGTGAACTTATCGGATTGGCTTTTGACGGAAACTGGGAAGCCATGAGCGGTGATGTGGCCTACGAAGATGAACTGCAGAGAACGATAGCTGTCGACATAAGATACGCACTCTGGGTAATGGACATCTATGCCGGGGCAAGCCACCTTGTTGATGAGATGACGATAGCAGACTGATAATATTTAATACATGAGAAGACTTATCGGGTTCTAATGAGCCCGATAAGTCTTTTTTTATAATTACTTTTGATTAAAACCACCAGGTCATGCATTTCGATATTGTTGAGATACTGGCAGCATTTATGGTTCTGTTTGCTATTATTGATATTCCCGGATCAATTCCAATTATCCTTGACTTAAAAGTCAAAACGGGCGATGTACAACCCGCCAAGGTTACAATGGTTTCATTGATAATCTTTCTTGCCTTCCTTTTCATCGGAAGTCCTATGCTCGGAATCTTCGGGGTCGATGTATCGTCATTTGCCATCGCCGGCTCCTTTATTATCTTCCTTATCGGAATGGAAATGGTCCTGGGAATCGAACTCTTCAAACACGACTCGGTGGGCGGAGGTTCGATAGTCCCAATTGCCTTCCCCCTGATTGCCGGAGCAGGCTCCATTACAACAATACTTTCGCTCAAAGCCGAATATTATACCATTAATATATTCCTTGCCCTGCTTCTTAACATGGTAATCGTTTACCTGGTGCTGAGACTGACTTCGGTCTTTGAAAGAGTCCTGGGTCCTTCGGGCCTTCAAATCCTTAAAAAAGTGTTCGGTATTATACTTCTTTCTATCGCCATCAAACTATTTGTAACCAATACAGGAATAATCCTTCCTCATGGCGTGTAAGGTAACCATCTATACCGACGGCGCCGCCAGCGGCAATCCCGGTCCCGGTGGTTATGGCACCATCCTTATCTCGGGCAGCCACAGGCTTGAGAAATCGGGAGGATACAGGCTTACGACAAACAACAGGATGGAACTGATGGCAGTAATCATTGGCCTTGAAGCACTTAAGATACCGGGTAGCGAGGTGAGCGTATTTACCGATTCAAAATATGTTGCCGACGCTGTTGAAAAAGGCTGGTTGTTCCAATGGGAACGTACGGGTTTCAAAAAGAAAAAGAACCCCGACCTCTGGAAACGGTTTCTTGAAGTATACAGGAAACATTCTGTTAAATTCTTCTGGATTAAGGGCCATGCCAATCATCCCGAAAATGAACAATGCGATAAGATGGCGGTAAGCGCCTCGCGACAACCAGGGCTGCCCGAAGATACAGGCTATACCAGTGACCCTGACCCTCTTATGCCGCTTCAGGAGGAATAGTGAAATAACCTTGCATTTGAAAAAAGATTGATGCATTTTTGTAAAAAGGTCAATGATGAACAAACTGCATATCAGTCCGGGTAGTGTTTCCCCCGAAATCCTTTTTTCTCCGGGGGAGAATATTTTCTTTATAAAAGGGATATCGGCTCCCGAAGATGTCAGAAATCTTTACTACCCTGTAGTTGAGTGGCTGAAGGCTTTTGCCGGTGAGGTAGAAGACGGAAGCTGCACTCTTTTCGGGAAAAAGAATCCCGTCATCTTCCGTATCGAACTTGAATATTTCAACTCCTCTTCGGCAAAATTCCTCTACGACATATTCTTCACGCTTAAGAAACTCACATCATCGGGCGTACCTGTTATTGTCGAATGGTGCTACGACGAAGAAGATGTAGATATGATCGAAGCAGGGGAAGACATTGCCCAGCTTGCTGAGATGGATTTTAAATTCATCCCTGTAGGATCCAGCCAGCCCAGAGGCCAGAAAGAACTGTATGAATTGCTCAACAGCCTTTCAATCCGCTATGAGTATCACGAACATCCTCCCCTGGCGACCATTGGGGAAGCCCTGCTGTACTGGAATAATATTAACGCCGGAAAATGCAAGAATATCTTCTTCAGAAATCATAAGGGAGACCGTCATTATCTTGTTATCCTCGAACACCTGCGGGCACTCGATATCCATGACCTTGAAAAGAGGCTCCGGCAGGGAAAACTGACCTTTGCTTCCGACACAAGGCTAAAAAAATACCTGGGTATCGAACCCGGATCCGTTTCTCCCTTCGGGCTTATAAACGATCATGAACATCACGTCCACGTGTTTATCGACGAAAAGCTTAAGAGCTCTGACCGTCTCACCTTTCATCCCAACGTGAACACAGCTTCGCTTGTGATTTCCCGCGATGATCTTATCCGCTTCTTTGAACATACAGGCAACTCGTTCGAATTCATTAAGTTATATGACCAGGATTAATATCTCAGGTATTCTTAAGCCAGCTGCCTCGGGCATCTTGATATTTTGATACATTCTAAATAATAAAATCCTGCATCATTCTTTCGGGTTATCCGTCATTTATCTGAAATCTTAAACACGACCCGATGAAAAAGATACTCTCCATTTTAATTGTAATAATCTTTTTAATGCCGCCTGCCAAAAGCCAGGACCTGGAAAAGAAAAGATATCAGGCTACCATGATAAGTTCAGTTCCTGATATAGACGGCATTCTCGATGATGAAGCATGGAAGGAAGGAACATGGATTGATGACTTTACCCAGCACGAACCCTATAACGGCCGGCCCGTCTCGCAGAGAACTGAATTCAAGATACTCTTCGACGAGGATAACCTTTACGCCGGCTTCAGAGCCTTCGATACCAGTCCCGACAGCATTGTAAACAGACTTACAAGAAGGGATAATCCCGACGGTGACCTTGTAGGGATCATCCTCGACAGCTTTCATGACCTTCGCACAGGCTTTCTCTTCGGAGTCAGTTCAAGTGGAGTGAAATACGACCAGATGTTCATCAATGACGGGGAGACTGAAGATGCCTCCTGGGATCCCAACTGGTGGGTAAAAACCTCAGTCAATGAAGAAGGATGGGTGGCAGAGATGAAGATCCCTTTCAGCCAGCTCAGGTTCGAAAAAAACTCGGGTGATACATGGGGACTTGAAGTAGCAAGGGTTCTTTACAGGAAGAACGAGACCAGCTTCTGGCAGCATATCCCCAAAGATGCACCAGGCCTGGTTCATCTTTTCGGAGAACTTTCGGGACTGGAAAAAATCAAACCAAGAAAGATCTTCGATGTCACTCCCTACCTTGTGGCCCAGACCGAGTCGTTCAAGGCAGAACCTGAAAACCCCTTCCTGGCCAAAGGACGGTTCAGTAATGTCCATGCAGGAATAGATGCCAAGATAGGGGTCACAAACAATATGACCATGGACCTGACCATCAATCCCGATTTCGGTCAGGTGGAAGCCGACCCTTCTGAGGTCAACCTGAGCGCATACGAAACCTTCTTCAGGGAGAAACGTCCGTTTTTTGTCGAAGGAAACAATATAACAAACTTCAGCCTTGGAATCGGCGACGGAGATATAGGAAACGACAACCTTTTCTATTCAAGGAGAATAGGCCGGAGACCCCAGGGTGATCTTGATCTCGGCGATGATGAATATGCCAACGTACCAACCCATTCAACAATACTTGGAGCCGCAAAGCTGACTGGCAAAACCCGCGATGGCCTCTCCCTGGGATTTGTCGAAGCTGTTACTGCCGGGGAATATGCCGAAGTGGATACTGACGGAGACCGCTCCGAACGTCAGGTAGAACCACTTACAAACCACTTTGTCGGACGGGTCCAGAAAGACATTAACGAAGGTAAAACAATAATCGGCGGAATATTTACAAATACCTACCGCGACCTGCCCGACGAACTGGCCGACGAGATGCATAAGACCGCATACACCGGAGGTATCGACTTTACACAGTACTTCAGGGACAAGGACTGGATGTTCAACTTCAACACAGCCATAAGCCAGGTTAACGGTTCTGCTGAAGTTATTGAAAATACCCAGAGATCATCAGCAAGATACTTCCAGAGACCCGACAACGACTACAGGGATCTCGATCCTTCAAGGACTTCCCTCACAGGTAATGCAGGGAAGATGATGATCCAGAAAATGAACGGCCATCTCAACGTCATGGGAACAGTGATATGGAAGACCCCGGGATTCGAGATAAACGATATGGGATACCTCCGGGAGGCCGACCAGATTATAACCCTCCTCTGGGCCGGGTACAACATATGGGAACCAAAATCATTCTACAGAAGGATCAACTTCAATGCAGATGTATTTACCTTCCATAACTTCGGTGGTGATCTGACAGCCAGAGGATTTGAATGGAACGCCTCTTCAACCCTCAAGAACTACTGGAGTGTGTGGACAGGTGGAAACATCCAGAGCTCAAGCCTTTCAACCGGGATGCTTAGAGGTGGCCCCTCTATGAAAACCCCGGGAAGGGTCAACGGCAGGATCGGATTCTCAACAGACAGCAGGAAGAAACTCGGTTTTGAATTCTATACAAACTTCAATAAAGGATTTGAAAACTCATCAAACAACTACAATGCGGGGATGGATATCTCATATAAACCTACCAACTACCTGTCGGTATCACTTGGGCCAAGCTATAACGAGTCATTCAGCGAATTACAGTATGTCACCAGCATTGATGCAATGGACACAAAGGAATACATATTTGCCAGTATTGACAGGAAGACCATTTCAGCCTCTTTCAGGGTGAACATAAACATAAGTCCCGACCTTACCCTTCAGTACTGGGGCCAGCCTTTCATAGCATCTGGTAAATACTACGATCACAAGATCATTACCAGTCCCCGCGCTACTGACTACGCCGACCGGTTTCATGTATACACCCCCGACCAGATAAGCAGGGTGGACAACGATTATCTTGTCGACTTTGACAGAAACGGCGTAACCGACTTCAGCTTTGAAAACAAGGACTTCAACGTCCAGGAGTTTCTCTCTAACCTTGTCGTCCGGTGGGAATATAATCCTGGATCAAGCGTCTTCCTTGTCTGGAGCCAGACCCGAAGCGGATCGAACGAAACAGGTAACATGGACTATTTCAACGACATGGGCGACCTGTTCAACGGCGATAACAACAAACCCCATAACGTGTTCCTTGTCAAGTTCAGCTACAGGTTCGGGCTTAAGTGATGTAACAACATAAACAAAGGAATTTCTGCTGTTTTAAATAAAAGGCTAATATGCCGGTTGTGACCTGAAAAATGCTACAACCCTAAGGTAAAAGGATGATTTAATTTATTTAAATTTATCCTTTTACTGCTTTATAACCAATACAGCTGATAATGAAAAACAACCGCAGGGAATTCATCAGGATGGCGGGAATGGCAGGACTGGGCCTGGCAGGCAAGGGTATGTTTGACGATCTGCCTGCCCTTACAGGTGGTAACTTGGAAGAAAATGGAGCCCCTCCGGGATTCATGTTCCCTATTACTTCGGGACCGGCAGCAGCGGGGGAAAGCATAATAGGTTCCTACGGCAGCTGGGCAGCGGGACTGATGGAAAACAGGATTCCCCTTTACTCATTGAGGAGACCTGAATGGAAGAACCTTTCAAAATGGAGGAAGGCAGCTCGCGGAAAACTTGCCGAAAGGCTTGCCATGCCCGGTACGGGCCCCCTGCCTGAGCTTACTGTTACCAGGGAATACACTTTCGACGGACTGCATATTGAAGAGCTTGAGTACCGGCTTCCTTACGGACCGGCATCTTCGGCCCTGCTTCTCAAACCTGAAGGCGCTGTCGGTCGTCTGCCCGGTGTACTTGCCTTTCACGACCACGGGGGTAACAAATTCCACGGGATAAAAAAGATTGTACGGACAGACAGTGAGGCCGATCCCATGATAGCTGAACACCAGCTTAACCTTTACGGGGGTGAAGCCTGGGCAAATAACCTTGCAAAAAGAGGATTTGTCGTCCTTGTCCCCGATGCCTTCCCTTTTGGAAGCAGAAGGGTATTTCTTTCAGACATTCCCGAAGGCCAGCGCCAGGGACTCTCCGATCCATCTGAAAAAGATGCAGAAGGGATTTCAGCATATAACAGGTGGGCAGGCCAGCACGAACACATAATGGCCAAATCTCTCTTCAGTGCGGGCACCACCTGGCCGGGGGTATGGCTGGCTGAAGACATAAAGGCTCTCGATATACTTTGCTCCCGCGACGATGTCGATCGTGAAAGGATAGGCTGCGGAGGATTGTCAGGAGGAGGTATGAGAAGTCTGTTCCTTGGAGGTTTCGATGCCAGGATCAGATGCTGTATACCCGTTGGTTTCATGACCACCTGGAGGGATCTGGTCCTTTACAAGGCCACAACCCATACATGGATGGTGTATGTCCCGGTACTTCCCAACGAACTCGATCTTCCCGAGATCCTTGGATTAAGAGCTCCGGCGTCCACCCTTGTTTTAAATAACAGCGAAGACCCTCTTTTCACCCCTGATGAGATGAAAAGAGCCGATGCGATACTCAGAGACGTTTATTCAAAAGCCGGGGGAAGCGACAGGTACAGATGCTCTTTCCATCCCGGTCCGCATAAGTTCGACAGGGCAATGCAGGACGAAGCCTTTGCCTGGTTTGACAGATGGCTTAAACAA
>JAVEZD010000021.1:0-4938 GCA_034003165.1 Bacteroidales bacterium | reverse complement strand
CAGAGACGTTTATTCAAAAGCCGGGGGAAGCGACAGGTACAGATGCTCTTTCCATCCCGGTCCGCATAAGTTCGACAGGGCAATGCAGGACGAAGCCTTTGCCTGGTTTGACAGATGGCTTAAACAATAGGAACCGGAAGAAATATCAGGTGTAAAGATGAAAGGTAAATACAGGGTGATAACCCTCTGTGGCAGCACAAGGTTCATGGATGAATTCATGGAGGTGCAAAAAAAGCTCACACTCGAAGGAAACATAGTAATCAGCGTGGGTCTGTTCGGGCACTCGGGCGACAGCGAGGCATGGACGCCCGGAACCAAGGAGATGCTCGACGATATGCACAAAAGCAAAATTGACCTGGCCGACGAAATCTTTGTAGTTAACCCCGGAGGATATATCGGATCGTCAACTAGGGGCGAGATAGAATATGCAAAGAAGACTGGCAAGGGGATAAGATCGCTTGAACCACTTTCATTTTAACGTTTTCTTTGGCCCTGACTCTTTTTTACTAATTTTAAACCGCCGGCGTGGCCGGTTTGTCAGAACCAGAAATGCCGGCAACAATAAAACATGTTGTAGCCCTATCTCCCGGTGCTTACCCGCGAAGACATGGCTCAACAAATTAAGAATTAAATCTTTAAAGTAATGAAATACAACTACAGACTACTGTCCCTGCTTCTTGCAGCCTGTTCATTTACATCGCTCAACGCCCAGAACAGGGATAAAGCCATCTTCAGGGAAGCCCGTCCGGGGTATTACCAGACATCGATACTCCGCGACGACCGCGAGGTTCAGGAGAAGCTTAGCCCGCAGAAGCCTGCCACGACTTTTTCAGTTGATCTCAGTTCGGCATCCCTGCCAAACAAGGTTAGTCTTTACAGCATTACAGGCTGGCATAATCCGCCGGTATCGCAGGGCAGCACAAGCACATGCTGGAGTTTCAGTACAACATCTTTCCTTGAGAGTGAGGTATATCGTATCAATGGAATAAAGGTAAGGCTGTCGGAGATGCACACCGTTTACTGGGAATATGTTGAGAAGGCGACCCGTTTTGTAAGGGAAAGAGGCAACTCGCTTTTTGACGAGGGATCTGAAGCCAATGCGGTGACACGTGTGTGGCAGAAATACGGGGTTGTGCCTTACGAGGCCTACAGCGGACTGACAGGGGAAAGAATCTTCCACAATCATAACGTTATGGTTGGAGAGATGAAGAAATATCTGCAGACTGTAAAGCAAAATGCTTTGTGGGATGAGGCAGCTGTTATATCAACAATCAGGTCGATAATGGATCATTATATTGGTGCACCACCCGCGGAGATAACCGTTGATGGTAAAAAGATGACCCCGCTGCAGTATATGAAAGACTATATAAAGATCAATCCTGGTGATTATGTTGATATCCTCTCCTATACCCAGGAGCCTTTTTACAGGCAGGTTATTTATGATGTACCGGATAACTGGTGGTATAATACCGATTATTATAATGTCCCTCTCGATGTCTTCATGGCCACGCTTAAGGATGTGGTAAGGAAAGGCTATACTGTAAGTATAGGTGGTGATGTGTCGGAACCCGGTCTCGACAGGAACACCCAGTGTGCGGTAGTTCCCGATTTTGACATACCATCGGCATATATCAACGATGATGCGCGTCAGTTCAGGTTTACCAACCAGACCACTACAGATGATCATGGCATGCACCTTGTGGGATATCTTGAGAAAGATGGTAAAGACTGGTATCTGTTAAAGGATTCCGGATCGGGAACAAGGAACAATGATACGTCGGCTCCCGAGTTCGGGTATTATTTCTTCTCAGAGGATTATGTAAAGCTTAAGATGATGGACTTTATGGTACACAGGGATGCTGTCAGGGATTTGCTTAAGAAGTTCTGACGCACAGCATGTTGGCCATAAAATAAACACAAGGCTATCCTGAATTGTTGGATTACACAAATTTTGCTATTTTTGCAATCCGAAGCATGGTCGGTTGACCGAGTGGCTAGGTAGCGGTCTGCAAAACCGTGTACGGCGGTTCGAGTCCGCCACCGACCTCAATTCAAAGTCTGATTGTGTTGAAATTCAGTGCAATCAGATTTTTTTATATCTTATTTTCCCCACATCTTCCCCACGGCTGTTAAAACTCGAAATAACAATGTCCTTTTTGTTATTTACTATGTAAGAGGAAATGTCGATTCCATGATAACTAGTCCCCGGATTTTAATGAGCATCTGACACCGGATTTAATCCTTTGATAAATAAACAAATACTAAAAAGTTATAATGACCGGCTGAATGGGGTCCAGGCATACGGCCTTTTCACTTATTCTGTTGGATATGGTTATGAAACTTGATGCTGCTGACCTAGTTACTCTGAAGACTAAGTAGTTTCAATCCTCTATGAGAGGTTGTTACCTGGTACCATGAGCCTCTTTGAATGGTCATTAAAAGGATACAAACAGGGTAGGTCTTCAATCTTAAATACATTGACGTAGGCACTGACTTCTGACGATAATTACTCCTTTGGTTGTCTTAACTGACTCTTACTAATATGATTCTTTTAAATCGCTATAAATCAAATTTACAGGATCATATGTTAGTGGGGAAAGGGAATGGGGAGTTTAAAAGTTCCCTTTTTAGAAACCTATGCTTTTCTGAAAATAAAAGTTATTTGTAGCAAATAATCTTTTTATATAGCTCATATATAACTATTTAGATGCTTTACATGGTAGTCAATTATAAACCTTCTTGATTATTCAATCCACGGTAAATAGTTGAATATTTGTTACATACCTATCGTCATTTCAATCATCACAATGTCGTCAATTGATATATTTGTTGATGCATCTCATCACATTTGTGGATTTAGTGTACCTTGTAGAAGCGAAGACCACATCTCTTAACTAAAGTGTTTAAAACAGATCAACATTACTCATAATATCTGATCTAAAAAAGGATCTACTTTTAATGTCATTACAATTAATAAATTTATCTGTTTTTAAGGCCTCTCCACTCATTTCTTTAAAATTCGGGTAATAAGCATGTCTCCCTCTCCTTCCTCATATATCATTTCACAATTGATCTTGCAGATAGAAGAATATTTCCCGGTAAAATTAATACTGCTTTTTTTTGAAGCAATTGTAAACTCTCCATCTGAATTCATCGAAAAATTCCATTGATGAAGACCCTGGTATTTTTCATTTTCTCCTTCATTTGGCTTATGCTCCATCAATACATAGCTATTACTTTTTACTACACTAATCATCTGAAGAATTGCTCTCTCGGGATTATATGTATGATCAATGCAGTTTCTTGCAAAAACAAGATCAAATGTATCTGGACAAAAGGTATCTGTAAGATTCTCCGCTTCCAGTCTTATAGTTCTTACCAAGGGTATGATCCCGTATTTCTTAAGTATCGCCTCATACTCATCCGCCAGAGGATCAACAGCAATTATTGAGACATCTCTTTCTCCCTGTTTCTTTCCAGCATTTATTTCCCCAATGCTTTCAGTGGTTTTATAAACCTGTATATCAGCCTTTTGTTTTCTGTTATGATTTCTCCTGTTCCGGTCATCTCACTTATGAAATTAAGGTCATTGTTGTAGGTGGACCTCATTCCGTTAACAAGGTCAATCCCGGCGATATAAACACCCCCGGCAGGAACAAGGGAAAGAGTACTGATCTTTCCTCGTATTATGCCATACTCCATATACGGAAATCCTGACAGCTTTATATTGACATCCTGACCAGTCCTTACCCTCCCCACACCCGAAGCAGGGACTTCTGCCCTTACAAGAATCCTGCTTTTATCATCGGGGATTACCGTAGCCAATATATCCCCGGCTTTGATCACCTGGTTCTCGTTCCAGTAACTTGTCAGTGTTACCTTGCCGTCAACCGGACTTTCAATAAGGTATTTCTCCTTCCATTGCTTTATTGATACCTCAAGAAGCTGAAAAGCCTCCTCCAGGTCCAGAGAGTATTGATGAAGTTCATTCTCCAGCCTTACCTCAAGGTCAAGAAGCGTTTCCCTCATCCTCAGGGTTGATGATTCATTGCTTTTAATTGAAGCCTTGAGAGAGCTGAAGGCCGAGAGCCTTTGAAGAAGCGCCTGCCTGGATTTCTCATACTCATTGACCGATATCGAATAATCGCTTCTTGCATACAGTAACGAGTCACGGTAAAAACTGTTTTTTTCAAGCCGCAGGTCTTCTTCTGACAGCTGCCTTTGTACCATCAGCTCCTGAGTGTATTCCTGCTGCCTGATAAGCTGCTCCTTAAGAAGTTCTAACTTTGACTCAATATATGCCTGGCGGGAATATTCCCTGTACTGGTTAAAAACACCTGAAAACCTTGAATAGTTGTTCTGGATCTCGCCCAGCGACAGACCCTGCGGGGGTTCATATTGTGATGTGTTTTTAATCCAGTCCGGATCATCTCTAAGTATTCCCAGGAATGCCTCAAGTGAGACGACATCTTCATATCGTGCTGTATTCTCTATTACAGCCACCGGTTGGTTGCTCTTTACATATTCTTCATTCTCCACTACAAGTCTGTCTATCTTGCCTCCGGACCTGGCCAGTAGTGATGCCGGGGAGTTAAATGTTGTTATGGTTACAGGTGCCGTTACCACAGTCGGATAGCTTATAAACCAACTCACCAGCACGATGGCCATTATAATAGCAAAAAACATGAATAATCCCCATCTAAGGAAGCTGCCGGGTATCCCCGACATTACCTCCTGCATCTCAGGGCTACGGATCTCGTGGGAAGGCAGGGGGCTGGGGGCAGGGGGCGGAGAGCAGGGAGCAGGGGGCTGGGAGCTGGGAGCTGGGGGCGGAGAGCCGGGAGTTGGGGGCAGGGGCTTCATTTTGTTTTAAGGGCTTTTCGGAAGTTTGTAATTTTCTTACTTAGAACTACAAGTTGTGAATAGATTATATTTTTT
>JAVEZD010000020.1:0-26306 GCA_034003165.1 Bacteroidales bacterium | reverse complement strand
CGATATTTAAGATATGCTAAAAGAGTCTGATTGTATTTTTGGTCTTCGTCCCGTGATAGAAGCTATCAGGGCCGGAAAACAGCTCGACCGTCTTCTGATAAGGCAGGGGCTGCAGGGGCCGCTCTATCATGAACTGATGACTGAGGTGAGACAACACAACATTGTCTACCAGATCGTTCCTGTGGAAAGGATAGAACTTGTTACGAGGAAAAACCACCAGGGCGTTCTTGCCTGGTTATCACTTATTGAATATGAGAGCATAGCCAACCTCCTTCCTATGATCTTCGAAAAAGGAGAAGATCCTCTTATTGTTGCTCTCGACGGGGTATCCGATGTAAGAAATTTTGGAGCCATTGTCAGAAGCGCAGAATGTATGGGTGCCCATGCTGTGATGATACCTGAAAAAGGTTCGGCCAGAATCACAGCCGATGCAGTAAAAGCATCAGCAGGAGCTCTTCACCTGTTGCCTGTATGCCGTGAAAAAAGCATTGTCAGATCAATAAGCTACCTTAAAGAATCAGGATTAAGTGTCGTCTGTGCCGAAGAGAACTCAGGAGTCATGCTTTCGGAGTTGCCCCTCAGTGGACCTCTGGTTCTTGTTCTTGGATCCGAAGGTCAGGGTATCAGCCGCGAACTGCTTAAAATGGCTGACCACATGGCCGGTATACCCATGTCGGGCAAGATAACCTCGCTTAACGTCTCCGTTGCAGCAGGGATCATCATCTATGAGATCATGAGACAGAGATCCTTGTAAATCAGCCTATGATTCCCCTGATCCTCTGATCAAGCATCTCCTGGTCAGCTGTGAACGATGCCAGTCCGGCCAGCGTAAGCAATGTGTCGGGTGCCAGCTCGCCCTTACTTATCCTGTCGGCCCATCTTGAGTATAAAGGGATCTTCCCATCACTTTTTATGAATGACTTCTCCTCTTTGTTCATGAATGGGAACATATCACCGCAGCCTTCCTCGTGGGCGATACGAATAAGCTCCTGACCCGATGCGGGCAGACTGGCAGCGAGTCTCTCAGCCAGGTTAATAACATTATCATCTACTTCCCAGAATTTTTCTATCCTGGCTTCCGCAGCTGACGAGAAGAGGTTCACTTCATAGTTCTGATGCAGTTGTGAACTGAACTCACCCTTAAGCTCTTTTCTTCCGCCAGCAGCAACCTTCGGTGGCATTGTATATACATCTGTTCCTGCCAGGAGCTCAAGCTGTGATGGATTTCTGAGGCTTGCCGCAATAAGCTTTGTCTGCCACGGATTCCTGGCAGAAAGGCCGGTCACCCAGTTCTGAGATGCAATAACTGCCCTCTCCCCTGCTCCCGTTCCGTCGCCCAGTTTGTTTTCAATTATGAATGCACCAATCCTGCCAAGAAAGACATTCAGGTAGTCGGGTCTTGTTACAAGAGTCACGAGAGCGTTCTCCCTCGCACTGAACTCAAGCGTGAAGTTTATCCTTACCCCGGCATCCTTCAGCTTCCTCGCACCAATAAGGCCTTCGGCAGTGTAGGGTACCTTTACTATGAACTGGTCGGGACAAATCTCATGGAATCTCTTTCCGTAATACTCAATGGCCTTTATGTCGTGAGCCGTATCGGTGTGAAGCTCGACACTGACATATCCCCCGAACCTTGATGCCAGTCTCAGTCCGTGACGGGCATTAAGAATGAAGGCTATCTCTTTGACCCTCTCCTCGGCCGGCAGTTCCCTTACAATACTCTTAGCCTCAGAAATGAAGATATCATAAATCCCTTTCTGTATCTCGTTATTAAGCAAGGTATTGTTGGTTGTCAGAGCGCTCATCTCGGCCGTCCAGTTTGCTTCGGCTTCTTCCATGTCGCCAGTATCGAGCCACAGTTCGGTACCAGTATTCCTCAGTGCCTCCCAGAAAGTATCCTTTTTCCCGGTAATATGCTTCTCATTGAGGTTCTTCCATACATAATCGCTAATTCGTGTGTTCAGGTCAGCCATAGTCTTAGTTTTTATTATAGTTCCGTGCTCTATTTCTTCTCTGACAGGGTCAGAAGATCATCTCCTGATGGTTGCTGGAACACCCTTAGTCCGAATGCGGGCATCACCGCAAAAAGGTGTTCAAATATCTCAGATTGAATATGTTCATAATGTATCCACGAGTTCCGTGTACAGAAAGCATATATCTCCAGCGGAAGTCCGTCACCTGCCTGGGGACGGTGCCTTACAATGATGGTCTGGTCACTGTCTATCATGGGATGCTTTCTGAGCCAGGTTTCAGCATAGATCCTGAACAGGCCCAGGTTGGTGACCCCTGCCGAAACTGTTACATCCTGACTGCCATCTCTTACAGGCTTTCTGATCCCATACTCCTTGTCTATTGAATCGAAAAAATCGCTTATCTCAGGAATCGCAAGATATTTCTCCTTAAGATCCTTGCCGGCAACACTGATGCTCCTGATGTCGATCATTATTGACCTTTTGATCTGCCTCACACCCGATTCCTCCATGCCAATCCAGTTCTGGAATGATTCGCTTACAAGCGAATAGGTGGGAACGGTAATGATGGACTTGTCAAAATTCTGAACCTTGACCGTTGTAAGGGTCATATCTATGACATTTCCGTCAACCTGACGTCCCGGAATTGAGATCCAGTCCCCTATCTTCATCATCTTATTGACCGACAGCTGTATACTTGCAACAAGCCCCAGAATGGGATCCTTAAATATAAGCATAAGCACGGCAGCCATGGCTCCGAGTCCGGCAACCACCGCACTGACCTCTTTCCTGAAAACAACCGAGATAATTATCAAAGCAGTGATGGCGATAACAAATATCTTTACGACCTGAACATACCCCTTTATGGGTCTGTGCTGCGATACAGGCAGGGTAAGGTAGATCTTGTGCCATGCTTCTATAAAGGTATTTATGACAACCATCCCTATAAGGATCATATAGATATAGGTAAGCTTCCTGACTGCCAGCAGCCAGACGGGATATTCTTTCAGGGCCCATCCTGCCATAAGCCAGATAACCAGGGCAGGTGCATAATGCGATAATCTCAGGAAAACCTTCTGCTCAAGGAGTATATCGTCCCATACTGATGCAGTTCTTCTTACAATCCGGGCAACAACCTTCCTTATAATGAACTTGGTAATGACATTCGACAGCCAGCTGAGCAGCAGCACCACACAAACAAGTATCGCCGTACTCAGGAAGGCAGAAATGCTATTGCCCAATCCGGTATCAATAAGCAGATCTTTCAGCCATACTGCCGGATCGTTTGAGAAAAGCATAGGGTCGATCATTTGGTTTTGGCAAAATTAGTTAAATTATTGATCCTTTCTGCCGATAATTTTTAGCTTTACATAATTTGATCAAAATATACGATATGAGACTTTTTGCTGTTTTAAGCCTGCTTCTAATCACCTCCCAGCTCCCGGGCCAGGAAGGCTTCAACAAATACTTCACTGACAAAGTGCTGAGGTTCGATTTCATGCTTTCAGGCGACAGTTCATCGACCATCGTCTATCCCGTCGGGATGAAGGAAGAACCTTACTGGTCGGGTTCACTTAACAACCTTATTGATCCGTTCGGATACGGCAGCTTCAAATATGAGTTGTTTGATCAGCCAGGCGATAACCTGATCTATTCGAGGGGCTTCTGCACCCTCTTCCAGGAATGGCAGACAACAGCTGAAGCCAAAGTGATGCAACGCAGCTTCTATGAGGTGGCCACCATGCCCTTCCCAAAAAACAAAGTAAAATTCGTACTGAGCAAAAGGGAAAGGAGCGGTGAATTTTCAAAGCTCTATGAAACAATAATAGACCCGGAGGACTATTTCATAAGGAAGGAGCCCGTTGCCGCTGTTAACACCTCAAGGATCCACTTTTCGGGCGATCCACATGAATGTGTGGATATTGCCTTTCTGGCAGAAGGATACACGGCAGATGAAATGGAAAAGTTCAGGAACGATGTCGCCAGGATGGCTGATATTCTTTTGAAGGAGGAGCCTTTCAGTGAATTCAGGGATAAAATCAACATATGGGCAGTGGAGGCCGTTTCGGCTGATTCAGGCACTGACATCCCCGGAGAAAAGATATACAGGAACACCGTCATGAATGCGAGTTTTTACACTTTCGACCTCGACAGATACCTGACCACTCAGGACATTAAAACTGTAAACGATTATGCAGCAGCTGTTCCACACGACAATATAGTTGTTCTGATTAACAGCGACAAGTATGGCGGTGGCGGGGTTTACAACTACTACAGCGGTACAACATCCGACCATGCTCTTTCGAATCATGTGTTTCTACATGAACTCGGCCATGGATTCGCCGGCCTGGCAGATGAATATTATGAGTCAACAGTAGCATATGATGAATTCTACCCCCTTGATGTCGAACCCTGGGAGCCCAATATAACCACACTGGTTAACTTTGATTCAAAATGGGAAAAGATGCTTGACAGGGATACCCCCGTTCCTACACCTCCTGATGAAAAGTATTTGAATACCACAGGTGTTTTTGAGGGAGGAGGCTATTCTGCTAAAGGAATTTTCAGGCCCCAGATAAACTGCCGGATGAAATCAAATACATCTGACGGCTTCTGCAGTGTGTGCACTGAAGCCGTCAGACAGATGATACTGTTCTACACAGAATAGAAAGACAGCAATTATATAAGCCATGACCGGCGCCCGTTATTTCAGGATGCCGGTCACAAACCCAAACAAAAAAGCTATTTATTCTTCCTGTCAATGATGTAGAAGACAACAAGGCCCAGACCACCGAAGAAGAAGATCATTGATGAATAGCAGGCTCCTTGCTCCAGAACATTGAGGGAGTCAAGAATTCCACCAGCTATTATACCAAAGCCTACTCCCATGAGGAACATCCCTGTCTTCAGCGAAAAACGGCTCCAGCTGAAATTCATGATACCGGTCTTCCCTGTGTTGAAGAGACTGGCTTCAGCACCTTTTTCAATCAATGCCATCCTTTCCTTGTTGCGTGTTGTGAAAAAAATGTATGCTATCCCGAAGAATGAGGCAAACATTGCGATTAAAATAATTACTGCTTCCATAATACCCGTTTTAATAATTTCCAAACTGTTTTGTTATCCCTTAGACCTCTTATCCCGTCGACTGGTTACAAACGCCAGAGATATTTTTTTCTTTCTGTAAATTTCCCTGCTGGTCTGGCTGCTTACAGTAAGGTCGGGCAGCCGGATTAAGCGATCTCACAGGCTGTATTCAGCGGTAAAATGAATAATACTATAACTTACAGTGATCTGCCAGCCGGTTTCCACAAAAGAAATAACTTTACAAAAACATTTAATTACCATGTTTTTTATAAGCACGGTAACCATCGCGCAGGTTTTTGCGTCAAAGAGCCAAATGAGTTACAAAGGAGATATATTCTACATCGAACAAGTCCTTTGCGGAAAGACTGAAGCCTATTCCCTTATTATAGACAGGCATAAGGACAGAGGCTTCAACCTGGCCTTCAGGATCTCAGGCAACAGGGAAGATGCAGAAGAGATTTTGCAGGATTCGTTTCTTAAGGCTTTCAACTCATTAAAAGGATTCAGGATGAAAAGCAGTTTCTCAACCTGGTTTTACAGGATAGTATATAATACAGCCGTCTCCCGGGTACGTTCGAGGAAGAACTCACCTCTGTCGCTTGAAGAATTTCCGGCCGACTACATAGATTTTTTTACCAGAGGCCAGACGCAGGAAGAAACGGAAAGCGAATACAGGGAATCTTTGCTTAACTTTGCCCTTCAGAAGATAAGCGAGGAAGAAAGAGCTCTGATAACCCTGCACTATTATGAAGATCTTGACATCCGTGAGATCTCGGACATAACAGGGATTAGTAGTACAAACATTAAAGTCAGGCTCTTCAGGGCCCGGCAGAAAATGATTCAGATAATTGCAAAAGCAAAAAAGAAAAATCTGATATTAAATGGATAAACGGGATACATACAACGATGATTTTCTTAGGTCATATATTGATCCGGGAAAGATTGAGAAAGCTCCTGCTGAGTTCACTTCCTTAACCATGGACAGGATTCGTCTTGAAACCGCATCTCATAAGCCGGATAAGGTTAAGGCCGGCAGATGGGTTGTACCGGTACTTTCTGTACTGGTAACCGCAGCCCTTATTACAGCAGCCCTTATTTTTATCCCATCTGAAGAAGGAAGCAACCTGTTATCAAGGATCCCCGGCCTTGTTCCTGATATAAGTATAGTACTTCCCCATCCCGACTTTGGGTTCCTTAGGGATATTAATCTGCCCGGCTGGATGGTTTACGGAACGGCCTGTATCTTTTTCCTGGCATTCTTCGACAGGGCTTTATGGGGATTATTTCACCGCGAAAAATAAGGTCAGTTACCGGCTATCTCTACCCTGGAGGTAAGACCCTTGAAATTAAGTGAACGGCTCATGGCATTGAGCACTTCCCTTATTCCCGACTTTATCTCACAACTGCCCTTTAGATGAACTATGAGGGCGCACTGTTCAGCCTGTACGGCATCATGACCACATACCTCGACCAGTGATTTGATTACATGATCAAAGGTATTTACCTCATCATTATAGAGGACCAGCACACACTTCTCTCCGCCATGCTTCAGTTTGTCATCCCTATGTAGTGTTCTCTCTTTCATTCAGTCATTTCAAAAAGCTGTTTTGCAGTCTCTACCGGTATCTCCCTTTTCCCAAGCCAGGCTGAAACCCTGGCATCACTATAGCCGTTTCTTCTTAGCAGACCGGCAAAGTCTTCAGCGCTTTCAAAAGTAATAAATTTTCCTATCAGATATACTACTTTTGCATCATCTGAATTCAGTATTTCAAAACCTCTTTTCCCTGATAAAACCCTGTATCCCTCAACAATATCATCGGGAAGAGCTTTTTCAGATCTTGTGATCTCAACCCTGTACGATAGTTCAGGTGGGGTTTCTTCTTTTGGTGGTGTTATTTTCTTTTCAGTACCTGTGGTAAACGAAATATTTCCCCATTCTTTCTCAAGTATGGCTGCCCTCTCCTGAGATACAGCTTTCCCATCCATAACTGCAACAACAAAGGAATCTTTCAGGCCTTCCTGCCTCACAAGTATCAGAGCCTTCTGAGCATCAGTAATCTTTCTGAAATACCCTGCATAGTAATATGTTATGTCGGTTCCTTCGGCCCTTATCCCGTATACGGGATTTATCCCCCTGAAAAGTGAAGGGGATACCGGATTTCTGAAGACGGCCATCTGTATCCTGTAAACCAGTCCCGGAGGTACTTCAGGATTCATCTCTATGGTTTCCTCAGGACTGAAAACCCGGCCCTGGATTATTTCAAAAATCGCCGTACTGCCACTCTGTTCCTGAACCTTTTCATCCTGCTTTTCCTGAACCATGTTGAGGGCCGGAGGAGCTGAGGGAAGAACCCCGGATTTATTGCTGTCAGCTACGGTCACTGTATTTTCTGGTTCAGGTCCGATCTTATTATTTCCCTCCAGACCCGAGAAAATCCTGTCGGCTGCCTCCTGGTTAAGAGCGGCTGCCTTTTGAGCATCAGCCACCCGGGTATCGCCATCTGTAACCATGTCACCGGTTTTCTGAACGGGTTTTGCCTTTGAGTCAGAGACAACTTTTTGCAGTGAATCAGCCTTCGACTGATAGCCAAAGGCATCTGCCAGTAACCTGTCATCCTCTTCAGGCAAATACTCCCTGGGGCCTTCCCTCCTCTGAGAAGTTAATGTGCCCTGATTGCTCACTGCGGCTTGATCCCCGGTAAGTCCTGAATTCCGCACAACAGAGCCCGTACCCTCAGCCATAATAGTCTCAAAGCTTCTCAATCCCTCATGGTTCCTGCACTGTTTTATATACAATTCAGTATCACGCTCCCTGGCCTGTTTTTTGCCTGCCACATCAGAAAAAGTTTTGAATGCCTCTATTGCCTCATCATATTCACCCGACAACTGCCTGGCCCGGCCAAGATAGAACCACCCATCATCAGGAACACTCTTTATACCCCTTCCCTCCATTGCTTCAGTCAACATTGAAGAAGCCCTGTTGATTTTCTCCTCAAGCATCACCAGTGAAGCCCCATAATAATATTTGTAAAGAGGGTCAGCCGGATAAACCTTTAAAAGTTGTCCGAAGTCATCAAGAGCCTGTACAAAATCACCTTTTGAAAATGCTTCGGTCCCTCTGGTCTTCAGCTCTGCTCCGCTTTCCGGCTGCGAATACAGAACAGCACTGAGGAAAAATGCCATAACAATAGCAGAAAAGAAACCGGCAGGCTTCAAAGGCATGATTCCGTTAATTATTTCCGGCTTTTTAATCATCTTATTGTCAGTATGTTTATTTTTCAAAAGCAATATCCGCGCAACCTGCTTTGTTAATAATAATTGCAAATCCCCTGCCGGAATACGATTCAAACTTCGTAAATTTACCCTTAATTACAAAATCATACAATTATATGGACCAACTAAAGGAAGGAATGAAAGCCCCCGGGTTCACTGGAGTGGACCAGAATGGCAATACTGTCAGCCTGAAAGATTTCAGTGGCAGGAAGCTTATCCTTTATTTTTATCCCAAAGACAACACACCGGGTTGTACGGCTGAAGCATGCAATCTGAGGGATAATCATGACATATTCCTGGAAAAAGGGTTTGCCGTTGTGGGAGTAAGCATGGATTCTGAGAAATCGCATAAAAACTTTGCGCAGAAATACTCGCTACCCTTCCCCCTGATAGCCGATACCACAAAGAGCATTACAGATGCATACGGGGTCTGGAAAGAGAAGAAAATGTACGGAAGAACATTTCTGGGTATCGCCAGGACAACCTTTGTTATAAATGAGGAAGGTATTATTGAGAAGATTATATCAAAAGTCGATACAAAGGAACATTCGGAACAGATCTTCGGATTGTATAAATAAATAACTGAGCTGATATGAGCAACGAAAGAAAAGAAATCAATAAGGAAAAACTTAAGGCACTTGAAGTTACCCTTGGAAAGATTGAGAAAGATTATGGCAAGGGCACTATAATGAAACTCGGCGATCAGGCCGTGGAGAATGTTCAGGTTATCTCAACAGGATCAATAAGTCTTGATGCAGCCCTGGGTATAGGAGGAATCCCCCGCGGAAGGGTAATTGAGATTTACGGACCGGAGGCTTCAGGGAAAACGACCCTGGCCATTCATGCTATTGCCGAAGCTCAGAAGAACGGGGGTATAGCTGCTATAATCGATGCTGAACACACTTTCGACAGGAACTATGCCGAAAAACTTGGAGTCGATGTAGGCAACCTTCTTATCTCCCAGCCCGACAATGGCGAACAGGCTCTTGAGATTACCGATAACCTGATACGTTCGGGGGCGCTCGATATAATTGTCATCGACTCCGTGGCCGCCCTTACCCCAAAAGCTGAGATCGAAGGCGAAATGGGTGACTCGAAAATGGGTCTCCAGGCCCGGCTTATGTCGCAGGCTCTCAGGAAGCTGACAGCAAACATTAACAAAACCAATACTTCATGTGTCTTTATAAACCAGCTCAGAGACAAGATCGGAGTTATGTTCGGTAATCCCGAGACCACTACCGGAGGAAATGCTCTTAAATTCTATGCCTCGGTGAGGCTTGACATAAGAAGAACAAGCCAGATTAAGGATGGAGAGGAGATAACGGGAAGCAGGACCAGGGTTAAGATAGTAAAGAACAAACTGGCCCCGCCCTTCAGAAAGGCTGATTTTGATATTCTCTATGGCGAAGGAATTTCTCAGCTTGGCGAAATAATTGATCTTGGCGTTGACTTCAATATCATTAAGAAAAGCGGATCATGGTTCAGCTATGGAGAGACAAAGCTGGCCCAGGGAAGGGATGCCGTCAAGCAGGTTCTTAAAGATAATCCTGAACTCTATGATGAGCTGAAGACAAAAGTCTCTGAAGCTCTTAAGAAACAATAAGCCGTTAAGGCCCTGATATCTGATACCAACCAGAGGGGAGGAAAATTGGTAATTTGCTCTCCCTTCTGGTTTTTCAGGGTACAGACAGTCTGTTATGTTATTGTCAAAATAAAACTCCTTGTTATGGAAAAGAAGCTTGTCATCCTGATGATGTCAGTCATCCTGTTTTCTTCATGCAACACCACTAACAAACCTCAAGAGACAACAGGTTCTCCGGCGATTAACAACGAACTCACCGCAGAGGAAAAAGAAGCCGGACTGATGACTCCTGAAATAATGTGGAAGTTCGGAAGACTAGGGTCTTTTGCCCTCTCGCCCGACGGGAAGACAGTGCTTTATACTGTAACACGCACCGACCTTGCAACCGAAAAATCACTTACAGAAATATTCAGCCAGAACACTGAAGGCGGAGACCCGGTTAAACTGACCGAAGGAGGTGGCAGCTCACCGCAGTGGTTTGACGAGGGAAAGAAGATTGCATTCGTCAGGGAAGGACGGCTTATGACAATGAATGCCGACGGATCGGAACAAGCTCAGATAGATGGTCTTGATGACTTTGAAAGCTTCCGTATTTCTCCTTCAGACAAAAGGATCTTCTTCAGCCGGAGAGTAAAGATCGATCAGACGGCTAACGAAAAACACGGATTCGAAGAAGCCAGGGTAAGGATAATAAACGATCTTATGTACCGTCACTGGGATTCATGGAGCGATTACTCGTACAGCCATATCTTCGTGGCTTCATTCAACGGCAACACTGTCACGGATGAAAAGGATATCATGGAAGGCCAGAGGTTTAACTCCCCCACGGCTCCCTACTATGAAGAATCGGAGATAGCATGGAGCCCCGACAGCAGATACCTGGCCTATACAGTAAAAAGGCTTTATGGCCGCGATGATGCAGTAAGTACTAATACAGACATCATCCTGTACGAGATCTCTTCAGGCAAAGAAATAAACATAAGCGAGGGTAACCGTGGTTATGACAGATATCCGGTGTTTTCGCCCGATGGATCGAAAATTGCCTACCAGAGCATGGAACGAGATGGTTATGAGTCGGACCTTGACAGAATTTTTGTTTATGACCGCGAATCGGGCAGCAGAACCTGGGTATCAAGGGGCTGGGATTTTGATGCAGAAAACCTGGCCTGGTTCAATGAGGGCACTCTTTACTTCACATGCGCCTATCTGGGTACTTCACAGATCTTCAAGATAAATCTCTCAGACAACAGGGTTGATAAAGTAACAGAAGGGAACCATGATCTTGGTCCTATCCGGTTAAACTCCGGAACCCTTATCTCCGGTATCATGTCGTACTCGATGGCTCCTGAGCTTGCTGCTGTTGACCCGGTATCAGGTACAATCAGGCAGGTGAGTTCAATAAACGGGGAGATTTACAAACACATCCGCATGGGCAGGTCTGAAGAGAAATATATAAGAACCAGTGACAACAAGGATCTCCAGATGTGGATAGTATATCCACCCGATTTTGATCCTTCAGTCAGATACCCGGCTCTTGTCTTCTGCAACGGAGGTCCTCAATCGTCACTCGGGCAGTTCTGGTCGTACCGCTGGAACTTCCAGATGATGGCAGCCAAAGGCTATATTGTTATTGCTCCCAACCGCAGGGGAAACAAAGGATTCGGCCAGGCATGGAAGGAGCAGATATCGGGAGACTACGGAGGTGCCAATATCCGGGATTATCTTGATGCCACCGATGCCATGGCCGGGGAGAAATATATAGATAGTGAAAGGATGGGTGCCGTGGGTGCCAGCTACGGAGGATACTCGGTATTCTACCTTGCCGGAGCTCATGCCGGAAGATACAAGGCTTTCATCGCTCATTGCGGGATGTTCAATTTCACAAGCTGGTACGGCACAACCGAAGAGCTGTGGTTCCCTGATAAAGACATTGAGGGTCCTTACTGGAACAGCCCCAGGAGTTATATGTACTCTCCTCACCTCAAAGCCGATGAATGGGATACTCCGATTCTTATTATTACAGGAGCAAACGATTTCAGGATCCCGTATACCCAGAGTCTTGAAGCATTTCAGGCTGCCCAGCTTAATAACATACCCAGCCGCCTGTTATTCTTTGAAAACGAGACACATTTTGTTCTCAGACCCCAGAACTCAGTTATCTGGCAGCGTGAATTCTTCGAATGGCTCGACTCATATATGCAATAGATCAGAACCCGTTAAGCAAATCAAGGATCTTCTGCTTCTTCTGCTCTGCCGGCAGGCTCGCATCGATCCAGTGAATTACTGTTCCCTTTCGTTCCATACCTCTGAACCATGTCATCTGACGTTTTGCAAACTGATGAATGGCTATCTCCAGGTCCGACACCATCTTTTCATATGATACCTTCCCTGTCAGATACAGTGTTATATGCTTATATTCGAGACCATAATATATAAGTATCTCCGGATCCAGTCCGCCCTCCATAAGCGTCCTTACTTCATCTATCATTCCGGTCTCCAGTCTCTGCCTGAGTCTCTCACTTATCCTTCTCCTCCTTGTCTCCCTGTCGGGAAGAACACCTGTGATAAGGGCTTTCATACCCGGGAAGGCAGTCTGCCTTTCCCCTTCCCTTCTCTGAAAAAGCTCAATCTCAATAGCCCTTATTGCCCGTTTCTTTGTATCTGTGTCGGTGACATTATGAAGCTTCTTAAACCCGGCAAGCATACCGGTCAGCTCGTCAAGACTTTTTGTTTCAAGTTCAGCCCTGAGACTGTAGTCGGGAGGTACCTCAAACATACGGTAGCCTGAAACAACACTGTCGACATACAATCCCGATCCCCCGCACACTACAGGGAACACACCCCTCGCCTTCAGGCCGGCAGTTACTTTCAGAAAATCGCGCTGATACTCGAATACATTATACTTATATCCGGGATCTGCAATATCAATAAGATGGCAGGGAATCTTATGTCCATCCACTATATAATCACTGTAGTCTTTTCCTGTACCCAGGTCCATACCTCTGTATACCTGTCGCGAATCGGCGCTAATGATTTCGGCCCCCAGTTCCAATGCCACTGCAGCGGCAAGGGCTGTCTTCCCTGAAGCCGTAGGCCCCGTAACTACAAGTAAATCATATTTTAATCTGTTTTCATCAGGCATAAAGGGAATGATTTGATATTAATCAGTAAGTTACCGTAAAATTACTTATTTTTGCGGCACCTTTATAATACTACAATGGATTACAGGTTTTTATACAGGAGAATAAAAAGTCTGACAGTTGATCCTATAAGAGAATGGGATTCAATTATGGCAGGAGACAAATCTGTCGGCGACATAAACCGCCTTTTCCTCCTTCCTTTGGTCATCATGACTTCAATTGCTGCATTTCTTGGGACATTGTTCTTCACTCATTCCGGACTGAATCCTATGTATGGGGTGCTGGCAGCTGTTAAAACATTTCTGCTATACTACACGGTAGTATACGCTTTTACCTGGCTGTACAACTTTGTTTCAGGTTATATGGATGTAAAAAAGGACCACGAATTTGCTTTCAGACTGATAGTATACTCCATAAGTCCACTTCTTATATGTCAGATTATAAGCCAGTTATTTGAATCTCTCATTTTTGTAAACATACTTGCCTTTTATGGTTTTTACTTCTGCTGGGCTGGTCTTTTAGCCTATCCGGATATTACTGATAAAAAAAGGTTTCAGCTCTTCATAGTATCATTAATACTGTTTCTGGTCCTTTTCTTTGGTGTGGGCCGTATTCTGTCAACAGTCTCCGACAAAATTTATTTCACCCTGTTCAGCTGATTTGTTACGATGAAACCCACATGTATTTGAATACAAAAACACAATATTATAATAATCACCTGCATGTGGGTTCCATCATACCATTGAAATCAATTATTATATGATGAAAGGAAGCTCATCTGATATTGTCATCAAAAACCGGAAGGCTTCTCACGACTATGAATTTCTTGAGAAATACGTTGCAGGAATTAAGCTGACGGGGACAGAGATCAAATCGATAAGGATGGGGAAAGCAGCTCTTTCCGACTCGTACTGTTTTTTCAGTGGCGGGGAGCTTTACCTGAAAGGCATGCATATTTCAGAATACTGGTGGGGCAACCTCAATAACCACGATCCTATACGCGACAGGAAGCTCCTTCTGAAATCAAGGGAACTCCGCAAGATTGAAAGGAAGGTAAAGGAAAGCGGCCTTACCATAATAGTCATCAAGGTCTTTATCAATGAAAGGGGCTTTGCCAAAGCCGAGATAGCTATTGCAAAGGGTAAGAAGGAATATGACAAGCGCGAGACCCTTAAGAGGAAGGATGCCTCGCGCGAAATGGACCGGATGAGGAAAAAATAACCCTGCATCCCTGTGTCTGTTCCCAGACAGTATTTCCTTGACTATCAGAAGTTTGGACTAAGAAGATACCTCGAGTAAAACTTAACAATGGTTTCGACAGCTTCATCAGAAGTCTCAACCACAGTAAAAAGGTCCATATCCTCAGGCGAAATTGTTTTCTCTTCTTCAAGCATCTCTTCTTTTATCCATTGAATAAGGCCGCTCCAGTATTTTTTACCAACGAGGATAATTGGAAACTTACCTATCTTCCTGGTCTGGATAAGAGTCATGGCCTCAAACAACTCGTCAAAAGTGCCGAATCCGCCCGGGAGTACAATAAAGCCCTGGGCATATTTCATAAACATTACTTTTCTGACGAAGAAATGGTCGAATGTTATAAGTTTGTCTGAATCAATATAAAGGTTTGGTCTCTGTTCAAACGGAAGGTCTATGTTGATACCTACTGATTTACCGTTTCCTCTTTTTGCACCCTTGTTTGCTGCTTCCATGATGCCTGGTCCGCCACCGGTAATTACTCCATATCCATTCTGAGTGAGCTTGAAGGCTATATCCTCGGCCAGTCTGTAGTATTTGTCGTTGTAATGAGTACGGGCTGAACCGAAGATAGAGACACAGGGGCCTATCCTTGCCAGTTTCTCAAAGCCCTCCACCAATTCAGATAATATCTTAAAAACCCTCCATGAGTCAGTTATATGTATTTCCTGCCAGGTCTTCTGGTCAAATGCATCTTTAATAAGATCAGCCGGTTTTTCCATTACAAAAATTTTAATTTTCAAATATAATCATTTTCCGTTCCTTAGTTCCTGTTTAAGGAACATCCCGGTGTAGCTCCCGTTACATGATGCCAGTTGTTCGGGCGATCCTGAGAATAGTATTTCACCTCCATCCTTTCCGCCTTCCCTTCCCATATCGATGATATGGTCGGCCATTTTTATTACATCCATGTTATGCTCTATGACAACAACAGTGTTACCCTTGTTAACCAGCTTATTAAGAACATCAAGCAAAACTCTCACATCTTCAAAATGAAGGCCGGTGGTTGGTTCATCAAGGATATAGAGTGTTTTCCCGGTGTCGCGCCGGGCAAGTTCAGTAGCCAGCTTTACCCTCTGGGCCTCTCCTCCCGACAGGGTTGTTGACTGCTGGCCCAGTCTGATATAGCCCAGGCCAACATCCTGCATGGTCTTTATCTTGTTGTAAATAGATGGGACATTTGCAAAAAACTCTGCTGCATTGTTAATAGTCATTTCAAGCACATCACTTATAGACTGCCCCTTATATTGTACTGAAAGTGTTTCCCTGTTATATCTTTTTCCGTTACAGTCGGGACAGTTGACATAGACATCGGGCAGGAAATTCATCTCTATTGTCTTCATTCCTGCGCCCTGACATCCTTCACATCTGCCTCCCTTGACGTTAAATGAAAAACGGCCGGCTCCGAATCCTCTGATCTTAGCCTCGGTGGTCTGTTCAAAAAGCTTTCTTATATCAGTGAAGACACCTGTATATGTGGCTGGGTTGGACCTGGGTGATTTACCAATGGGCGACTGGTCGACCTCAATTACTTTATCAAGGTTTTCGGCCCCTATCAGATCGCGGTAAGGCAGGGCTGCCTTGCCTGAATTATGAAACCTTCGCGCCAGAACAGGATGAAGGGTCTGATTAATAAGTGAAGACTTTCCGCTTCCTGAGACACCGGTAATACATATAAAGGTACCAAGAGGCAGAACCAGATCGACATTCTTAAGGTTATGACCGCCTGCCCCCGACAATATCAGAAACTTGCCGTTCCCGGGCCTGCGATGTTCCGGGATCTCTATCTTCCTTCTGTTGTTGAGGTATCTGGCAGTGAGGGTATCCGACTTGCATATCTCTTCCGGATCGCCTGATGCCACAATCTCTCCTCCGTGTCTTCCGGCTCCGGGGCCCATGTCGACTATATAGTCGGCCGAGAGTATCATCTCCTTGTCGTGTTCTACCACAATAACGGAGTTACCCGAATCCCTGAGTTCCTTTAATGCAGCTATCAGTCTCCTGTTGTCTCTCTGGTGAAGACCAATGCTGGGTTCATCGAGTATATAAAGCACATTTACCAGACGTGAACCGATCTGTGTTGCAAGTCTTATCCTCTGGCTCTCTCCTCCGGATAATGTTCTTGCACCACGGTTAAGTGACAGGTATTCGAGTCCTACATCAAGCAGAAATCCCAGTCGCGACCTTATTTCTTTTAGTATCTCTGAGGCTATGGCTCTTTGTCTGTCGCTAAGTCTTGTCTCCACATCAGAGAGAAAATCAGCCAGTTCTCTTATGTCCATTGCCGACAGCTCTCCTATATTTTTGTCGTCTATCCTGAAATAAAGTGCTTCTTTTTTAAGGCGTGTCCCCTCACACTCGGGGCATACGCTGTAGCGGACATACTGATCGCTTAGCTTTGTTCCGTTTTTCTGTCCGTTTATAACTTCAGCGTTTCCAACGAAGTTGATAACACCTTCAAAAGTCAGGAAATAGTTTGACGTCAGTCCAAGAGGTGTATTTGAAAGCTTAAGCACCTCGTCGGAGCCATAAAGCACTTTATTAAGAGCATCTTCGGGAATATTTTTTATAGGGGTATCAAGGGTAAAGCCGTTTTTCTCAGCGATAGCTTCAATCTGCCAGAAGATCCATACATTTCTGTATTTTCCGAGAGGTTCGATACCGCCTTTCCTGATACTCAGTTCCGGGTCGGGAATTAGTTTTCTGACGTCGATACTTGAGACCTCACCCAGACCGTTACAGTGAGGGCATGCTCCCTGCGGCGAGTTGAATGAGAAACTGTGAGGAGCCGGTTCATTGTATGACAGACCTGTTACGGGGCACATCAGATGCCTGCTGAAATAGCGTGGTTCGTCCCCGTCCGATCCTGTTATCATCATCACCCCATCGCCCTGGTCAAGAGCCATAAGCACAGAGTCCCTGAGTCGTTTCTCAGTAACGTCCCCGACTTTTAATTTATCTATTATAAGTTCAATAAAATGAGTCTTATACCTGTCGAGTTTAAGTCCGTGGGTTATCTCCCTTATCTCTCCGTTTATTCTGGCATGGAGGAAGCCCTTGCGCCTCAGCTGTTCGAACAGTTCTTTATAATGTCCCTTGCGGCCTTTAACAACAGGAGCAAGGAAATAGACTTTCTTACCGGAGTAGCGGTTTTGTATCAGCTCAATAATCTGATCGTCATTGTATTTAACCATCTTCTCTCCCGAGGCGTATGACCATGCATCGGCGGCCCGTGCGTAGAGAAGCCTCAGGAAGTCATATATCTCTGTTATCGTTCCGACTGTCGACCGGGGGTTTTTATTTGTTGTCTTCTGTTCGATAGAGATAACCGGACTCAGTCCTGTAATCTTGTCCACGTCGGGTCTTTCCATTCCACCCAGGAACTGACGTGCATAAGCTGACAGTGTTTCAAGGTAGCGGCGTTGTCCTTCGGCATAAATGGTGTCGAAAGCCAGTGATGACTTTCCGCTTCCGCTTAATCCAGTAATGACAACCAGCCTGTTTCGGGGAATCACAACATCAATATCCCTGAGGTTATGGACCCTGGCCCCAAACACCCTGATCTCATCCTGCATACGCTCCACAACCTTTTCAGACATTGGCTGCTGTTTCACCTGGTACTGATATCCTCATTCCTTCTGATGGGATCTTTATTATATATTTCTTTGAGGGACGGGGTGTAAAGGAAGGTTTGCGCAACCATGGGTTGAGATATTTGAGCATCTTGTAATTTGTCCCCATGCCAACTGCAAACACCTGCAGGTCGGCAATGGCAGTGTCGACAGTCACTTCCCGGAAATCAAGCTCATGATAAAGGTCGTCCTTTGAGATATCGAATCCGTATTTTTTCGGATCACTTATAATAAGTTTATATGCAACCACCCTGAAGATATATCTTGCAGTCTCTTCATTAAGAAGAAGGTCATAGTAGTTCTGTTCTTTCTGGATCTCTATCTGCCTGTCTATGGAAGCTCTTCCCCCATTATAGGAAGCCGCTGCCAGGGTCCAGTTGTTGTATTTCAGGTACGATTTTTTAAGATAATCGCAGGCCAGCTGAGTAGATTTCTCAAGATGGTACCTTTCGTCAACAACATCGTTAATCTCCATCCCTGCTTCTCTTCCTGTAGCCTGCATTATCTGCCACATGCCTGTTGCACCGGCAGGACTGATGACATTCATGAATTCACTCTCTGCGGCCACCAGGTATTTCATATCATCGGGCAGGCCGTTCTCCCTGAGGATCTTTTCAATCACAGGAAAGTAACGGTTTGCGCGCTTAATTATAAGTATTGTTGAAGAATGACGGTATGCACTGGTAAGCATTTCACGGTCAAGGCTTTCTCTTACGTCAAAATTCTCAAGAGGCATCCTCTCTCCTGCAAAGGTCACACTATCGGGAAGTTTGTAAATGATGTTAAGTGCCGGAGCAACTGCCGGTGATGGGGTCTCTCCTGACTCACTGATCTCCTTAAAACTCTGGCTCATAAGCATAATAATGCCAGCCACGACTGTAAGGACAACAGCTACCGCTACAGTCTTTCTTCCTGTTATCATCATTATTTTTCCCTCCCTTTCTGAAACAAAATGCAAAGGTAACACTTTTGGCCCTAATAAGGAACAACGTGTTATCTTAAATGATTTTAAAGGGACTCCGGCCCAGGTCGTAGTACTGAAAAAGACTATCAGAATTTGTAAGAGAGGCCTGAGAAGACACCAATGGAATAGGGATGATTTTTAAGTCCGGGCAGTGTACTAAAGGGGTTAAGGTAATATCTGAAGGTAGGTTCGAGGTTAAGTGACAGGTTATCAGTAACAGTATATTCAAGCCCCATACCGAGCGAACTGCTCAGCATGAAGTTACTGACACCTTCTGTCTTGCCCACCCTGTATTTGTCTCCCTCAAAAACGGCATATACTGAATTGTTTACAAGCATGTTGTATGAAAATCCGCCAATAATATTAAATCCGACGGTACCATCGACTACCTTGTACCTCAGGAATACCGGCATCTCAATGTAGCTGAAATTCTGGTGTATTGAGCTGTTAATGTAATTAAGGCTGGCTTTGGCCGGATCAAATGTATCGTTGTTAAACCTTGAATTAACACGGCCTCCGACACCGTCGAAAAGGAAAATATCTGCATTGTTTGTATATACAAGACCACTTGATGTCATAACTTCAAAGTTATGGTCGCCTTTTGAGTAGGTATAATCGCTGAAGCCGCCGAAGGCACTTATCCCTCCCACTTCCTGACCGAGGGATGAGTAGTAAAGGCCTGACTGGATACTGAACTTGTCGCTCACCCTGTATGAGAATGAGAGTCCGCCCGTGTATGAGAAATTAGTCTGTTCCGTTGAGAGGATTTCCCTGGCCATTTCGCCGGATCCTTTTGACAGGGCTGACTGGTATGTTGGTGAAGCCATGGCTGTCACCGACCATCTGTTTATTTTTTCCGTAACAGGAGGAGGTGCAGGCACCTGTCCGTAGTTATTTGCAAAGAAGTCTTCAGGATCATCCTGTCTGATGAACATTGAAGACAGCGTTCCGTGAAGCCCTTCCCTGTCGTCATCATTATTAAGAAGGGTAATGGTTGTCGTCTGAATTGTTGCCGAAGGGATGGCAGCTTCAGGTTCCTGGTCGTATGATGGCTGGGTTGGAGGATTGTCGGATACGGGCAGTTCAGATCTGTTTTCAGTAACAGGAACAGCAACGGGTGTATTCATCAGTATTGTCCCGGCCCTCGATGATTCCTGGTCAAAGGCAAGGAATCCGGCATCAAATGGAATTGAAGTCTGACGGGTCAGCTGGTAAGCAAGCACTGAAACGGAGACAAGGATTAAAGCCAGGGCTGCTGCCCTTAGTAAAACAGTGGGTGACTGCTTCTTCCTGACTGAGGGGAGGATGCTGTTCCAAACCTCAGGAGGCGGCAGTACTTCGTATTCTCTGAGCCCGTTCCTGAAAACAAGGTCAATATTTGCCTGTTTATCAACCATAGTTGGGTTTCTTTTTAATTCCTGTGAATAAACTAACCCTTCTCTGTAAAATAACCCTCGCCCTTGAGAGGTTGGATTTTGATGTTCCCTCAGTTATATTCATCATACTGCTTATCTCTTTGTGCGAATAGCCCTCAAGAGCAAACAGGTTGAACACCATGCGGTATTTTGTGGGAAGCTCTCTGATTATACCGAGCAGATCTCCTGCCTCAAGTCCTGAATAATCCCCATTATCAGGTTCAGCATCTGGTTCGGGTATCTGGTTGATATCGTCAACCCTGTAGAGATTATGCTTACTCCTGTATTTTTCGAGAGCGGTATTAACCACTATCCTGCGCATCCATCCTTCAAAAGAACCTTCATACTTATAATTGGCAAGATTCTCGAAGATCTTAATAAAACCTTCCTGGAGAATATCCCTTGCCTCATCATCGTTTCCGGAATACTGAAGACAGACCGCATACAATCTTGGAGCATGTCTCCGGTACAGAAGTTCCTGATCTCTTCTGTTGCCGGCAAGACAACCGTTGATTATATTTTTAATTTCAGGCAAGGTTGATGACCTTTAGAAATATAAAAATATAAAATTATTGGCTGAAATACCAGCAATTTCCGAAAGATTGATGGTATTTTGCCCTTAAAGGTTGCGTTTGAAGAAAACTAAATATGTATTACCTCATCATAGGCAGCTGCTGCTGCCTCCATAATTGCTTCCGACATTGTGGGATGGGGATGCACAGCCTTGATTATCTCGTGAGCGGTGGTTTCGAGTTTTCGGGCTACCACGATCTCTCCTATCATCTCCGTAACATTGGCACCTATCATATGGGCACCCAGGAGTTCTCCATAGGCGGCATCGAATATGAGTTTTACAAATCCGTCCCTGGCTCCCAGGGCATTTGCCTTGCCTGATGCCGTAAACGGGAATTTTCCGACTTTGATATCATAACCCGCTTCCCTGGCTGCAGCTTCTGTCAGTCCGCACGAAGCAATCTCGGGATTGGTATAGGTACATGCCGGTATATTTTTATAATCGAGAGGCAAAGGATTAAGTCCGGCAATATTCTCAACGCAAATAATACCTTCTGCCGAGGCTACATGGGCAAGGGCGGGTCCGTGGACTATATCTCCTATAGCATATATGCCTTCTGCCGACGTCTTGTAATGATCGTCAACGGCTATCTTCCCCTTTTCTACCTTAACCCCTGCGTCTTCCAGTCCGAGGTTTTCAATGTTGGGAGTGACCCCTGCGGCCGAGAGCACCACGTCAGCTTCAATGGTTTCCTCTCCTTTGGGTGTTTTTATCTTAACAAGGCAACGGCCCGATGATTCTTCAACAGATTCAACTGAGGAGCCGGTAATGATCTTCATCTTCATCTTCCTGAAGGTCCTCTCGAGTTGTTTTGATACTTCCTCATCTTCATTGGGGACAAGACGGGGAAGATACTCGACCAGGGTGACTTCAGTGCCCAGGGTCCGGTAGAAGGATGCAAACTCACTTCCTATTGCTCCTGAGCCAACCACAACCATCGATCCGGGCAGTGACTCAAGAGTCATGGCTTCCCTGTAGCTTATGATGTTCCTGTGGTTAATGGGTATTCCAGGCAACTCCCTGGGCCGGGCACCGGTAGCAAGGATGATGCCGGCTGCAGTTAAAACCCTTTGCTGACCCTCTGGTTCCTCAACAGCTACACTGTTCCCTCCGGCAAGCTTTGCCGTACCTTTAATCAGTTCAACATTGTTTTTTTTGAAAAGGAAGCTTACTCCCTTGCTCATTCCCCCGGCCACACTCCTGCTGCGGGCTATCATTGCGCCAAAGTCAGGTTTCACCTCTCCCTCGACACTAACACCATATTCTGCTGCATGGGTCATATATTCATAAACCTGTGCACTTTTAAGCAGTGACTTCGTGGGTATACAACCCCAGTTAAGGCAGATCCCTCCTATTTCAGCCTTTTCTATCACAGCCACCTTCATTCCGAGCTGGGCTGCCCTTATAGCTGCCACATAGCCGCCCGGTCCGCTTCCAATAACTATTATGTCGTAATCCATATCACTAGATTTTAATTATTATCCTTATCTGCTTTATTCATGTTTTTTCCCCTTCCGGTAAACATGATTACCAGTCTGACTATCAGCCAGAGTATTGCAAGGGTAAAGATAATTGTAGCACCAACAGGTATACCGGCATACCATGAAATGGCATATCCGGCTGCCGTTCCGGCGAATCCTGCAATTACAGAAATGATGACAATCTTCAGATAATCCCTTGTCAGCAGCATTGCTATGTTTGGTGGAATTGTAAGCAACGATATTACAAGTATGATCCCGGCCATCCTTATGTTAAGAACAATGGTCAATGCCATCAGTGAAGTGGTAAGGTATTTAAAGACGTTGACATGCGCTGAATAGGTCCTTGCAAATGTCTCGTCGAATGAGATATACAGAATTGTCCTGTAGAAAAAGCCGAAGTAGAATATAAGTACGAGCGACATAATGGCAAGAGCAATAATGTCGGCACGGGTGACAGTAAGGATGCTGCCAAAGAGATAACTCAATAGGTTGGGTGAATAGCCGGGAGTAAGGAACATAAAAATAATTCCCGTAGCCATCCCGAAGGCCCACAGTATACCTATTGCTGAATCTTCCCTTATCTTTTGTTTTACAGAAAGATATTCAACCCCCAGGGCAGAGAGTATTGCAAAGACTGCAGCTCCGACCACCGGGTTGATACCGGCATAGTATCCTATTCCGATTCCTCCGAACGAAGCATGGGTAATACCTCCGCCCAGGAAGACCATTCTTTTTGAGACCATATAAGTGCCGGCAATACCTGCTGTTATGCTTGCAAAAAGAGCACCAAACAGCCCTCTTATGAAAAAATCATATTGAAATATACTTCCTTCCATCAGCTATGGCGTTTGAGTACTGTATGCGGAACTTCTCCATGGGTAATGAGCTGAATGGGGCAGCCATAGGCAAGAAGCTGTTCATTTGTTATCTCTGACGAAGGATGATAGTGAAGGCTTCTGTTTACACAGGCAAAAGTCTTTACATATGACGAAACCATGCCGATATCGTGTGATACCATCAGAATGGCCATACGTTTGTTAAGCAGTCGCAGCTTTTCGTAGAAATCGCTTTCGAAATCGGCATCCACGAAGTTACCCGGCTCATCTAGAAGGAGGAGGCAGGGATCTCCAATGACGGCTCTTCCAAGAAAAACACGCTGCAGCTGTCCGCCCGACAGTTCATTGAGAGAAGCGGATGCCAGCCGGGCCAGCCCCAGTTCTTCCATTACTGCAGAAGCTTTTATCCTGTCACTGCGGGTCATCCTCGACACCAGGCTCTTACCCCTCATAAGTCCCGATAATACCACATCACTGACTGAAACAGGGTAGTTGACATCTCCTGTAGATATCTGGGGCAGATATCCTATCCTGCTTCTGTTAAGAAGTTCATTATTGAATAAAATGTTACCGCTAACCGGTTTAAGCAGGCCCAGTATCACCCTCAGAAGAGTGGTCTTCCCCCCTCCGTTTGGACCGATGACCCCGATGAAATCGCTCTCGTTAACAGTGAAATCAACGTCTTCAAGTATAAGCGAAGAACCATAACCTGCCGACAGAGACCGCATTTCAAGCAGATATGACATCTTTAGTTATTTACAGATTTGACAAAACCCTCATTAAGGGCCTCAATTATATCATCTACAGCCTTATACCAATCAGCTGACAAGGGATCTATAATAACGATTTCTGCATCTGTCTCATCAGCAATGGCTTTTGCGTTTTTAATATCGAACTCCTTCTGAACAAGAATGAACTTTATGCCTTCATTACCCATACGGTCGATAAGGCTTCTGAACTGAGCCGGATTTGGCTCTTTGCCTTCCGTTTCGACTGCAAGCTCCACGAGGCCGTAATCCCTTGCAAGGTAAGCCAGGTTGGGATGATATATCATAAAAGCTCTCCCACGGGCCTGCGAGAACAATTCCCCTGCCTTTATGTCGAGCTCTGATATCTTCCCGGCAAGTTCCTTAAAGTTCTTTTCATACCTGCCGCTGTTTTCAGGGGCAAGACTGATGAGAAGGTCCCTTACAGTGGCAGCCATAATAAGGGCATTCGCAGGTGAAACCCAATAATGGGGATCAGCTCCTTCCACATGATCGCCTTCATGATGATGCTCAGGTTCAATAAGTTCAATACCTTTACTCAGCGAAACCCTGAGCATTTCACTGTTCATACTGTAGAACCTCTCAAGCCATGTTATCTCAAAGCCAAGATAGTCATTGCTTATGTAGGCCACCGACCTGATCAGCCTGTCTATCTGGCCGGGAGCCGGCTCATAAATATGAGGGTTGGCCCCGGGAGGAACCATAACATTAACTTCAAAATCATCACCTGCTATGCTGGTAACAAAATAGCTGAAAGGGGCTATGCTAACAGTAATAATATCCTTCTCCTCACTAACGGTATTTCTACGGCCGCACGAAAGGAGTAACACAAGCAACAGGAAAGAAATGGCAGGTCTCAACTTCGTTTTAATTAATTATGGTACAAATTTAACATATAAGAGTTCAAAAGGTTTAGGGCAACAAATAAAAGTCGGTCTCATGGGCACATAAAAAAAAGGCCGGACAACAAGTCCGGCCGGAAAATGAGTAAAATACTGCCTAGAAAGTCTGAAGTGAAATTTTAAAGTATCCTGTTGCTCTGGCGGCTTCTATCTGGAACTTCCATTCCCCAACCTTGTCCTTGTTTTCCTCGTCGGAGATGTTAAACGATTTGCGCCAGTTCATATTACCGAACTCATCTATCATAATATCTGCATATACCTTGCCGTCAGGAGAAAGTATCTTTATTTTAATGCTGCCGTCTTTACTGTCACCGTTAACTGACATCATTACGGTTTTTACAGACTTACCTACATCGATAATGTAGTCTCTGCGGAAAGAATCTTCCTTTACCGACCTCACAAAATCCCAGGTAGTCCTTTCGGAATCAGCCACATAACCATGACCGAAGTAAGAACCCGGACCCGGATTATACATCCATGGTTCACCCAGGTTAAATGATTTCTCGCCGTAATATCTGAAGTTCCTGTAGAATTCATCCATATCAACACCGGCATCCCTGCCGTTTTCAAGATTCTCAAGAGCCTTATCAACTGTCTGCTGCTGTTCCTCCAGCTTTTTTCTCGACTCTTCAAGCGTCCGCTTCTGAGCGTCTGCCATCTCTTTTTTCTTTCTGTCAATCTCCTGCTGAATCCTGTAATCCCTTTCGCTATCGTCCCTGGACCTTTCCTGGCCCATGGAAGGCTGAGTATTAATGCCAAGTATTAACACGAGAACGGCGACGATTATTGATGTTCTGTTTTTCATTGCTTTCGTTTTTAACACTGTAACAAAGATAATGCCCGTAAAAGTCACTCACTGTTAATGCATGGTTAATGGCAGGTTAATGTTTAAGCCTGTCAACTAAGGTATTATTAAATTGAATACTTTTGAAAGGTAAACAAATCCTGCAGATCTGCCGGAGCTGACAGGCTTGATTATTATAGGTGAAGTAAGGAAAAACCGGTTTATGAAACCCACATGATTGATGTAAACCACAAACACGTATGTATATCATTAATCATCAATCATATGTGCCTCTCCCGCGATGCGGGAACCTTTATTAATAAATTATATACGGATGAAACCCACATGTATTTGAATACAAAAACACAATATTATAATAATCACCTGCATGTGGGTTCCATCATACCATTAAAATCAATTATTATATGATGAAACCCACATGTATTGCAGACACAAACACTTATGTATATAATTTTCAGACATGTGGGTTCCATCAGACCATTAAAATAAAAATTATATACTGATGAAAAAAAGAAATACCATCCTGATTTCAGGAGTGATTTCAATAGTGATCCTGATTTCAGTTCAGATCATAATAATAAGCGGTGTGTGGCAACAGAAAGATGAAATGTTCAATCTCAGGTACAG
>JAVEZD010000019.1:0-28204 GCA_034003165.1 Bacteroidales bacterium | reverse complement strand
CCATTGTATGAAGATATTCAGAAGTTTCAGTGAGGCTAAAGGAATCAGAAATCCCGTAGTGACCACAGGATCATTCGACGGGGTTCATATAGGTCATAAGACCATTCTCAACAGACTCAAGAAACTTGCACGCAAATACGACGGTGAATCGGTACTTGTAACCTTCGAACCCCACCCCCGGAAAGTCCTCTATCCCGATACAATAGGAAAAAACCTCAGGCTTATAACCTCAGGAGAGGAGAAGCTTGAACTCCTTAAGCAGGCCGGACTTGATAATGTCATAATTGTGGAATTCACAAAAGATTTCTCGAGGATTACAAGCGAAGAGTTTGTCCGTGATTTCCTTCATGGTATACTCAACGTAAAGGTGATTGTTGCCGGTTTCAACCACCATTTCGGATTCAACAAGGAAGGCGACTATAAACATTTATGGAACTGGAGAACAAAATATAACTTTGAAGCTGAGGAGATACCGGAACAGGAAGTTCAGAATGAGACTGTCAGCTCAACCAAGATAAGACAGGCTATAAAAGATGGCTATATACAAAGGGCAAATGCCTATCTCGATCATTATTATATAGTAATGGGTAAGCCCAGGTACAGCGGCTACGAGAATTCGTCATATCCCATTAAGATGTATGAAGTGCCTGTTGAGGATGACAGCAAGCTGTTGCCGGCTCCGGGTATATATGCCGTTTCTGCCGAATCAGGCCCTGTACAGGCAAGATGCATGGCGGTAATCAGTGTTGACGAAAACGACAAGCCTGAACTTCTTCTCCATCTGATAGAAAAGGACTATCTTCCGTACGACCAGACATCCGTTATTTCATTTCATAAGAAGATACACGGGGCTGTTAACCTGGCCGACCATAAGACTTCGGGTGTAAAACTCAAGGCAGCCAAAAATGAGATTTCAGAGCTTATCTATTGAAAGGGAACTGTAATTTGAAAATTTTTATATAACTTGTATACGAAAACTTAGGTATTCCTCTTATTGCATGACGATATAAAACCGTTCAGGCAGCGGGGGTTCCTAAGCTGTATTCTATTAAGCTTTTTCATAATCTAAAAGCCTGCGGATCTTAATGATTCCGCAGGCTTTTTTATAGTTTGATACCCTTCAGATACTAAAGACTGTCTCCGAAATCTTTTCTGAATTTCCTGACAAGCTCTTCGGGCCATGTACCTATAGGCTCCAGACGTCCTGTGAAGAAGCGCAGGATGGGCGGTTCATCAATAAACCTGATACCACCTACCAGTTCTTTGTTCTGGAAGAGCCAGTTGAGCCGGTCGATGGCGTATTCAACCTGTGAAAGAGTGAAAACTCTTCTCGGTAAGGCAAGCCTCATCAGCTCGATGTCGGCAAGTATGTCATTGCCATTCTCATCCCTTATGCTGCTGAGTGTACCTCGTTCCATACCCCTGTTCCCGGAGATTATGTAGTAGGCGGCCACAAGGGCTCCGGCGGGATATTCACTCTGGGGAATGTGCGGAAGGAACTGGCCGGCATCCACATGACAACCAAGGGCGCCTCCGGGCATGATCACAGGTATGCCGAGACTGTCGAGCTGCTTAACCATATAGCTTATGAATTCAGGCGACTGCCCTACCATATTCTCATCCAGGGTCTCCATCAGACCAACTGCCATGGCTTCTATCTCGCGCACCGATATACCTCCGTAGGTAAGGAAGCCTTCGTAAAGAGGCACCAGGTCCTTCATCTTGTTGAAAAGGTCAATGTTATTGGTACAGATGGCACCACCCCTTGAAGAAGTGACCTTGCGACCCGAGAAATAAACTATGTCGGCCAGTGAACACATCTCTTTCAGAATGTCTCCAAGCGAGGCACCTGCATACTCAGCTTCCCTTTTCTTTATGAAATAGGCATTTTCGCCAATAAGGCTGGCATCGAGAACAACCATAATACCATAGTGTTCGGCAAGCTTTCTTACCTTTTTAAAGTTATCGAGAGAGAACGGCTGTCCGCCAATAAGGTTTGTCGAAGCTTCCATCCTTATATATGGTACCTTTTCAACGCCTTCCACCCTTATGAGTTCATCCAGCTTGTCAAGATCTATATTCCCCTTGAAGGGATTGTCGCTCTTCACCTTCATGGCTTCAGCCGTGAAAAGCTCCCTGATTGATCCTCCGTTGGCCTGTATATGAGCGAGCGTGGTGGTGAAATGATAGTTCATCGGGACAACAGAACCTTCCTTTACAAAGGTTTGGGAGATAATGTTCTCGGCAGCCCTGCCCTGATGAACAGGGAGAACATATTTCTGATCAAGCACATCAAGTACAGCCTTTTCAAACTTACTGAAGCTTCCTGAGCCCGCGTAGGCATCATCGGCAACAAACATCTTCGAAATCTGCTCATCGCTCATGGCGTTTGTTCCGCTGTCGGTGAGCATGTCGAGATATAAATCCTTTGTTTTCAACAGGAATGAGTTGTACCCCGCCTCCCTGATAGCCTCAAGACGATGTTCAACAGGTTTCAGATTCAAGGCCTGGACTACCCTGACCTTGTGCATCTCAAGAGGTATCTGCCTGCCGCTGAAAAATTTCACTGTACTGTTCTGGTCTTTGTTTTCCATTTTATATCACATTTATAATATTGTTACTTAAAAAAAAAGCTTACCCTTTTTCTGGTAAGCCTTATATTCTGATATGTGTTGCCAACACTATTTTATTACAGAACTTACCTTGTCAATCCTGTAATAATAACAACAATAATAACTGTCGGATTTCAAGTTTGTAAAATTATTTTTGTTTTGAAAGCATCCAAAACTACTTAAAAATATTATTATCCAAAACAGTTTTTATAGTTTTTTATAATATTTTCCTCTTTTTATGTTAAAACAATAAACAAAGGATTATCCACTTCCGGGATGCCCCGGATAAGTTGTCTGACATGTATCTTTTCTTCATCCAATGAGGAAGAGCACACCCTGATAGTTTTTTTTTAAACATGACAGCTCTTTTCTTTTGTAGTGTTTATTTTTCTTATATTGCAAATACACGACACAAAGACAGAAGTTTATAATGTATTGTAATTGAGTGTTGTATATATTAGTTTAATTCAGGAGGCAGGTTTTGCAGCCTTTCTTTTTAATCCTGATCCCTTACTTCACCTGGTCATAACAATGCCGGGTTCAATCCGTAAGCTGAGAGACCATGATAAATGACAGACTGATTAACCCGGAGAGCATTGTAGTTGTCGGAGGCTCAGACGATCTTTCCAAACCGGGAGGGAAGATACTCATGAACATCGTCCGGGGTAACTATTCAGGCAACCTTTATGTTGTCAATCCTAAGCATGATGTGGTTCAGGGAGTGAAATCATACAGGGAGATCAGGGATCTTCCCCAGTGTGAGCTGGCCATCCTTGCCATTCCTTCCGAATATTGTTATGAAGTAGTTGACATACTGGCCGGAAGGAAAAGGACCAGGGCCTTTATAATCATTTCAGCAGGTTTCAGTGAGACGGGAGAGGATGGACGGATACTGGAAAGACAGATTGCTGAACGTGTTGAGGAAGCCGGAGCCTGTCTTATTGGTCCTAACTGTATAGGTGTTGTTACCCGGTCGTATCATGGTGTGTTTACCACGCCTGTGCCGCGACTGTCGGACAGGGGTTGTGATTTTGTATCCGGATCAGGCGCCACAGCCCTCTTCATAATCGAATCAGCCCTTTCCAAGGGTCTTACTTTCTCAAGTGTTTTTTCGGTCGGTAACAGTGCCCAGACCGGTGTTGAGGAGGTCCTCGAATACTGGGATACCACTTATGACCCTGAAGTCAGTTCCCTTATCAAACTTATTTATGTCGAGTCGATCTCCAATCCTGACAAGCTTTTGCATCATGCTTCATCTCTTATCAGGAAGGGATGCCATATTGCTGCTATTAAGGCTGGAACTACCGAGGCCGGGTCGAGGGCAGCCTCGTCACATACAGGGGCACTTACCTCGTCCGATTCCGCAGTAGAAGCTCTTTTCAGGAAGGCCGGTATTGTACGTTGCTCAGGACGCGAAGAGCTTACTACAGTAGCATCTGTCTTTATGCATAAACCCTTTAATGGCAGAAATATGGCTATCATAACACATGCCGGAGGACCTGCCGTGATGCTTACCGACTCCCTGGCATCAGGTGGGATGAATATTCCCGCTATAACGGGAGAGGATCATGATAAGCTGCTTTCGATGATGAATCCGGGAGCTTCGGCATCCAACCCTATTGACATGATTGCCACGGCTACCAATGAACAACTTGAAAGGGTTATAGACTATGTTGACAGTAAGATGCCGGCCATTGACGGGATGAGTGTCATTTTCGGTAACAACGGGCTGGTCGACATGAAAGCAGTGTATGACCTCCTCCACAGAAAAATAAGGGAATGCAGCAAACCACTTTACCCGATTCTGCCGTCGGTATTAAGTTCCTCGGTGGAACTGGAGTATTTTCTTAACAAGGGAAACGTTAATTTCCCTGATGAGGTGGTTCTGGGACGGGCGCTTACAAGGATCTCCAATACACCCAACCCTGCAGGCGAGAAGATTTTCATGAAGAAAATAAATGTAAAGGCAATAAGACAGATTATATCGAAGTCACCCACAGGCTACCTCGACCCCCAGGTCACCCAGCAACTGCTCAATGCCGCCAGTATACCCACTGTCAGTGAAGCTGTTGTTACCTCCAGGAAAGAACTGGCAGAGGTAGCAGGCACCCTGGGCTTCCCGCTGGCGCTGAAGGTTATCGGTCCCGTTCATAAATCTGATGTCGGAGGCGTTACACTCAACATAAAGTCAAGAACACATCTCGAGGCAGAATTCTCGAGGATGATACTCATCGGGGATGTAAAAGGCGTCCTGGTGCAGCGTATGCTTACAGGTACAGAGCTCTTTATCGGAGCAAGGTATGAACCCAGATTTGGCCATATAATACTGTGCGGACTGGGTGGAATTTTCGTTGAAGTACTTGGTGACTTCTCTTCAGGCCTGGCACCGCTTACTTTTAATGAGGCCGAATCGATGATAAAAAGCCTTAAAAGCTACAGGATAATTAAGGGAACAAGAGGAAAGCCTGGTATCAACGAGGCTAAATTTGCTGAAATAATTGTACGGTTGTCAAGTCTTCTGCGACATGCCACAGAAATCAAGGAAATGGATCTTAATCCACTGATAGGTAGTGAGGAAGAGATTACTGTCGTGGACGCAAGGATAAAAATAGAAAAATGAAAGAACCATTTTTTTATCCTTTATGTCACATTTTTTTATAAGTTCGGAATTTTATTTTGGAAATTAAGACCAGGTATTATGATCATACAGCAGTTGTCAGTTTTTCTCGAGAACAGGTCAGGCAGACTGACAGAGGTTCTTGAAGTGCTTGGAAAAGAGGATATCAGGATAACCGCCCTGAGTGTAGCCGACACTTCTGAGTTTGGCATTCTCAGGCTTATCGTTACTGAACCCCGTAAGGCAAAGGATCTTCTGAAGAAGGAGATGTTCACTGTCAACATCACTGAAGTGATTTCGGTAATGATTCCCAATGAGGCGAGGACCTATGCTTCCATCCTTAAGATATTATCTGATATTGAGATAAGTGTAGAGTATACCTATGCCTTTTCCCATGGCTCAAAATCAGTGCTTATACTAAGGTGTAACAATAATGAGGAGGCTATACGGGCTCTGAAGGATAATAATCTCAACCTTATGAAAGCCGAAGATCTTTATTCGTTATGATGTTGTTAAACAAATAAATATAAAACCGGATACTGAATCCGGACTTCAATAAACTACCTGAAATGGATATCTGGAACAGACATTTTGAATGTATGAATCGTGACGAGCTCAGAAGGTTACAGAGTGAGCGACTCCTTGAGACAGTTGAGAGAGCTTATTTCAACGTACCTTACTACCGGCACAAGATGCAGGAAGCCGGTCTCGGTCCCGAAAGCATACATTCGATAGATGATCTGTATAAACTCCCCTATACAACAAAACAGGATCTCAGGGATAACTACCCTTTTGGCCTTTTTGCCGTACCCATGAGTGAGATTGTACGGATCCATGCATCATCCGGTACTACCGGAAAACCCACGGTGGTGGGATATACAAGGAATGATATTGCTGCCTGGTCGGAGGTGATGGCCCGTACACTTACTGCTGCCGGTGCCAACCGTAACGACTTTATTCAGGTAGCCTACGGATATGGACTCTTTACAGGAGGCCTTGGCCTTCATTACGGTGGTGAGAAGATAGGGGCATCAGTGATTCCCATCTCGGGCGGAAATACTGTACGGCAGATCCAGCTTATGCGCGACTTCGGAAGCACAGTACTTGCCTGCACCCCGTCATATGCCCTCTACCTTGCCGAAGCTATTGAGGAAAGCGGCATAGGCAGGGATGAGCTTAAGCTGAAAGCAGGGGTTTTCGGGGCAGAGCCATGGACCGAAAAGATGAGGCAGGAGATTGAAGCCAAGCTGCAGATAAAAGCCACCGACATCTATGGACTAAGTGAGGTTATGGGACCTGGTGTGGCAAGCGAATGCCACTGCCAGAAAGGACTGCATGTAAACGAAGATCACTTCTATCCTGAGGTCATCGATCCTGAAACTCTTGAGGTACTACCCGAAGGCGAAACAGGCGAACTGGTATTTACAACCATAACAAAAGAGGGACTTCCTCTTATAAGGTACAGAACACGCGACCTTACCAGACTCGATTATTCTGTGTGCGATTGCGGCAGAACACTTGTGAGAATGGAGAAATGCCTGGGCCGCAGCGATGACATGTTAATTATAAGGGGTGTGAACCTTTTCCCTTCACAGGTCGAACATGTTCTTCTTGGAATGAGTGATATTAAACCGCATTACCTGCTCATAGTCGACAGGGTTAATAACCTCGACACACTTGAGCTTCAGGTTGAAGTCGAAGAGGAATATTTTCTTGACAGGATAAGTCAGCTCGAGACTCTGAGGCAGAAGGTAACTAACAGCCTTGAAAATGCTCTGGGCCTTGGGATAAAGGTAACCCTTGTAGAACCCAAGATACTTGGCAGAAGCGAAGGGAAGGCAAAACGTGTAATTGATAAAAGAAAATATTAACCGGGAGGTAAAACATGAGCAGCATTCCTGTTTCCCGTGATTTGGTTGAGGATAGTCTTAAAAGGACTGGCCTGAAGTCGGCCGGCAAAGCTTCAATAAGAGAGATAGTCCAGCTAGTCAATAAACTCGAGTATCATACCGGGATCAGATATGTAAGAATGGAGATGGGGGTTCCCGGACTTCCATGTCCACAGATTGCTATTGAGGCCGAGACAGCCGCACTGAACGCCGGAGTTGCCTCGGATTACCCTAATATCCTTGGTATTCCTGAACTTAAGAAAGAAGCCTCGAGGTTTGTCAGCCTCTTCCTTGATGTGAGCATAGACCCTGAAGGATGTATTCCTACAGTAGGGTCAATGATGGGATCAATGATTGGCTTTCTTGTGGCCAACAGAAACGATCACAGTAAAGAAGGAACCCTTTTCATCGATCCGGGATTTCCCGTTCAGAAACAGCAGTTGAGAATGCTGGGACAGAATTTCTGGACTTTCGATGTTTATAATCACAGGGGTAGTAAGTTAAAGGACAAACTCGAATCATACCTTGCAACGGGCAAGGTGTCGTCACTGCTTTATTCGAATCCTAACAATCCGACCTGGATTTGCCTGACTCCTCAGGAACTGGAGGTAATAGGTGAACTATGCCGGAAATATGATGTCATAGTGATGGAGGATCTGGCATATTTCGGCATGGACTTCAGGAAAGACTATTCAATACCGGGAGAAGCTCCGTTCCAGCCTACTGTTGCTCACTATACAGACGACTACATGCTGTTGATATCCAGCTCAAAGATATTCAGCTACGCAGGTCAGAGGATTGGTATTATGGCTGTTTCAGATCATCTTTACAGGCGGACATATCCTGACCTGCTCCGTTATTATTCAACTGATGTATTCGGTCATGCCGCTGTATTCGGTGCACTTTACGGATTGTCAGCCGGAGTTGCCCATTCTGTTCAATATGGCTTTGCAGCCCTTCTCAGAGCGGTCAACGACGGGAGCTACCGTTATCGCGATGAGATCAAGGAATATGGAGAAAAGGCCGGTATAATGAAAGACCTTTTTCTTGCAAACGGTTTTAAGATAACCTACGAAAAGGATCTCGATGAGAATATAGCCGATGGATTTTATTTTACTGTCTCCTATCCGGGAATGACAGGAACAATATTGCTTGAAGAGTTGTTGTATTATGGCATAAGTGCCATCTCACTTGATATTACAGGAAGTGAAAGAGAGGGATTGAGAGCCTGTGTTTCAATGGTGCAGAGGGACCAGTTCAGTGACCTCGGGGAACGGCTGGCTAAATTCAGGGAGGATCATCCTCTCAGCTAATGCTTAATGATAAAAATATGGCTAAGGTAAAAGGAAGTATAGTAGTTAATATCGAAAGATGCAAGGGTTGCGAGGTTTGTATGGTTTCCTGTCCTACCGGGACCATTGCTATGGCAGCTGAAGTGAACGGGAAAGGATATCATTATGCATATCCTGCCAATCCCGATCTGTGTATAGGATGTGCAAACTGCGCTGTGGTTTGTCCGGATGGAGTGATAACTGTTTATAAAACAAAAATATAACCTGTATGGAAAGGGAATTGAGGTTGATGAAAGGCAATGAGGCCGTGGCAGAGGCGGCCATCCGCGCTGGAGCAGATGGCTATTTCGGTTATCCCATTACTCCTCAGAGCGAAATACTTGAATATCTCATGGCTGCTAACCCTCAGGAAACCACAGGCATGGTGGTTCTCCAGGCCGAAAGCGAGGTCGCAGCCATCAACATGGTATATGGAGGTGCAGGCTGCGGAAAGAAGGTGATGACTACTTCATCTTCACCTGGTATAAGCCTTAAGCAGGAGGGAATAACCTATATAGCCGGTGCTGAATTGCCCTGCCTTATTGTAAACGTAGTCCGCGGAGGTCCCGGCCTGGGCACCATTCAGCCTTCCCAGTCTGATTATTTTCAGGCTACCAAAGGAGGAGGACATGGCGATTACCATCTTATTGTGCTGGCTCCGGCTTCTGTGCAGGAGATGGCCGACTTTGTCGGACTGAGCTTTGATCTGGCATTTAAATACAGGAATCCTGTAATGATGCTTTCCGACGGGGCTATCGGACAGATGATGGAAAAGGTCTATCTTAACCCTCAGCAGGAGAGATCAACCGAGGTTCACGACTGGGCAACCACAGGGAAACATACCGGAAGAGAAAGAAACATAATTACTTCCCTTGAACTGGATCCTGACGCCCAGGAGAGATTCAATGAAAAACTCGTTGCAAAATATAATCTCATCCGGGAAAATGAGGTAAGGTTCGAGGAATTCCTCTGTGATGATGCCGAATATCTGATGGTAGCCTATGGTACAAGCGCAAGGGTGTGCCAGAAGGCTGTACAGCTTTGCAGGAATGAAGGCATTAAGGCTGGATTGCTGCGACCCATAACTCTGTTTCCTTTCCCTTCGGCAAGGATAAAAGAACTGACCTCTCAGGTTAAAGGTATCCTTGCTGTAGAGATGAGTGCGGGGCAGATGGTTGAGGATGTGATGCTGGCAGCAGAAGGCCGGGTGCCGGTAAGACATTTCGGAAGGATGGGAGGAGTTGTTCATACTCCCGATGAGGTGGTGGAGAATCTGAAATCGAAAATAATAGGAGGTTGAATCATGGCTGACAATACAGGTATAAAAGAAATAATCAAACCTGAGAACCTGGTTTATAAAAGAACGGAACTGATGACCGGCAATGTCCTGTCATACTGTCCGGGATGCGGACACGGCACTGCTCACAGGATTCTTGCCGAAGTGATTGAGGAAGAAGGCCTCCAGTCAAATGCCATTGGCGTTTCGCCTGTGGGATGTTCAGTGTTCCTTTATAACTATCTGGATATCGACTGGCAGGAAGCGGCCCACGGCAGGGCACCGGCTGTGGCAACAGCTATAAAAAGGCTGCTGCCCGACAGGTTCGTTTTTACCTACCAGGGCGACGGCGACCTCGCTGCAATAGGTACGGCCGAGACTATCCATACATGCAACAGGGGTGAGAATATCCTTATAATATTCATCAACAACGGAATTTACGGGATGACAGGTGGCCAGATGGCCCCGACCACTCTTCCGGGAATGAAATCCTCAACCTCCCCTTACGGGAGAGATGTTAATACCATGGGGTCGCCCATTAAAATGGCCGACATAGTTGCCACCTTACCAGGCACTTACTACGTAACACGACACAGCGTGCATTCACCGGCAAATGTAAGAAAGGCTAAAAAAGCCATCAGAAAGGCTGTCGGTTACCAGAAAGAAAACAGAGGGACCTGTTTTATTGAAATAGTCTCGAACTGTCCTTCGGGATGGAGGATGACTCCTGTAGATTCCAATAAATGGATGGAAGAGAATATGTTCCCTTTCTATCCCCTTGGTGATATAAAGGTTCCCGCTGAAGAGACAAAATAATAATTCTTGCATAAGTGATGACTGAAGAAATAATAATAGCAGGTTTTGGAGGACAGGGTGTACTCTCAATGGGAAAAATAATGGCCTATTCAGCTGTTGCCCAGGGTCTTGAAGTTAGCTGGATGCCTTCTTACGGACCTGAGATGAGAGGCGGAACAGCCAATGTGATTGTAATACTCAGCGACGACAGGATAAGCTCACCTATAATAAGGAGCTTTGATACAGCAATAATCCTGAACCAGCAGTCGCTCGACAAATTTGAAAACTCTGTGAAGCCTGGTGGATTACTTATATACGACACAAACGGAATAACCCGTCATCCTTCCAGGAAGGACATAAATATTTACAGCATCGATGCAACTGAAGAGTCGGTAAGGATGAACAGCACAAGAACCTATAATATGATCCCTCTGGGTGCCTTTATGAAGGTAAAACCGGTTCTCGAGTTCGAAAACGTGATGAAAGGACTGGAGAAATCACTGCCGCAGAGATATCACAACCTTATTCCGGCTAATGAGAGAGCACTGAGAAGAGGGATGGAGATACTTGTAAAAACAGCCTGAATAGTAACCCGTTCTAAAAAAGCCTGCCTACTTCCTGTAGAAATTCATATCGACAATGTATTTCCAAACAGGAGGATGAAGAAAATACGACATATCCTTTCCTGATTTTATACCATCCCTGATAAAAGTACCTGATATATCCATCTCAGGGGCATCGGCCCAGGTTACAGACGACTTCGAAAGTATTAGGTCGAGGGACTGATTCTTCCTTTTCCTGACCCCCCGACGGGGATAAACATACATTGGATAGTGGGTTACAAGTTCAAGTGCATTTTTCCATTTGTGAAGGGTGTACAGGTTGTCTTCACCCATTATCAGGACAAAACTGAAGTGCGGATACTGTTCACTCAGCCTGGCCAGTGTGTCTATAGTATATGATGGTGCAGGAAGCCTGAATTCAATATCACAGGCCATCATGCTCTCATTCTCACCAATTGCCAGTTCAACAAGGTAAAGCCTGTGGTGATCGGCCAGCAGTGAGTCTTTTTTCTTAAGCGGATTAAGCGGACTGACAACAAACCATATACGGTCGAGGTCAGTATATTCCTTCATATATCCTGCTACGGCCAGATGCCCGATATGAACCGGGTTAAAAGAACCGAAATAAAGTCCTACTTTCTGCATATACTCAATTTTACAATACACATTACTGACAGCTTAAGAACAGCCTGTTCAGTTGTCAAGAAAACCACCCACCAGTTCAAGAATCTCCTTTTCAGCATCCTCAAGTATCCTGTTAACGACTATGGTATCAAAACTGCCGGCCAGCTCCATCTCGGCAACGGCCTTGCTGACCCTTGTTTCTATCTTGGCAAGGTCATCTGTTCCGCGCTTCAGAAGCCTCTGCCTGAGCTCCTCCACCGAAGGAGACATGATAAAAACAGACAATGCCTTATTGCCGAAGATGTTCTTAAGATTTATACCTCCCTGTACATCCACATCAAAAAGAACATGATTTCCCTTCGACCATATCCTTTCAATCTCTGATTTAAGGGTCCCGTAGTAATGATCTCTGTAAACCTCTTCCCATTCAACAAATTCTCCGCCGGCAATCTTTCTCCTGAACTCTTCAGCCTTCATGAAGTAATAGTCTTTCCCTTCTTTTTCACCACGCCGCGGCTTCCGGGTGGCAGCAGAAACAGAGAATTCAAGATCGTGTCGTTTCGACAACAAATGATTTACAAGAGTGGTTTTTCCGGCGCCCGAGGGAGCCGATATTATAATCAGTTTTCCCATTAGTTAATGAATCAATATCAGAGGATGTTAAGACACTGCTCCTTTATCTTCTCAAGTTCATCTTTCATCATAACAACCAGTTTCTGGATGTCTGCATCATTGGCCTTTGACCCCGTGGTGTTTATCTCCCTTCCCATTTCCTGTGTTATGAAGCTCAGAACCTTCCCGTTTGGTGATTCAGAATCAATGGTCTCAAGGAAATATTCACAATGCCTTCTTAATCTCACTTTTTCCTCATTAATATCAAATTTCTCGAGATAGAAAATCAGTTCCTGTTCAAAACGGTTCCTGTCAATATTCACGCTGCCTGTGTTTTCTGAAAGAAGCACACTCAACTTCTCCCTTACCTTTGTTATCCGGTCCGGCTCATAAACCTCTATCTTTTCAAGAAGGTCCAGGATATTTGACAGCGATTTTCTAAGATCCCTCTCAATAGACATGCCTTCCTCAATCCTGTAATTATCAAGTAACACCGCTGATTCCTGAATTTTCTCCTTAACAATTGTCCATTCCTCCTCACCAAGCTCAGCCTTCTCTGTTCTCAGTACTTCGGGAAGCTTCATGATGGCCGAAAGAATCTCTTCTCCCGGCCTGATACCCAGTTCTGATGCAATCTCGTTAACCTGTCTGAAGTAATCTCTCACAACAGGCTTGTTGATGACAGGAACAGCTTCCTCTTCAAGCATGTCGAAATATATTCCCAGATCTATCTTACCCCTTGCAAGTTTCTGACTGAGGATGGCCCGTATCTCAGGTTCTTTTTCCCTGTAAAGCCATGGTAGTTTGACGTTCAAATCCATCTGCTTGGAATTCAAAGATTTAACCTCGATGGTTATTTTCTTTCGGGGAGTCTCGGCTACAGCTTTGCCGTAACCTGTCATGGATTTTATCATACCGTTGTTTACGACTGGTTTAATTGTCCGGAAAGTTATCAATATTATGAATATCTCCAAAATTCATGATCTGGAGGTACCAGCTTTCAATAAACGGATTCTCCTCACCAGCCCAGGTTTACTGTTGCTCATTGTCCCTTTTCCGGTCATCAATATATTTAAGCCCATCTTTGCAGATCTTACGATAAACAAACGGTGCACTATGCCCACTGGTCTATGGTTAAGGATATGTAGCATTTGCCAGATGATACTGTAATCAGTATTTTGGGTTTGTTTATGATCCATATTTTTATACTAACAAGGCATTAACCTTTTTTAATAAATAGTTTTATATAACAAAGCATATAAACGCCGTTATAAATTATTACAGACAAACTGGAAGTTTGCTTTAGAAGGAAATTAAGGCTATTTTGTGATCCGTCGTAGAAATTATTAAAGGCTATTATTATTGTTATGATTTTCAAATACTTGAAGGTTTCATTTCTATTTGTTTTTTTTGCAGGTTCTTTAACAGTCTTTTCTCAGGAAGATAATGTGAGTAATAAGAGTGAAGGTGAAAGTCAAAGCACTGCTCTTGATTCTCTGTCACTTAGAGGCCTGATTTATGATCCCGGGAGGGGGGCTCCTGACATCTCCCTGACGGTAGACCAGGCTCTCGGTTTCCTGGAAGGGCAAATTTCTACCGGAAGGTGGAAAGATCCGGATCATCCTTTAAGGAGTGCCCTGGAACGGCTTGTAAGAGAGGCATCTGAACCTCCCTTTGACACAGTGGAACATTTTCTCTCAACCTATCCTTACGACTCAATAAGCATCCCCTGGGAGAAATTCTACATGTGGAAGCCTGTCAGCCTGAAGGTTCCGGTCATCCGCGATCCTTTTGACCGGCAGCAAAAGAATGTGCTGGACGGGGACACAACCAGAGGCAGACTTATTGCCGATACCTTAACAATTCCGGCTCTCGTTCAGCTGCCCCTGGCTAATGAAGATGTTGGCAAAGGGCTTAAAGATACTGTCATCCTTGTTGTATCTGATACCTTAACCAGAGTTACATCAGTTTATCCTGATTTCCCATTCAGGTATTATTCAAGACCCTGGCAGTCCGATTCATTGAAAAGCGCTGTCAGTTCACTTGTGGGCTTTCTTCACGAGCGCGACTCGTCCATAATAAGGTTTACAGGGCTGAGTCAGGATCTGACCCCTGTATGGCTAAACTCAAAATCGGGGGCTACTATCAGGTATTGGCTTAAAAATGAAATGAATGACTCTGTTACTGTATGGATAGGAAGTGAAGGCAGAGATATAATAGGTATGTACCTTGAACATGGTGTTACATTCAGGAGACCAGTAACCCAGAGGGCCCACTACGGTGTGGCAAGGATAGATAAGGAGGATCTTGACAAGACTACGCTTCTTGATGTTAAAAAGATTGAGGTTATGACAAGGTACTGGAATATGAGGACCGAATCATCAGTGATACTGAGTCAGGCCTTCCTTTCCAACTGGGTAAAAGGAGGAGAGAGTTCAATCTCAACCTCATTTGATGTCACAGGATATGCCGATTACAACAACAAGAACCTTAAGCTGAACTCGAAGAACTTTGCACGTCTGAAATACGGTCTTATCCATACAACTGAGAACGGGCTGAGAAAGAACCTTGACCTCCTTGAGACAAACTCCAAACTTAATTACAAGGCCTTCGGAAAATTTGATTTCAGCGCTGTTATGCTGTTTAAAACTCAGATAGACAAGGGTTATAATTATCCCAACGACTCCATTCCTGTTTCGAAATTTTTTAATCCTGCCATCCTTACCATTGGTCTGGGTCTCGATTACAAGCCCGACAAGAACACTTCAATGAACTTCTCCCCTCTGTCATACAAAGGAACCTTTGTCCCTGATACAGCAAGGATAGACCAGACAGCTTTTGGTATCGACAGGCATATGAGGGTAAAAAATGAACCGGGAGCAAGCTTCATGTTCTCAAACGTCTTCAAACCCTCAAAGAATATATCAGTCACCAACCGCCTGCAACTGTTCACCAACTATGTCAATAATCCCCTTAACATTGACGTTGACTGGGAGATGATTTTGGTTGCAAGCCTGAACTGGTTCACCGATGTAAGGATAAACACCCACCTGATATATGATGATGATACAAGAACCCCTGTATTTGACAAGGACAAAAATCCTGTTATGGGTTCTGATGGCGTCCAGAAGAAGAGTCCAAGGATACAGTTCAAGGAAATGCTTGGTTTCTCTTTTGTATTCAGGTTTTGATTTTTTAATGAAGGGCCGGTGCCGTGTTGGAAGTGGTATGCCTTAAAGTGTCTTCTGGTAAATCCTGAACCTTTTTACCACTTCTCCCTGGAGTTTCTCACATTCTGCCCTCATCTGATGGTTTGACTCAAGGATGAGATGGCTGTCAATAGTTTCCATCCTTCTTCTTAATCCGGTTTCAATAAGCTTCATGCCAAGGAGGACATCTATACCCCGGCACCTGTAGGTTTTTACAATACCTCCAAGAACAAGCATCATCTTTTTCGATTTCCGGAGATCACGCAGTATCCTTAATAGTCCGAGGGGAAACAGTTTGCCTCCCGATCTTTTTATGCTTTCGCTTATGTCAGGCATAGCAACAATAAAACCTACAGGGATACCTTCAACCTCTGCAACCTTTATAAATGCGGGGTCAATAATCAGCAGGAACCTGTCGGCCAGATCCTTCTTTTCATTATCATTGAGAGGAACAAAACCATAAATTTCCATAAAGGTTTTGTTCATAAGTTCGAGTATGGGAATTATGTAAGGTCTTAGTTCTTTCTTTGAACTGAATTCCACAACCCTGAATCCGGGCAGCCCTGAGATTCTTTCAAAAGCTCTTCTATAGGCAGGGGGAACTTCCGGAGGCATCCTGAAGACATAATTAACGAGGTCCGTCTCTTTTATATAGCCTTCCCATTCCATCATCTTCGGAAGGTAGGGGAGGTTATTTGACGTTTTGATTATCTGTGGCCTCTCAAATCCCTCAATAAGGAAACCCTGGGGGTCTTTATCCGAGAAACCCAGAGGTCCGACAATCTTTACCATCCCTTTCTCCCTTGCCCAGATCTCAACTTTTTCAAGAAGGGCATGGACAACCTCACGGTCCTCGAAAGCTTCCATGAAGCAGAACCTTCCGTTATTTTCATTCTTTATGTTGTTGTACCTTTTGTTTATCAGTCCCATTATCCTTCCTGCAGGCTTATGGTTCCTGTAGGCAAGGAAGAGCACGGCTTCCGAATGTTTGAAGTCACTGTTCTTCTTCCTGTTAAACAGGGTCCATTCGTCAAAGTAAAGAGGAGGCAGCCAGTTGGCATCGTTCCTGTGAACTCTTGCGGGAAGGTAGATGAAATCGTGCAGGTCCCTGCGGCTCACGACTTCCTTAACAGATATTTTCTCAGACATTTAACTTGGATAATATGGGAAAAGAACAGGAAAATAGGGTGTTTGCGCGATGATTCGGTAATGGAGTAATCATAAAAGTATTTTTTCAAGAATAACAAAAAGTGCGAACAGGATACTTGCTATCCCATTTGTGGTCCCGAAAGCTATATTCACCCTGCTGAGGTCATTGGGTCTTACAATAGAGTGCTGATAAACAAGCAACAGTGTGAACAGGCATGCCCCGAGCCAGTAGAGTATTTTCCCATCTCCCGAAAGTCCCGCCGCAACAACAAGTATAAAGGTAATTAAATGAAGCAATCCTGAAATAATAAGGGCTTTTTTCCGGCCTGTGGCCGAAGGTATTGAATGCAGATCCTGCTCTCTGTCAAACTCGTCATCCTGAAGCGCATAAATAATGTCAAAGCCTCCCGACCATGTGAGTACTATAAAGGAATATATAAGAGGAAGGATGTCAAAACGTCCTGTTACAGATATATATGCCCCGATAGGGGCAAGACTCAGTCCCAGTCCAAGTATAAGGTGGCAGAGCGCGGTTATCCGTTTTGTAAGGCTGTATCCGAGGATGACTGCAAGGGCAAGGGGTGAGAGTATAAGAGTAAGCCTGTTAATAAAACCTGCCGTAACCATGAAAAGCACTGCATTAACCACAACAAAGGCTTTGACGGCACCCGGATTCAATTTGCCTGAAGGCAGTTCCCTGCTGCTTGTTCGTGGGTTCAGTGCGTCAATTTTTCTGTCAGCCAGTCTGTTGAAGCTCATGGCGGCATTTCTTGCGAACACCATGCAGAGGATAACAAGAATAAGCAAGCGGAAAGTAAACTCCCCGTTGCCTTCGGTGACTCCCAGGGTGAAGCCGATAAGTGCAAAGGGCATGGCAAAAACAGTATGGCTGAATTTGACAAGGGAAAAATAATGGCTTACCTGTTTAAGCAGACTGCTCATCTCCTTTAAAATTCCTGAATATTTTGTAGCGATGTATGGCTCCATCAACACCACCAACTCCCGGAAGGGTGACATTTGCTTCAGTCACAATGGCATCAACATCCATAGTGGTACTGTCGCCCTGATAAACCTCTGTTCTCCCGCGGCACATCACCTTATCTGAGCTCCAAGCTCTTTTTTGAAAGCGTTGATCAGGTTGTTCATTATTTTATCAATCACTGTGTCGGTAAGGGTTTTCATATCGTCGCGAAGGATGAAGCTCACGGCATATGATTTCTTATCCTTGCCTATCTTTTCCCCTGAATAAACATCAAAAAGTCCTACTTCCCTTATTATATGCTTTTCAGTTTTTAATGCAAGGTCCCGTATCTGGCTGAATGTGACATTACTGTCGAGGAGCAGGGCAAGATCGCGTCTTACCATGGGATATTTCGGCAGTTCCCTGAACCGGATCGAATTGTTTTTTGCGAGTTCAAGCAGGCTGTTCCAGTCTATATGAGTGTAGTAAACGTCCTGTTCTATACCAAATTCCCTGAGCAGCGCCACCGAAAGCCGGCCGGTTTCGGCAATGAGCTTTTTGCCCCTTGTCCATGTAAGCGACTCGGTATAATACTTTCTGATGCTTTCACCGTTCATGAGTGAGTCGGCTGAAACACCAAGACGTGTCAGTATCATCTCAACGGCTGCTTTTGAAAAGAAGAAATCAGTGGGGGCTGGTCCGGCATTCCAGTTATGTGCCGACCTGTTTCCCGAGAGGAACAGGTCGAGAGAAGTATTTTCAACATATTTTTCAGTAACGCTGAGGCCTTCACCCGGATTCATATGGTAGCAGTTACCGAATTCATAGAGTTTAAGGTCGGGGTTCTGACGGTTTATGTTCCAGGCAATGGAGCTCAGTCCGCCGAAAAGCAACGATTGTCTCATGGCATTCAGATCGGAGCTGAGAGGATTGGAGAGCTTCACAAGGCGGCTAAGGTCAAAGTCCTCCTTCCCTTCATACCACGATGCCGGAGTAAGTGAGTTGCACATAATCTCGGAAAAGCCGTTTGAAGAAAGAAGATCTGAGACGATATTCATGAGTTTTTCCCTATCGGGTTTTTCGGTATACGAAATGGTGGAGTTGACATGAGCGTTTGTCTCTACATTGTTGTATCCGTAGATCCTTAGTATCTCTTCAACGACGTCTGCTTCCCTTTTTACATCAACCCTGTATGCAGGTATTTCGACCTTAAGTATACCTTCTTTCTCAGCCAGTATCTTTATTTCAAGAAGCTCAAGTATCCTTTTTATTACCTGTGGCTCTATGTGTTTTCCTATAAGCCTGTCAATATTCCTGTATGAGATGTCGATGACAATATTTCTGATCTTTTCGGGATAGATATCGATGACCCCTGAGGAAATCCTGCCTCCCGCAATCTCCCTGATAAGCATGGCAGCTCTTTTTAAAGCCCATGGGGTGATGTTGGGATCGGCACCCCTTTCAAAGCGGAAAGAGGCATCGGTCTTCAGTCCGTGCCTTTTTGATGTCTTTCTTATTGATACCGGATTGAAGTAGGCACTTTCGAGAAAAATGTTACATGTCGATTCCTTTATTCCGGAATCGGAGCCTCCGAAGACACCAGCTATACACATACCACCTTCCACATCACATATCATAAGATCTTTCGACGACAGCTTCCTTTCAGCTTCATCAAGGGTTTTGAAAGCACTCTTTTCAGGAAGGTTACGTATTACTACTTTCCTGCCTCTTATCCTGTCAGCATCGAAAGCATGCAGGGGCTGGCCTACCTCATGGAGAACATAGTTGGTTATGTCGACAACATTGTTTATTGGATTCTGTCCTATCGCCCTGAGTCTTTTTTTGAGCCATTCGGGCGATTCCCCGATAGTCACGTCACTTATTGTTAGTCCGGTATACCTGGGGCAGGCAGTGGTGTTTTCGACAACTATCTCAATCTCATTATCATGGTCGTCGGGCTTGAAATCATCGACGGCCGGCAGGACTGCCTTAAGGTCGGATCCGGTATTGATATTCAGGTAGGCTGCCAGGTCGCGGGCTACTCCGAAATGGGATCCGCTGTCGATTCTGTTTGGAGTGAGGCCTATCTCAAATATTACATCTTTTTCAATTTTAAAATACTCAGCTGCGGGGGTTCCGGCTACAGCACTGCTGTCAAGTACCATTATTCCCTCGTGTGAAGTGCCAAGTCCGATTTCATCTTCGGCACATATCATGCCCTCAGACATCACTCCCCTTATCTTTGACTTTTTGATTCCGAATGACTCATCGCCCTTGAATACTGTTGTGCCGATGGTGGCTACAGGAACCTTCTGTCCGGCTGCCACATTCGGTGCTCCGCATACAATCTGAAGTGGAACCGGACCTCCTGTGTTTACCGTAGTCACTGACAGCTTGTCTGCATCGGGATGCTTCTGACAGGTAAGAACTTCACCTATCACCACTCCCTGCAGTCCTCCCTTTACTGATTCCCATTCCTCAATACCTTCTATCTCCAGTCCCGTTTCGGTAAGTATTCTTCCAAGGGCGTCGGCCTCGATCTCTATATTCAGATAATCCTTCAGCCAGTTGTACGAAATCTTCATTTTAAAGTAATTTCCAGAATAATTTTATCTATAAGATTGCAAAAGTAAGAAATTTAAAAGATGATAGCAGGTGGAGGTAGCCAAAGTTTAATAAATGAAGCGACTCAGACCTGAATTGCAGGGCTGGTTTTTTTATGCATCATGCCACTATAACTCTGTTCTGATAAGATTAACGAATTACTGGCGGAGGCCCCTCTGATAACCTCAGAAATTAAGAATGATGAGCCCTGATTTGCTGCTTTACTATGCATGTAATTGCCTATATTTGCACACAAACACATATCATATGACTTTAGAAAAAGATGACAGACTTATTCTGGTGACCAATGATGACGGCCTTTATGCGTCAGGACTCCGGACTCTGATGGAGGTGATGGAAGAGTTTGGAAAAGTTGTTGTTATCTCAACCGTCGAGAGCATGTCGGGTATGTCTCAGGCTCTTACAGTGAAGACTCCCCTGCGCGTGAAGCTTCTTGAGGAAAATGAGAAACACAGGGTCTACGCCTGCAACGGAACACCCACAGACAGTGTCAAGCTGGCCATCAACCAGCTTCTTGAACGCATACCTGATGTTGTCGTTTCGGGGATCAATCACGGATCGAATGCCTCGGTGAGCGTGCTTTATTCAGGTACCATGGCTGCTGCCCTTGAAGGATGCCTTTATGGAATTGATTCTGCAGGCTTTTCAATGAACGATATATCAAGGAATCCTGATTTCACGATTTGCAGGAAATATATACGGATCATTATGGAGATGCTTGTCAGGAAATCTCTTCCCGGTGGTGTCTGTCTTAATGTCAACATACCTGCTTCTGCCGACGGCGAGATAAAAGGTATAAAGGTATGTCGCCAGGCAAGGGGAAACTGGAGAGAAGAATTTGAGAAGAGAAAGGATCCTATGGGAAAAACTTATTATTGGCTGACCGGATATTTCTGCAACCAGGAACCTGATTCTGAAGATACTGATGAATGGGCCCTTGCCAATAATTATGTATCTGTAGTTCCCGTTACTGTCGATATGACGGCATACAAATACATGAATGAACTTAACAGGCATCTTGAAAATAAATGAATACTGAAAAATATGACAGGCAGATAACAGGATATCTGGCAGGGTTCATCCTGCCGGTACTGATTGGTCTTGCCTTCTACCTTTTTTCGTCAGGGGAACAGTCTCTGACAGAGTATTTCGGCAGGATCGTCAAAGCCGGTATTGTGACACATATCCTGTCGCTGGCTGTCTTTCCGAATATTGTAATATTCCTTCTTTTCAACCGCTTCGATATGCTGAAGGCAACCCGTGGAGTCCTTGGCATTACAATATTCTGGGCTGTTGTTGTCTTTGCTATAAAATTTCTTGGATGAGGTACTTTATTATTGCAGGAGAACAGTCGGGCGATCTTCACGGGTCAAATCTCATAAGAGGAATAAAGACCTCGGATCCCGATGCAGTGATCGACTGCTGGGGCGGTGATCTGATGGAAGAGGCAGGGGGGCGGCTGTTGATGCATTACCGCTATACCGCCTTTATGGGCTTTTTATCTGTAATAAAAAACCTGGGCAAAATAGCTGCTAACATAAAAAAATGCCGGAGAGACATCCTGGATTCATCTCCCGATGTGGTTATACTCATTGATTATCCGGGTTTTAACCTGCGGATTGCTGAATTTGCCTCCGGTAGGGGGATCAGGGTTTTTTACTACATATCTCCCAAATTATGGGCCTGGAAGGAGAACAGAATCAAAAAGGTTAAGAAATACGTTAACCGGATGTTTATCATCTTCCCCTTTGAAGTCCCTTTTTATGCAAAACATGGGATAAGCGTGGAATATCTGGGCAATCCCCTGGTTGATGAGCTGGAAAAAAAACTTTCAAGCATTGCGCCTTTAAATGAAACAATGGCGTCAATGGATCTTGATGAGCGACCCGTTATTGCTCTTTTATGCGGAAGCCGTAAGCATGAGGTTGAGAAAATACTGCCTGTGATGATTAGCGTCACAGATCATTTCCCCGGCTATCAGTTTGTTATTGCCGCTGTTAAAAACCTTCCTGAAGCACTTTACAGGTCGCTAATTGCCAATAAACCGGTAAGAATTGTTACAGACCGTACCTATGAACTGTTAAGCATATCGTCAGCGGCCCTCGTCACTTCAGGGACGGCCACCCTTGAGACCGCACTGATGGAGATTCCACAGGTAGTATGTTATAAAGCCGACTGGATATCAATGTTTATAGCCTGGCTGGTTATAAAGGTCCGGTTCATATCACTTGTTAATCTTGTCCTTCAGCGGGAAGCAGTCAGGGAGCTTGTCCAGCACAACCTTACAACGGCTAACCTGGTAAAGGAACTGAAGAAGATACTTCCCGGAAGTGAGGCACGTGAGACCCTGATGAATAGTTACAGGGAGCTTAAGGAAATACTTGGGCCGGCAGGAGCTTCATCCCGCGTGGCAGCTGAGATGGCAAGGGAACTCCGGGAAAAATCAAATGATGGTTTATGATAAGACAGACTGCCCTTTTTCTTGTCTTTTTCCATTTCTTTTCACTTGATTCCCCGGGCCAGGTAAGGATAAGACTTTTTGCCGGACTCGATCCCGGTTCAGTATTTATAACTGTTAGTCAGGGCAGGTATGAACTCGATTCATTTGATGGCCCGCCTTTATTTCTCTCTGAAGGAGAGTCGGTAATAATTTCAAGGTATGAAAACAGACTGGCCCTGAAAACCAGGGATGGCAAAGGGTTTTCATGTGATTCAGTGTTTCTTAAAGGAATTACCGGCAACGATACATTCACCTGCCGGAAAAATGGCAGTAACCCTGTCAGAAGACTTTACAGCAACGACCTGTTGTGCTATCACGACATGGAAACACTTATGCTTATTAACATCTGTGATGAGGAGAAATATATTGCCGGGGTTGTTAAGGCCGAAGGAGGAAGCGGAAGAAATGCGGAATATTTCAAATCGCAGGCTGTTCTCGTCCGTACTTATCTGTACGGTAATTTGAACAGGCATATCATTGACCACTACAACCTTTGCGATGATGTTCATTGCCAGGCTTTCCATGGTATAACCAGTGATCAGGTTATTGTCAGGGCCGCCGAAGAAACCAGGGGCCTGGTAGTAGTTGATAAGGATAGCATCCTTATAATGCCATCGTTCCATTCAAACTGCGGGGGCGAAACCTCCGGCTCCGGAGAAGTATGGCTGACAGGTAAGTCGTACCTGAGGAGTGTAAGGGATCCCTGGTGCACTTCATCGCCCAACGCTGTCTGGCAGAAGAGTATCCCTTTCGGAGAATGGGTCGGCTACCTCAGGAAGAACGGATATAACGGTAGCGACGATAATCCGGCAGCCTTCAGTTTTCCGCAGGTTGCCAGGACCGATAACTACCGTGTTGGTAATTTTGTGCTTCCGTTCAGCGTTATAAGGAATGATCTTGGACTGAAATCTTCTTTCTTTTCAGTGACAGCCGGAGCCGGATCGGTCGAGCTGAGGGGAAGAGGCTACGGGCATGGGGTCGGACTATGTCAGGAAGGAGCAATGGTAATGGCTTCACGCGGAAACGACTTCAGAAAAATAATAGCTTTTTATTTCAGCGATGTCATAATAACAGATATCGGAAATGCAAAAAATCCCGTTTCATTCTGAAGGAGATTTTGGGTTTCATTTCTCCCGACTATTTGTGATATTTGCTGAACTGCTTACATAACATGAGATCAGATTACACTATTTGAAATAAGTACGAGGCAGAAAATAACTGACAACAGATGTTTGCAATTTTCAGAAAGGAAATAAACGGATTCTTCAGCAGCCAGACTGGTTATATTGCCATGATAGTCTTCCTGGTTGCCAATTCTCTTTTTATGTGGGTCTTTCCCGGCGAATGGAACCTGGCCGACAGTAACCATGCCGGCCTTGATACACTGTTTTACCTCTCACCATGGATCTTCCTTTTCCTTGTCCCTGCAGTTACCATGAGGATGATAGCTGAGGAGAAGAGGCTCGGGACTATTGAACTGCTTTATTCAAGACCGGTGACAGAGAGGGAGATCATCTACGGCAAGTACCTGGCTTCGGTGCTTCTGGTGCTTATGGCCCTTTTGCCTGCCCTTATCTACTATATTTCGGTCTCTATCCTCGGAGAGACACCGGGAAATATTGACAGGGGAGGGACCCTGGGGGCTTTTATTGGCCTCTTCTTCCTTGCCGCCGTCTATACCTCAGCGGGTATCTTTGCTTCATCATTCACAGATAACCAGGTAGTGGCATTCATTTATGCACTCATACTTTGTTTTTTCCTTTTTACCGGTTTTGACTTTCTGGCATATGTGCCCGGACTTAAGGGTATTGATGAGTTTGTTATTGCGCTGGGGATAAACGAGCATTACAGATCTATGAGCAGGGGAGTGATTGACATACACGATGTAGTATACTTTGCCGCGGTGGTTGTAATATTGAATGAAGCTACCAGACTGGTACTGCTTTCAAGGAAATGGAAAATGGATAACTGAATGCTGTTATGAAGTGCAACATACTACTTAAGGAATTCATCTTCAGATATCCAGGTTCCCCATATCAGTCGGGACAACCTGTACAGCCCCGGATGTGTGGCTGTCAGCGCATTAAAGTAAAATTTTAAACTGATGCAAACTAAGGGAGATATAAAGAGAAAGAGCCTGGTCGGATTTATAGCCATAGTAGCAACTGTGATTCTTTTAGCTATGCTGTCATCGTTTCTGAGGATAAGGCTTGATCTTACTGAAGACAAACGGTTTACTCTTTCAAAGCAGAGCCATGAGATACTGTCGGATCTGAAAAATGATATTTATATTCAGGTCTGGCTCGACGGCGATATGCCTGTTGAATTTAAGAAGCTGAGAAGAAGTGTCAGGGAGCTGCTTGATGAATTCAGGATTCTGTCGGGAAAGAGGATAGACTTTGAGTTTATAAATCCATCCGCTGCCGGAGATGTAGCTCAGAGGGAAGCACAGTATACGTCACTTATAGGTAAAGGGTTGAATCCCATTAATATCCAGTCGGGCGACGAAGAGGGAGGCTCAAGCCAGAAGATCATTTTCCCAGGTATGCTTGTTAACTATAACGGGACTGAGGTGCCTGTTAATTTTCTGAGTAACAATCCGGCTGTCTCACCTGAACAAAACCTGCTGCATTCAATCGAAGGTCTCGAATATGAGATGATACAGACCGTTGCCACTCTGAGTGCCGACACTATATACAAAATAGCCTTTATCGAAGGTCATGATGAATATTCTGAGATCGAAACCGGCGACCTTACTCTTAACCTGGCCCGCTTCTTTACTATCGACAGGGGTGTAATAGGAGGAAAACCAGGGATTCTCGATGATTATACTGCCATAATTATTGCCGGTCCCGAAAAGGAATTTACAGAAAATGATAAGTTTGTCATCGACCAGTATATAATGAACGGAGGCAAGGTATTATGGCTTCTTGAGGAAGTGTATGTCGACAGCGATTCTCTTACCCTGGGCCGCAGTACTTCAATATACAGGCCATTGAACCTCGACGACCAGCTTTTCAGGTATGGTGTGAGGCTAAATCCCATTATGGTACAGGACCTGGATTGCAGCCTGATACCCCTTACCATTGTAACAGGCGAAAGCAACAGGCAGGTCGTTCCCTCACCCTGGCCCTGGTATCCCCTGCTCCAGCCCTCTTCAGCACATCCCGTAACAAGGAATATTAACAAAGTAAGAGCTCAGTTTGCCAATTATCTTGATACTGTTGGACTTGATCCGCAGATAAAAAAGACTGTTCTGCTATCCACATCTCCTCTTACAAGACTTATTTCTCCTCCTGCAGAGATCTCTCTTGAAGAGGCTGCCGTTGCACCCGATGAAAGGGCCTTTTCAGGAGGAAGACTTCCGGTAGCCGTGCTTCTCGAAGGTGTCTTTCCTTCAGCATTCAGGAACCGTATTACAGACAATCTTGCCGGAGGAAGTAACATAAGGGTAAGGAATGAAAGCGATCCGACAAAGATGATAGTTATTGCAGATGGGGATGTAATCAGAAATGATATAATGCGAAGCGGAACTTCTGAGGCACCTTATCCGCTGGGGCAGGACAGGTACACGGGACAGATGTTCGGGAACAGGGACTTTCTCATAAACTGCCTTAACTATCTTGCCGACGACAAAGGTCTTCTTGAACTCAGGTCAAGGGAAATGAAGATGCGCCTGCTTAACAGGACAAAGATAAGGCAGGAAAAAACAAAGTGGCAGGTTATAAATGTTGCCGGTCCGGTGGTCGTGGTAATTCTTTACGGACTTGCTTATTCCTTCTTCAGGAAACGAAAATATGCTAAATCAGGGGTATGAGCAGAAAAATGATTCTAAGCATTATAACGGGACTTGCTGCACTTGTTCTGCTACTCTTTCTTGCAAGGGAACACAGGCCCTTTGGCAGATCAGAAACCGTTTTTGCAGTGCCTGAAGGATCAGAGATAACACATGTTATTATTGGTTCAGAGAGGGGCAGTGTTGCCCTTGAAAAAAATGATGGTGGCGAATGGATGGTTAATGGAGCCGAAGAAGCCAGGAAAGGCAGCATATTATTCATTATCAAGATACTGAATGAGATAAGTATTAAATCCCCTGTCTCTCCTGAACTGTTCAGAGACGAGATTAGCCTTAAGGGCATAGAAGCCGTTAAAGTGTCAGTTTATAACAACAGGAGGCTGCTCAGATCATTTATGGTATACAAAACACAATCTAATGTATACGGGAACATTATGAAGAAAAATGAACGATCCTTGCCTTTCATTGTATATGTTCCGGGTTATGATGGTGATATCTCAGTCGCCTTTAACACTAATCCTCTCTACTGGCAGAACTTCGTAATATTCAACAGCCTTCCTTCATCAGTAAAATCAGTCGGGTTTGTCAACCGGTCCGATACCTCTTCTTCATTCATGCTTTTACGTAAGGGGGATGATTTTATACTCTCAGTAAATGGGAAAGACATAGAAGAAGCTGATAAGGAAAAGATTAGAAGGTATATCACATATTTCATAAGGGTTCCTTTTGAAAACTGGGCCTTTGATATCACTGAACGTGAAAAGTCGGAGATTGAATCCTCCGACCCGGCATATGAGATTACCCTTACACCTGTTAATGGTGACCCTGTTACGCTTAAGTTATGGCGCAGATATACCGGTACAGGGCCGGTCCCGGCCCTTGACACAGACCGCTTATGGGGGAAGAGTCAGAAAGGCGACAACCTGTTTATAGTAAGATATTTTGATATTGACCCATTGCTAAGGAAACGGTCGGATTTCCTGAGCGATTAAAATATTTTGAGGATAATTGATTTTTTTTGTAATATTGATAAATAAGAAATTGAACATGAAAATGCTGTAATGTACTGATCGTAAATTTTTTAGTATATTGCATAGACAAGTGGTTAACCTAAATATTATAATAAGATGAAATTTGTTGTATCCAGTACCGAACTTCTTGGTCATTTGCAGGCCATCAGCAGGGTAATAAGCTCAAAGAACACTCTTCCGATCCTTGATAATTTCCTTTTAAACCTCTCGGGGAATGATCTTGAGATAACTGCTTCTGATCTTGAATCGACTCTGATAACCAGGATGAAGCTTGAGAATGCTGAAGGTGAGGGCATCATTGCCCTTCCTGCAAGGATACTTCTGGATACTCTTAAAGAGTTTTCTGCCCAGCCGCTTGCCTTTGACCTTAATCTTGATACCATGGCGGTGGTAATTAACTCGGAAAACGGGAAATTCAGTGTTATGGGACAGAATGGGGTTGACTTTCCGGCACTGCCTGCAATAAAAAAGGATAAGAAATCATCGTTTTCAATAAATGCTGACGTGCTGCTTTCAGGCATTAGCAGGACACTCTTTGCAACAGCTGATGATGAGTTGCGTCCTGTTATGGGAGGTATCTTTGTCGAAGCATCCCCCGACGGTATTACCTTTGT
>JAVEZD010000018.1:17858-28684 GCA_034003165.1 Bacteroidales bacterium | reverse complement strand
AGCACTCTTAAGATTTTTTAACATTTTGATAAATAATTATTTAATAGATTTGAAACACTTTTCGGTATATGGAGTTATGTTAGGGGCTCTCACCCCCCGGTTCGCAAAAATCATGCACCGGGGGGTTTATTTTTTTATGAAAAACCCCGGTATTTTTAAAGCCTTGTATTGTGTTTTGAGGAAAGAAAAACTAAATTGTTCTCTGTATTTGATATTATGTTAACGGATTAACTGAAAACTATTTACCGGATGAAAAGAAGTGATATCAACCAAATAATAAGTGAAGCATCAGATTTTTTCACAGGCAACCGTTTTATGCTGCCTGTATGGGCATCGTGGTCACCCTCCGACTGGAAAGGGAAGTCTGAGACATGCAGGGAAATAGTTGAAAACGGACTGGGCTGGGATATAACGGATTTCGGAAGAGGAGACTTTGCCACTACAGGACTCACTCTCTTCACAATAAGGAATGGCAACCCGGCAAAAATGGATAAGCTGTATTGTGAAAAGATAATGATTTCGGGTGAAGAGCAGGAGACGCCTTTGCATTTTCACTGGCATAAGACAGAAGATATAATAAACAGGGGAGGAGGAGACCTTGTCATGGAACTGTGGAATTCGACCTCCGGCGAAGGGTTGGCTTCAGATCCCGTGACTGTTAGTGTCGATGGGATCTCAACTGTAGTTAAAGCCGGGGAATCGCTTATACTTAAGCCCGGACAGAGTATTTGTCTGAAATCGGGTGTCTACCACCGCTTTTACGGGAGGAAAGGAACAGGCAAGGTTCTTATAGGTGAAGTAAGCCTTGTCAACGATGATGCCCGCGATAACAGATTTCTGGAGCAGACGGGCCGTTTCCCTGCCATCGAAGAGGATGTTCCTCCTGTCCGTCTCATGGTCAACGATTATATGAAATACCTCTGAATACCCGGAACTATCAGGGACAAAAAAAAGAGGGCCTCGTCCAGGCCCTCTCCTTCTACCAACTCTATGAGCATCAATTACCGGTCAGGATAAAATCCTGAATGGTCCGGTTCCCTTCTACCACTCTTACATCATCATAAGAGATGGTATCATAATTTTCACCAGTTGCATATACTGAGTAAAGTCCGGCAGGTACACCTATGAAGGCATATTTCCCATCTTCTCCGGTAAAGGCAGTTGCAACCACTGTATCCTGTGTGATCCATACTTCAGCATTCTCAATAAGAGCTTCAGCGGTATCCGAAACGCTTCCTTCAATCCTGCCTGCAACCGACATATTGGCGGTTCTGATAACAGGTTTGAAGATGAATCCGTTGATTCCGGCTGGACTATTGGGGTTACCTCTGAGAATAAATGATCTTGAAAGGTCAAAATCGAGAAGTAATTCTGAGGTAACACCTCCTTCAATAAGGAGCGAAGGTTGGATGAAAATCTTTATACCTGTCTTGTCCCCACTGGGAACCTTAACGATGTGCTCCTCACCGTCTATCACTTTCAGACTGGCTTCTTCAATATAAAGCCTTACCAGGTCATAACTTCCCTGGGGCAGATCAATATCGGCAAGTAACTCAGTCACACCGTTCCTCAGATCGAGCAGGTTGACAGTCACAGGCTCTTCGGAAACAACAACAAAGGGATAAGCATCGCAAATTCCCTCACCTGGTCCTTCACCTGTCCCGTCGCAAATTCCCTCACCCGGTCCTTCACCTGTCCCGTCGCATATTCCGTCACATACTTTACGGAGTTCAACCTTATTAATTGTGACATTGGCATACTCAATATCCTCAACAGGAAACGGAGCATCCGTTATCTTCACCACCAGCCTGCCGGTCTGGTCGTCCGTTGTCTTGTTACATGCAAAAAAGCCTGCAGAGGCGATTACAAGTAGTAATAAAAGTAACTTCTTCATATCAGTTTATTTTAATTGTCAATAATCCTGTTTTTTTAAGTGTTTGTTTGACTGAAGTTTATACTTGCAGTCTCCTCCCTGCTTGTTATCAGTTGTTCAGGACAGGCAATCTGTGACCGAAGATATGGTCGTCAAAATGAAGATTTCATGAATTTTCAGGAATTGTGAAAGAAAATGTTGTTCCTTTTCCTGATTTTGATTCTGCAGAGATGCTTATGTTGTGAAAATCGGCTATGATCTTTGTTATTGCAAGCCCGATGCCGGTCCCGTTGTTGCCTGGTTGTTTTAACGATCTGAATCTTTCAAACAGGTAGCCCAGCTGTTCTTCTGTCATGCCTGTCCCGTTGTCCGAGATCACAACGATATGGCTGCTGCCCTCTGATTTGTGTTTTATCACTACCGTTCCTCCGCCGGGTGTATTTTTTACAGCATTGTTGACGACGTTATAGAACATTGAAAACAGCAGGTTTCTGTTTACCTTTTTGAATTCAAATTTATCTCCCGGCTCTTCCTTAATATTAACTCCCTTATCGTTTGCAACAGGCTGGGTTTCGGTAACTATCTCACTAAGAAGCTCATCAAGCACAATGTTATCCTCCTTTAGGTACTGCCGGCTTTCTATCCTGGCTATCATCAGAAGGGAGTTTACCAGACCCTGTAGCCTGTAAAGAGTTTTCAATGAGTCTTCTATGCTTTCAGCTACGGTATTGTCGGCGTCTCCTTTAAGAAGCAGGTTCTCCAGTTTGCTCCTCATGACAGAAACTGGAGTCATCAGCTCGTGGGATATGTTGGCTGTGATCTCTTTCTCTTTCCTGAAGAGCTCATCAATATTGGCCATCAGTTCACAAAGGGCTTTGTCGAGCTCCTGGAAGTCCTGAGTAGTGGTCCTGACCGGACGGCTGTCAAAGAGAGAGGGACTGGATATTCCCTTCAGCTTGGCTGTTATCCTGTCGAGCGGTCGGAGCAGAAAGCGGTTGTAGTTGATATCTGTAAGGAAGGTGATAAGGATGATGACGCCCATAAGAAGATAAATTATTACAGATATGTTCCTGCGTGCCTGGTTAATACTTTCCAGGCTTTTCCCTATCTCAAGCAGGTACATCTGCCCATCGGCCCTGAAAGTATAGTTCAGAACCCTGTAAGTTATCTCTTCATCTTCAATGATCCTTGCAGCAACCTCAATCTGGTTGAGGTCATTGGGGAGATCAACCCTTTCGAGACTCAGAAATTCATCTTTAAGGATGTTATAGCTTCCGAAAGCATCTGCGTCATCTGACGAAATAAATGGTTCTATACCTACTTCCGAGATTATATCAATAAAGGATTCCCTTTTATTTATAAGATCATTATCTATCTGTCTGAGGTTTATCCTTTCAGCTGCCCATGGCATAACTAACAGGAACAGGCCGGTGAATACCAGCTTGGAAACGAGGTTGAAGATTGCCAGTTTGTTTTTGAGTCTGACCATCAGGTTTCTTTGCGATCCGGCTTGTCAATACTTATCCTGTAACCGACTCCCCTTACAGTCTCAAGCCATGGCGTGGGCGCATGGGCATTAAGCTTTTTGCGGAGATTCTTTATATGGACATCAATAAAATTACTGTCGTACTGGTCGTCAAGCATGTTGCCCCAGATATGTTCATAGAGCTGCATACGTGTGAGTACTTTGTCCTTGTTAAGAACCAGGTACTGCAGCAGGTCAAACTCTTTTTTTGTAAGATCAACTTCATTGCCGTTGCAGAAAAGGTTCCTTGACTGGACCAGCATGGTGAATTCACCCAGGATGATATCCTGGCTTACTATGCTGAATTTCCTGCGGGCAACGGCATTGATCCTCGAAAGGAGTTCGACCAGGGCAAATGGTTTTGCAAGGTAGTCGTCGGCGCCAAGGTCGAGGCCTTTAACCTTGTCTTCAACAGCACCCCTGGCCGTTATTATGATAAATGAAGCTTCGCTTTTCAGTTCCCTGGCCTCCTTTATCAGATCAAGTCCGTTATAATCGGGAAGACCGAGATCAAGAAGAACAAAGTCATAAAGATTAACAGCTATCTTTTCAGATGCATCCAATCCTGTAAAGGCCATGTCGCAGATAAAATTCTCCCTGGTCAGGAATGATGCGATTTCTTTTGCAAGACTTTTTTCGTCTTCAACAATAAGTACATTCATAAGTGCTAAATTAAAAAATCCTGAAGAATGCGCTTATGAGAAAAACGAATCCTTTGGGTATCTGGTAGCCGGACTCATAGTTGAAGGGTATAATGTAGCCGGCTTCGGCTTCAATAGTCATCCTGTTTGTATTGAAAGCCACGGGAAGTCCCAGATCCAACTCCATAATTCCCAGCTTCTGAGAATAAGTGGTTGAGCCTCCCGATAGTCCGTCAGTATTCCAGCGCCTGAAAGGCCGGGTAACGGGAACTCCTGTCCCCTGCGTTGTTTCCATGGTTGTCAGGGTGCCAAAAAGCACATTGGCATAAGGATCAAAAGAAAAAGAGAACCTGTCACGAGAGAACTGTGGTGTTTCAAAATACCTTGAGTTCCTGATTTGAAAATATGCTGTTGTCTGATCGGAAATGAGTCCTCCCGCTGATATTTTGGTATAAAGTATCTTCCAGTCAAAGCCCAGTGTCAGATCAGCGTAGGTAAAGCTGCCGAAGAGTGTGTCGGCCAGGGCAGATGCCACATTATACCTGTGAATTCCGGCACTAATGTCGAACCATGAGTTGAACACGTGTGAATAGTTTAGCGAGGCTGTGTAAAAGGCCACAAAAGGATTGAATTCTGTAAGATGCACACCCGTGAGTGACAGGTATAACTCGTTTTTGAATCCATATGTAAGCGAGGCGTAGCCGTAAGGATTCTCTCCTGAGATGGTTGATCCAAGATAGGTCATATTACTTCCCAGGCCCGTTCCTGCAAATAGGGAATGACTTCCTGAGGTGTCTGCAGTATCAGCTGCTGTTGCAATGTCCTGCTGATTTGATGATACCGAAGCAGATGCCATGGAGGGTATCATAAGCAGCATGGACAGGACAAAGCCGGTAAGGATGGAATTTTTCATTTAATTATCAGGATAAGGATTATCTTCCGCCGCGGTTGCCTACTCCAGCAGGTTTGCCTATGCCTTTTGGTACTCCTGAGCCCGAGGGCCTTACTATCGAAGGAGGCCTGGCTCCACTGGCTTTTGACATATCGGGACGTCCGCCTTTTATCTTTTTAACCTCAGCAGCTCCGGCGTTGCTGTTACCCTGTGCTTTGGCCGCATTACCGTTACTGTTTCCGGGCCGGGCCTGACTCTGATTCTGATTCTGCGTTTGGGCCTGACCCTGATCCTCTCCCTGATTCTGATTCCTGACTCTTTCCTGAACCTGATTTTCATTTTCTCCCTGGGTTTCCTGGTCATTTTGTGAAGCCTGTACCCTGAGGGTGTCCCGTACCTGGTTGGCAACTCCCTGTCCTGACAGAGCCTCTCCTCCCAGAAGGAAGAGAGTGAAAATAAGTGTGGTTGCTATCCCTGTCTTCATGATATCTTAATCTTAAGTGTTTAACTTTATTCGCCGGATTAAAGTTCCTGTTATCCGCAGGTTCTTCCCGGTAGTTTCTGAAAGTCAAAAATAAACAATAAAGATGAAGAAAGGATGAAATTGCAGTCATACAGTAAATAACCTGATATTCCTATATGTTCCCGGCATACTGAAAATGTCATTGTTCACCGGTTTGCGTGTTTGCTGCCTCTTAACTACCTTTACCTGAAAAAGCCATGATAGTAACCTGTATCTACGTACATGTAAAACCTGAGTTTATAGATAAATTCATTGAAGCGTCGGTTATGAACAGCCGCGAATCGTCAAAGGAAGAGGGAAATTTCCGTTTTGACTTCTCGCAGCAACAGGACGATCCCTGCCGTTTTCTTTTTTACGAAGCTTATGTTGATGAAGCTGCCGCTGCCGCCCATAAAAATACTCCCCAGTACCTCAGGTGGAGGGATGCAGTCGGTGAGATGATGGCATCTCCCAGGACCGGAATGAGGTACAATGTCATTGAACCTTCATACGGACAATGATGACAGCGTCTTTCGGCTTTTCGCGTCTTCCGCTTATAGTTTTCGGTAACGATAAGCTCGGTATGCTTCCGTCTCTAATCGGAAAATATGGTACCTCGGTCTGCCTGGTTACGGGCAGCAGTTCCTTTATTACTACTGAACGGGCCAGCCGTTTTCTCGACACATTGGACGGAATGAATATCACTTACAGGATAATAAAGGTAGCCGGAGAACCTTCCCCGGCTGTTGTCGATGATGCGGTAAGGGTATGTGCCGGCATAAGGCCGGATGTCGTAGTGGCTATAGGAGGAGGCAGTGCACTTGATTCAGGCAAGGCCATTTCAGCCATGCTTAACATGACAGAATCAGTGAAGAACTTCCTTGAAGGTGTGGGCACCGGAGAACACCCGGGAACAAAGGTTCCCTTTATAGCCGTCCCGACTACCTCGGGTACAGGAAGCGAGGCCACTAAGAATGCCGTGATCTCCGAAACAGGTGCCAACGGTTTCAAAAAATCACTCAGGCACGATAACTTCGTCCCCGACATAGCCCTTGTCGACCCTCTTCTTACCCTTGATACTCCGCCTGACGTGACAGCCGCGGCGGGGATGGATGCCTTTACCCAGCTTACCGAAGCTTATCTCTCGGTTAAGGCAATGCCTTATACCGATGCCCTTGCCATCGAGGGACTCAGGGCAGTGAGCCGTTCCCTGGCCGCCTGTTTCCATAATGGCAGAGATGAAGAAAACCGATCGGACATGTCATTTGCCGCACTTACCTCGGGCATCTGCCTGGCCAATGCAGGACTGGGAGCTGTCCATGGCTTTGCCGGAACAATGGGTGGTATGTTTGAGATCCCTCACGGGGTAGTCTGCGGTACACTTATGGCAAAAGCAAACGAGGTTAATATAAGGGAACTGAGAAAAAAAGACACCGCTAATCCGGCTCTTGCTAAATATGCATTACTTGGTGAACTATTCCTCGGTGAAAAGGGAAGAAGCAGCGATTGGTATATCGACGGCTTTGCCGATCATCTTCACACCCTTTCGCTTGAGCTTGGGATGCAGACTCTCGGGAAATATGGAATCAGGGAAGATGACCTGCGTGTCATCTGCAGTCAGACAGACATCAAGAACAACCCCGTAGCCCTGTCTGAAGATGATCTTTATGAGATTCTCTTCTCTCGGCTGTAAAGAATAACGGCCGCATCACCCTTAAAAGGTGGGTACGGCCGTTTCTGATTCCGTCTGCATTCAGGGTGCCGTGATAATTATTCTACTTCTTCTTTCCTGATGGGCTGAACTTTTCCGAAACAAGAGCGGGCCACTGAAGATCAAGCTTCTCAAGCGTCTTAAGAATGATCCCGGCTGTAAAATATAGTTTCTGCCAGTTCTTGTCTGAAGGCACTACATGCCATGGTATGTCATTACACCGGTTAAGTATATCTTCATAGACAGCCATGTATTGGTCAAATTTCTCCCGTGTGTCCCAGTCGCCATCCTTGTGCTTCCAGTATTTCTCCTCAAGTTCAATACGTTCCCTCAGCCTCTCTTCCTGGGTCTCCTTCGAGACATTCATAAAGAATTTGAGTACAACAGTATTGTTTTGCTCAAGAAGCTTCTCGAAGTTGTTTATCATGCCATAGCGTTCTTCAATGACTTCCTCAGGAATGAATTTTTCAACAGAAGGAACAAGGATGTCTTCATAGTGAGAACGTATGAAGACCTGGAAATCACCTTTCCGGGGAACGGCCTGGTGAACCCTCCACAGAAAATCATGGGCATATTCAAGCTCGGTGGGCTTACGGAAACTGTATATTTTTATTCCGACCGGATTGCAGTATTTAAGAAGGCCTTTTGTGAGCCCGTCTTTTCCTGATGCATCCGTGCCCTGAAGAACAACAAGCAGACTGAACTTATTCTGGGCATACATCTTATGCTGAAGCTTCCCGATCTTCTTAAGGATCTTCTTTGTCTTCTCTTCAGTCTTGTCCTTGTCCCACTCTTTGACAAAGGTGGGATGATCTTTTATTTTTATCTTCATATAGTGTGGTTTAATGTTTCAAAGCCTGTTCCAGGGAACGGAGTATGGGTTCTGCCGATACCTTGCTGCCAACAGCTCCGGTCATCCAGTGTTGTGGTGTAAGCATGCCCTGTCTGAAAATCCTGTCAACCTCATCCGAAAAATCCTTTCCCTCCAGATATTCTTCAATCTGGTACTCAATGATCTGTCCGTAAGCATAGTTGGGAAGGTAAAGCGGTACTTCTATGCTGTGCGAGTAGATGGCAAGAATGGGTGAGTCGCTTACCTTAAAGACAGGAGCGAAGTAGGTGTTCCAGACCTCTGTTGCTGTCTCAATGGTCTTCTCCTTCAGCATGCCGGGAGTGGCTTCAGGATTTTCATACAGCCATTTCCATACTTTCATCTCGGTCATGCCGACTCCCATGATCTCCATAAGCGACCATGCCTGGTCGAGGTTCTGCATTTTCTCAGCTTCAGGATTGTCATCATTAATGCCAAGAAGAAACAGGTCGCGGCTCTGGAAGATAAAGGCCAGGGCTTCGGTAAAGGCAGTATTGGGAACTCCGGACAGCATGTAATGATCGACATCATAGAGGGAGATAGTCTGCTCAACATTATGGCCGAACTCGTGTACCGCAATGTTGTATCCCTTGTAGTCCATGCCTGTCTCAGGTATCCTCGTCCTGAGATGCGAAACAGAACCCTTCATGGCTGCTCCCCACGCATGGCCCGATCCCCTGGCAGGATCGACAACTATCTTACCGGCAAGGTAAGCGGCCCTGTCAGCCGACCAGCCCAGTTTCGTGAGTATAGCAGGCATACCTTCCCTGAAAGCTTCCGGGTCACGATACAGGGCTGAGGTTTTTGAAGTAAGCAGGTCCTCCGAAATTGTGCTTCTTGCCTTGAATCCGTCGTACCATATATCATAAGGCTTCAGTTCCCTTCCCAGTCTCTGGCTTATTAGTGTTCCAAGCTCAGCAAGCAGAGGTGATCTGAGATAGGAGTCGAACAAAGCCTCCACCTCTTCCTGCGAGATCTCCATCTCAGACGAGAACTTACGCAGAATAGCAGTATTCATCTCAGGGCAGTAAGGATCTATATCCTTCTGGGCCCTGAAGATATTTATAACATGTGAATACCTGAGTTCTCCTTCCTCTTCAGCTTCAACTTCAGAGCCTTCTTTAACAACCTTGTTTGAGAACGGGTACCATTCATAGCTGCCGTCGTTGATGACATCAGCGGGTATCTCCTGCCTTATTATCCTTTCCATCACCTTGTATATCATCTCCTGCTTCTCAGCACCGTTTTCATCATCGGCATAGTCGGCCTTCAGCTCATCCCTCAGGTTCCAGTGGGAGAGGAGAATCATTCCGTCGGGGAAGATCTGACGTCCGTCTTCGGTCCTGAGTTTTCCCATGTGGATATTGTATTCAGCAATATACATCTCAGCATTGCCTGTGGCTTCAACAAGGGCCTGGGTCAGCTGAGCAGGTACCCTTGTAACAAACATATCGCCCATCCTTGCCATGGCCCATTCCTCACGCGACCACCCCTTTCCCAGTTCTTCTTTTTCGGCAAGGGTGTAGTATGGAAAGTTAAGTGCAATGGCAAAAGCTATCTTGTTGTTGTAGAAGTCCTCCTGTATATGTGAGTCGACGGCATAGTTGCCGAACATCCTGTCGGTGAGGTCAATCTCCCCTGTTGAGAGATCAAGGACCCTCCTGAGATCCAGGGTGATCTCGTTGAAGTTGCCGGCCATTGATTCAAAATACCCGCTGGCCTTGCTGAAGACCTCCCTGCGTTTTACAGGATCGGCTATGTAGTTCTCTTTAACAAACTGAATGAATTCATCGGGAGAACCATCCTCAGCCCTCCAGAGTGATGCCGCATGTCTGATACCCTTTTCAGCAACTACAAGGTCAGCCGAAGGGTAAGCCATCCGAATGGTGTCGATCGCAGCAATGGCTGCCTCATTGGTTATAAAAGCAGCTTCATTGGTACCGGCCTGCTTTTTCACAGGGGCAACGCATGAGCTTAATGCCAGCAACAGGAGAAAAATAGTTTTCTTCATCTGAGTAGTGTTATTATGTATTAAAACGGCCCGTGCCTTTTTGGTCACGACCTGCCTGTTTTCAGTTAACAAACTGTGCAGCATAGTATTTTGCTGTCAGCTTTTCCCCGGTTGACCTCTCTATCATTTCATTCCAGTAGTACCTGGCACCCGGCAGGAAGACCTTCTCCCTGAAATAATCTCCTATGGCTTTATTACCGGCAAACGATTCCCCGCCTGCAATATTGGTCTGGACATAAGCCAGCCACTGTGACGACAGCAGGTAACCAAGCAGGTAATTATGATAATAGCAGGGATAGAGGGCAACATGGATCTTTGTGGCCCAGTCGGGCATATCCCTGCCTTCGGGACGAGCCATCATCTGGTATTTCTCAACCGTATCCCACCATAGTTTGTTAAGGTCCTGATCAGGATTCTCATACATAGATTTTTCAAAACGGTACATCACCTGGGCCCAGCGGCTGAAGACAAGCATCTCAAGCCTGAGCGATTTCCGGCTGTCGTCAGCTATCTTTCGGCTTTCCTCCTCATCGATGATGCCCATATCCTTCATCCATACCGGGTCGCTGGCCAGGAAACCGAAGAGGTTAGCCACTGCCTCGGTAGTAAAGGTATGAGCTGCATCTCTCAGTGTGAAGGGCAGGTCCATATCATTGTAGTACGAGTAGACACCATGTCCCAGCTCATGGAGTATGGTGTTGGTCCAGTTGTGGTCAGGCTTTATGTTGTTAAGCGTACGTACATCACCTGAACGGTCGATGTCGGTACAGAAAGCATGCTGGTTCTTACCTGGCTTCTCA
>JAVEZD010000018.1:0-17758 GCA_034003165.1 Bacteroidales bacterium | reverse complement strand
TCATCTGTTCCTGAAATCTCCGCGTTCCAGCTTGCCAGTCCGGCTTCCCTGTAAAGCGGAACAACCTTTGCCTCATACTCTGAGATGAATTCTCTCATCCTGTCTTCTGTTTTTTCCTGTTGTGATGTACACGACCACACCATAGCAGCGGTCGTAATGGTAATTAATAGCAGGGTTCTTTTTTTCATATTCGTCGGGTTTAGTTTACAAATATAAGCTGAATTTTATTCAAGGCTGCCTGTTACCCTTTCAACCTCACTGAGAATCTCACACGACATTACAAGTTCTTTCATCGTTGTATGATCGGGATACAATGGCCGGTCAATATCGAGGAAGCTTACATGTCTTCTTATTACCTCCTTTGCAGCAGTGACTCCTTTTCCGAAGCTGTATTCTTCTTTTCTGAAATCAAGAGCCTGTGCGGCCGCCATAAACTCAATTCCCAGTATGCCATAGGCACAGTCGAGGATCTGATTGTTCTTTATTGCCGTGTTCATCCCCATAGATACAAAGTCCTCCTGGTCTGCCGCAGCCGGTATTGACTGTATTGATGCCGGGACCGATAGTATCCTTTGTTCCACTATAAGGGTGTCGGCTGTATACTGGCTTAACATCATACCCGAGAACATTCCTGCTCCTTTTGTCAGAAAGTCGGGGAGCCCGGCGCTCAAGGCCTGGTTGTTGAGCCTGTTCATCCTTCTTTCAGACATAACACTTACCATGGTGATACAGGCCCCGGCCATATCCATGGGGACACATACGGGAGTCCCCTGGAAGTTGGCGCCGGTGAGCTGGATGTTCCTGTCGGGAAAGAACACAGGATTGTCGCCTACACCATTAAGTTCAATTTCAACCTGCGACCTGGCATAGGCCAGCATGTCGTGAGCTGCCCCGATGACCTGAGGTGTTGAGCGCATCGAATAGGCATCCTGTACTTTCGACTTTACCCTGCCTTCAATTATGTCGCCTCCGGCAATGCATTTGTTTATAGCCGCAGCACTTCTTACAGCCCCCCTGAAGCCTCTCACCTCATGAAGGAGCGGGGTGTAGGGCTTCATATTGGCCTTAAGTGCCTCGAGCGACATCGATGCGGCAATCTCAGCCTGCTTAAGCCAGTTGTTGGCGTCGACCAGCCATATGGCGCTCATTGCAGTAAGCATGTTTGAGCCATTGATAACTGCCAGCCCATCACGTGCCTGGAGTCCGGGAACCTCAATGCCAGCCCTTCGCATGGCTTCGGCTCCGTCGAGAAGCTCCCCTTTGAACCAGGCCTTTCCCTCCCCAAGCAAAAGAAGGGCTATCTGCGACATAGGTGCCAGATCGCCCGATGCCCCCACCGAACCTTTCTGACATACAAAGGGTGTAACTCCCCTGTTAAGCATCTCAACAAGGGTTTCTGTTATTATCAGCCTGTTGCCCGAATTGCCGTGGGCATGGACGTTAATCCTTCCCAACATAGCTGCCCTTACTATCTCAACGGAAGCAGGGTCTCCAATTCCTGCTGCATGGTTGTACACAAGGTATCTCTGAAAATCCTTTATCTGGTCATCGTTAAGAACAACCTCCGAAAACTCGCCAATACCGGTGTTAACTCCGTACATTATCTCGTGCGCGTTTATCTTTCTTTCAAGCATCTCCCTGCATTCCACTATCCTGCTGCATGCATCGGGATGTAACTCTACCTCCTGGCCGTGCCTTGCAACATTGACTACATCGTTGCATGTAAGACCGGAGCCTTTTATAATAAGCTTTTCCATAGTGACATTTTTTATTGGATTGAAAATACTACCCGGGTAATTGTGGCCTTATAAGATAACAGGACCCGGCATAGCCGCCGGGACGGCTTCCGGGAAAAATACGGCCGGCAGAAGATGCTTGCAGATCAGCAGAGACCCGACCGGTTGATCTTGATCTTATATTCAAGTAACCACGAATACTGCATGGCACAGGTTTTTCAAACCAAATTTAACTTAAAATTTCCTTTTTAACAATTATAATGTTAAGGCTGAGTGCATATACTATGAACAACAGAGGCTTTTTGCTGTTATTTACGATTAAGTAAATCTTTATTTAAAGAAATTACTTAAATTTAAGGAAAAGAGAATAAGAAGCAGGTCCGCACATGCCTTCCTGTAAATTCAACAGCTTTAATGTCAGTTAAATAATGTAAATTGAATTATAAATTGAATTATAAATATAAAACCCGCTGGAAATGAAAAACAGACCTGTTAATTCACGACGCGAGTTTCTGCAGAAACTCCTTGCTGCCACTGCAGCTGCAGGATTCTATCCATATCTGGATATGATGGCCGGAGAAGCTCCGGTACAGAATAGAAAAGGAAGGATGCCGCTTCGACCGCTTGGAAACACCGGTTACATGGTCGGTATTTACAGCCTTGGAGGCCAGGCCACCATCGAGACTCCCGGCAAGGAAGAGCTTGCAGTGGAACTTGTAAACAGGGCTATCGACCTTGGTATTAACTATATCGATACGGCTGCCGCCTATGGACGTTCCAACGAGACCATCACACGCGAATATGCCATGGGTACCAGCGAAAGGAACATCGGCCAGGTTATGAAGACCCGCAGGAATGAGGTCTTTCTGGCTTCAAAGACCCACGACAGAACTTACGACGGTTCAATGAGACTCCTGGAAAGAACTCTTAAAAACCTTCAGACCGACCACCTCGATCTGTGGCAGATACATAATGTAAGATCCGCAGAGCTGGAGAACCTCGACAGGTTTTTCGCCGCCGATGGAGTGGTTAAGGCTATGGAAAAAGCCAAAGAGGAAAAGATGGTTCGTTTTGCAGGATTCACCGGACACGAGGGTCCCGATGTCCTTAAAGCCCTTGCCGAAAGATATCCCTTCGACAATGTACTGGTAGCCCTTAACCCTGCAGACAAACATCACGATCCCTTTATTGAGAAATTCCTGCCAACGGCAGTCTCAAAGAAGATGGGTATCGTGGGAATGAAGATCCCTGCAAGAGACAGGATTTTCGCACACGGAGGTATTGTTTCTATTAAAGAGGCAATGGAATATGTTATGAGCCTGCCTGTAAGTACAATCATTATTGGTCTCGATACCGTTGCCCAGCTTGAGGAGAACATAGCGATCGCCGAAAACTTCAAACCCCTTTCAGCCGATCAGATGCTTGCTATCGAAGAAAAAACAAAGCCCCACTACAAGGATATTATGTTCTACAAAAACCTTTCAGAATGGCCGGCAGAATGGTAAGAATCGTAACTCCGGTATTGTTAACCGGCCTTACCCTGCTTGTTTCATGCGGTCAGACCAGGTCGGGAAACGCAGTGGCTTCCGACATCGTACCTGCTGAAAATAAAGTAAGTCAGGCAACAAAGGATACAAGCCTTCTTTTCGACGGACAGACACTCGAAGGATGGGAGATAACAAACTTCGGTCCCCAGGGACCCGTTTCAGTCTCGGGAGGTAATATAATGCTGGGCATGGGCGACGGCTGTACCGGTGTCACCTGGAAGGGATATTTCCCTGTGATGAACTACGAGGTCAGCCTCGAAGCCAAAAGAGTGTCAGGCATTGATTTCTTCTGCGGAATGACTTTCCCTGTTGACGACAGCTTCTGCTCGCTAATAGTCGGAGGATGGGCAGGAAACACTGTTGGAATAAGCAGCATCGACAGAAAGGATGCCTCGGAGAACGAGACAACCCTGCTCAGATCCTTTGAGACCGACAGGTGGTATACCATAAGGACAAAGGTCACTTCCGGGAGGATAGAAGCCTGGATCGATGACGAACAGGTTGTGAACCTTGAGACTGCCGGTAAGGAACTTTCTGTCAGGCCTGAAGTTGGACTCTCACGTCCCTTCGGCATTGCTTCATGGAGAACCACTGCAGCAATAAGGAATATAAGGCTTGAATATATCTGACAGGACCCGGTAGATGACAGGCCTCTCCGGAAAGCAAAGGACGAGGTCGGGGAGTAATATTCAGGGGTGCATGGTGCAAAAATTAACCCTGTCATGATGTTTCTTTACGTTTCTGGCAAAAAAATCCGGATATTAGCATAATATATACTACTGAAATGTCAATGACCAGGTACATAACTCTTCTGCTGCTGGTTCCGGCGCTGTTCTCATGCAAGACAAACCAGCTTTTTATAAACGTCGTTCAGCCAGCTCCCGTAACCATAGCCCCGGAGATAAAAAAGGCAGGGATCATAAACCGGAGTATTCCTACTGACGAAACAAAGATCTTTGATATCATAGACAAGGCCCTCACACTCGAATCAGCCGATCTCGACAGTAACGGGGCTCAGCAGAGTATTGCCGGACTTCGCGATGAGCTGCTCGGTAATGACAGGTTCAGTGAGGTTAAGGTAATCGACGATACCGAATTCAGGGCTTCAAGGGTAGGCCTTTTGCCTCCGCCTCTCAGCTGGGATATTGTTGAGATGATATGCCGCGAATCACAGACCGATGCCCTCTTTGCCCTCGAGCGTTTCGACACCGACACAAGGCTCGGTCACTCGGGCAGCGCCACATCCGTGAAAACACCGGTTGGGAATATACCCGGACTGAATACAGCCGTTGAGATAATTATAAATACAGGCTGGAGGATATACGATCCGTCATCCAGGACTATAGTTGATGAGTTCAGCTTTGCAGAACAACTTGTCCTGAGAAGCGGAATAAATCCGCTTGCTACAGTCCTGGCTCTGGCATCACGCAGGGAAGCGGTGACTGAGGCCAGCTTAAATGCAGGTCATACCTACGCTATAAGGCTGTTGCCATGGAACCTTTCGGTTACCAGGGATTATTTTGTAAAAGGTACTGACAACTTCAAAAAGGCTAAACGTAAGGCGCAGAACGGTAAATGGGATGAGGCGGGTGAACTTTGGTTAGCTGAAACGGACAATCCATCTGGGAAGATCGCAGGCAGGGCAGCTTTTAATATGGCCATAATAAGCGAAATTAACGGGAAGCTCGATGAAGCACTGTCGTGGGCTCAGAAGGCATGGGAAGACTACCGGATAAAAGCCGGTTTAAGGTATACAGCTATACTGAATGAGAGGAAACGTAACGAAGGAATACTACGTTTCCAGGAACTGAGATAGATTTATCAGGTAAGTTAAAGGTCCGGTCCTCTTATTGGACGATTACGGACATGGTTTTGATTGTCGTTTTAATTCTTATAAGATATGATGAGAATCAAAGTGCTTGTTATTTCCCTTTTGTTTGCACAGGGGATTTGTTCACAAACCTGGTCACCCGACTGGGAATCACTCGACAAACGTCCGGTGCCGGGCTGGTTCGAAGATGCAAAATTCGGAATCTTCATCCACTGGGGCCTTTATTCGGTTCCCGCCTGGGCGCCAACAGGCGACAGTATAGGTGTTTATGACAAATATTCAGAATGGTACTGGAACAAACTGACAAACACCAGAAGCAGTGTTAACCGACACTTCAGGGAGTTCCATGAACAAACCTATGGACCTGACTTCAGGTACCAGGATTTTGCGCCGATGTTCAGGGCCGAACTCTTTGACCCTGACCAGTGGGCCAGGCTTTTTAAGGAGTCCGGTGCCGGATACGTGGTTCTTACATCAAAACACCACGAAGGATTCACACTTTGGCCCAGCGACAGAAGCTGGAACTGGAACAGTGTGGATATAGGTCCCCACCGCGATCTGTGCGGCGACCTTACCGCAGCCGTGAAGAAGGCAGGACTAAGGATGGGATTCTACTATTCGCTGTATGAATGGTATAATCCGTTATATCTTAACGATTTCAATAACTATGTAGACAATCACATGCTCCCCCAGATGAAGGACCTGGTCAACAGGTATAGTCCCGATATCTTCTGGACCGACGGGGAATGGGACAGACCCAGCAAAGACTGGAAGAGCGAACAGTTCCTGGCCTGGCTTTACAATGAATCACCTGTTAAGGAAACAGTTGTTGTCAACGACAGATGGGGTAGTGAAACAAGAAGCAAACACGGGGGATTCTTCACAACCGAATACGGACTCATTGGAGACAAGGAAGGGGTTGGAGAAGAGATGGTAAGGCCCTGGGAGGAATGCAGGGGTATTGGAACTTCATTCGGCTTCAACAGGGCCGAAAACCTTGACAGTTATTCAACGGCTGATGAATTGATAAGACTGCTGGTTTCAACAGTGGCTGCCGGAGGCAACCTGCTTCTTGATATAGGACCAGCCTCCGACGGTACCATTCCGGTTATAATGCAACAACGCCTTCTTGAGATGGGACAGTGGCTTAAGATAAACGGGGAGGCGATTTACGGAACCAGAGCTTATATTCGCTCTGAAAAGGATAAGCTTATAAACCCTGAGACAGGTAAGACATTTTTCTTTACAGCAAAGAACAATGACCTTTATCTTTTCTGCACAGAATGGCCCTCAGACAATATAGTATTAAAAGGACTGAAGACTCAAACTGCCCCGGATGTTGTTCTTCTCGATGGGAACCTGAAAGCTAAGGCATCAATGTCGGGAGGCAGCCTTGTTATACGACCACCTGCCCTGACACCAGACTCTTTCAGCCATGTTTATGTATTCAGAATCAGGGATATAAAATAGTCCCTTGTTCTTTATGCAGTCAGAAGATCATCTTATCCCTGAAGTGTTGTAGGCCGACTTTCCGAACTCAGCCTCCAGTATATCAAGGGCATCCACAGGATTTGTAAGAGGCATATCCCTGTCAAACAACTCGTAGTCGAGAAGTTCTGTCTTTCTTGTCTTCTCAAAAACCGGCAGCTTCGTTCTGTTGGTTGTCTCTAAATGATTTCCCTTTTCATCAACAATGATGATCCTTGGCAGGAAGATTCCCTTTCGTCCAATAAATGAATCCATGATTCTTACAGCTTCATCATACTCCTCCCTTGTGGCTCTGCCAAGGGCTTCGTACCGTACTATCTTCTTACTGTCCCAGGTGTAAACCGTGGCATAACTCTCCGATATCTTGTCGTCGATGCTTATATCTGTGTTAAGTGTATCATGTCCCGAAGGCATAAGCAGTACCTTGCCTCCTCCTCCTTCAATGTTGGCAGCATAACGGGGAACTGTTATACCCGATATCCAGCCCTGGAGATGTTTCATGAAAATCTTGCCTACCTGGATGGGTGTTATGAAATGTACTATACCTTTTTCCCTGTGACATTGAAGAAGATAGTATGGATGAACACCTACCCAGAACATCCTCCTGAAAGTCTCGGCCAGGGTGCTGTAGTGATCATTGACATGGTTGAGAAGAACAGTCTGGTTCCTTATTGTAAATCCATGATCGCGGATTTTTCTGACCACCAACCTCAGGTCTTCGGTAATCTCCTGGTAGTGATTGATATGGGTCATGAAATAGACATATTTCTCAACACCTTTGTTATATCTGTTGGAGGCTTTGTTTATAAGCTCAAGGAGGTCATCAGTGATGGCCATTGGCAGCACAACGGGAACCCTGGTGGCTATTCTTATCACTCTGAGATGTTTTATTTTGCTCAGTTCCTCAAGGACATAGGTAAGGAGCTTACGGCTTATCATAAGAGCATCACCCCCGGTGACAAGCACTTCGTTTATGTTCCTGTTCCATCCGATATAAAACAGGCCCTTGTTTATCTCCTTTACGTTTACATCAACGGTGCTGTCGAGCGATTTTGCCCTCTGACAATGGACGCAGTATGATGCACAGCTGGTGTTTTCGGCAACAAAAAGGGCCACCCTGTTCGGATATCTCTGGTAGACGGCACCGAAACTTCTCGATCCTTCACTCATAGCCCCTTCGGCTCCTGCATCGGGGAACAGGAGGTTGGCCGGGGTAGGTACACTCTGCCAGAAGACAGGATCAAGTTTCTTTTTTGAAAACCCTTTTTCGAAAACCGGATGGAAAGGATCCTCCTGCATCAGTGAAGCATAGTAGGGTGTTATCCTTAAAGGCTCTTTTCCCTCTTTTCTAAGCTGGCCGATAGTCCTGCCTATCTCTTCTTCCTGATGGCGGTTAAGCTTTATAACCTTCTTCAGCTGTTCTACACTCCTGATAGAATTCTTCCTCTGCCATAAGGGGTCATTCCATTCCTCCTCAGTAACATCTTTCCAAAGCTCTATCGTATTGTACTTTCTTGGTTGATATAAGAAATCTTTCTCCATTAATTAAGTTTTTTTATTAAACATTTTTTCCCCCGGGCCCGTATCACCCTCACATTAAATCATCCGGCATCCTTCCAATCCTTCCTGAAGCTTCTTTTCCGGACTGAACTGATCATAAGTGACTGTTAAAGAAGACTGTATTTATAGCTGTTGAAGCTATTCAGGATATAAGGAGCTTAAATATACGGCTTTTTTCCCTGATAAGAAAATTACAGCATAATATCAGCTTTCTGACGGGCAGGGGTTATTGCCGTAAAATGCTAATAAATAACAATATGCCGGAGAGGTGATGCTGCAGATGAGAGTCGTGATACTGAATTTTATCTTTAATATATTAACATTTTCTATTAATATTGCACATATTTATGAAACAGGAGGTTAATTTTTAAGGAAATTGAAAAAAACTGATTGGAAATACAAGAAAATTGCAATTAAAGTAGGTAGCAATGTCATAACCCAGAGCGACGGTACCCTTAATGTAAGCAGGATGTTAAGGATTGTTGAGGATATTGCGGTGCTTACAAAACAGGGTCTTGAGGTCATTCTTATCTCCTCAGGTGCCGTTGCTGCCGGGAGGAATGACATATCCCCGTCGCGCAAGACCAATATTGTTGCAGCCAAACAGATATGGGCCGCCATCGGGCAGGTTAAACTGATGACAAACTACCAGTTTCTTTTCGGAAAATATGGTATTCATGCCGGACAGTTGCTTGCAACAAAAGAAGCCTTCAGTGACAGACAGCACTATCTTAACCTTAAAAACTGTATCTCGGCCATGCTCGAAAACAGGGTCCTGCCTATTGTAAATGAGAATGATACCATTTCAGTTAACGAACTTATGTTTACCGACAATGATGAGCTGTCAGGACTTATCTCATCGATGACAGACTGTGAGGCCCTCTTTATACTCTCAAACGTCGACGGTATCTTCAATGGCGTGCCGGGAACAGATGGAGCAGAGATAATACGAGAGATAGCACAGGATTCGGATGATGTTGAGAAATATATATCATCAGGGAAATCAGGTTTCGGAAGGGGAGGCATGAAGACAAAATACAGTACCGCCCGTAAGATAGCCGGAGAGGGAATTGAGGTTTATATTGCCAATGGCAGCAGGGATACTATAATTACAGATATTCTGAAAGGGAAAGATGTCCCTTTCACCCGTTTTGTTGCCTCGGATGTTAAAAAGAACAGTATAAAGAAATGGCTTTCGCATTCAGACCAGTTTGCACGCGGGGCTGTTTATATAAATAAAGGAGCAAAGGATGCACTGCTCAGTGATAAGGTTACAAGTCTTCTGATGATTGGAGTGACTAAGGTTGAGGGTTATTTCAAGAGGGGTGACATAATAAGGATCCTTGATGAAAATGGCAAGGGACTGGGACTTGGAAAGTCGCAGTATGATTCAGAGAAAGCTGAACAGTACATAGGCGAGAAACAGAGCAAACCTCTTGTTAAGTATGATTATCTTATTATTAATGAAGATATAAGGAATATATATCCTGTTTAAGAAATTTTTCTTATCTTTTTTTGATGAAACCCACATGTATTGCAGACACAAACACGTATGTATATAATTTTCAGACATGTGGGTTCCATCAGACCATAAGAATAAAAATTATGAACTGATGAATCTGACAACAATATTTAAAAAGGTCCGGAAAGCAGCCACCACCCTTGGTATGGCCGATCCTGAGAAGATAGACAGGGTCCTTCTGGCTGTTGCTGATGAGGCTGAAAAGAACATAGATCTTATTATCGCACGTAACAGGCTCGACCTTGACCGTATGGACAGGCAGGATCCGAAATATGACAGGCTTTTGCTTAATGAGCAGAGGATAAGGGCGATAGCAGGAGATATAAGAAACGTTGCGGGACTGCCTTCTCCCCTGGGTCGCCGGCTCAGCGAAAGTGTAAGACCTAACGGACTTAAGATATCAAGGATAAGCGTGCCCTTCGGTGTGATAGGCATTATTTATGAAGCCCGGCCCAACGTGACCTTCGATGTCTTCTCCCTTTGTATTAAGTCGGGAAACGCCTGTATACTCAAGGGAGGCAGTGATGCCATTGAGTCGAATACAGCTATCTCTCAGCTTATAAAGGGTGTTCTCGAAAGGGAAGGATTCGATCCCGACATTCTTACCCTCCTGCCTTCAGGAAGGAAGGAGACTCAGGCCTTGCTCACAGCACGGGACTACGTCGATCTTATTATCCCCAGAGGCAGTAAAAACCTTATCGACTTTGTCCGCTCATCGGCTACTATTCCTGTTATTGAAACAGGAGCGGGAATCTGTCATACCTATTTTGATGAGTCGGGCGACAGGGAAAAGGGCAGGCTTATTGTTAACAACGCAAAGACAAGGAGAGTGAGCGTATGCAATGCCCTTGACTGCCTTGTCATCCATGAGTCGAGGCTTGCCGATCTGCCTTATATTACCGGACTGTGTGCCGGCTCAGATGTTGAGATCCTTGCCGATCCCAAAGCCTTTAAGGCCCTTAAGGGATCTTACCCCGACCACCTGCTCCGAAAGGCTGACAGTGAATCATTCGGAACTGAATTTCTTGCTTACAGGATGGCAGTCAAGACAGTAGCATCTATAGAAGAGGCTCTCGGACATATTGAGAGATACAGCTCAAAACACAGCGAAGCGATTATTGCCGAAGACCCTTCCGTCAGGGATCTGTTTCTCAGGCAGGTTGATGCTGCAGCGGTGTATGCCAACGCCTCTACAGCCTTCACTGATGGTGCCGAATTCGGCCTTGGAGCCGAAATAGGCATCTCCACGCAGAAACTTCATGCACGCGGCCCCATGGCACTGGCCGAACTGACTACCTACAAATGGATAATTGAAGGGGAGGGTCAGATAAGAAAATAAAAAAAAGGTCAGCATATGATTTTTGACATTAACATGATAAGTTCCTTTTACAGGGAACTGCCGGAAAAGATTGCCTCGATAAGAGAAAAAACAGGGAGGCCTCTTACCCTTACAGAGAAAATACTGTTGTCACATCTGTACGACAGGGAATTGTCTGCAGACTTTAAAAGAGGCAGTGACTATGTCCTTTTCTCTCCCGACAGGGTTGCCATGCAGGATGCTACGGCTCAGATGGCCCTGCTTCAGTTTATGGTTACAGGGAAGGATGAAACGGCTGTCCCGGCAACCGTCCACTGCGACCATCTTATTACAGCTGAGTCGGGGGCCATTGCTGACCTCCCTAAGGCTATGAATTCAAACAGGGAGGTATACGACTTCCTGAGTTCGGTGTGCAGCAGGTATAACATGGGTTTCTGGAAACCCGGTGCGGGTATCATCCATCAGATAGTCCTCGAAAACTACGCCTTCCCCGGGGGGATGATGATAGGTACCGACTCGCATACTCCCAATGCCGGAGGCCTGGGAATGATAGGAGTAGGAGTGGGTGGTGCCGATGCAGTCGATGTTATGACGGGCATGGGCTGGGAACTTAAAATGCCCCGGATCATCGGGGTTAAGCTCAACGGAAGGATGAGCGGCTGGACTTCAGCCAAGGATGTGATTCTTAAGCTAGCAGGTATCCTTACAGTAAAGGGAGGGACAGGATCCGTAATAGAATACTTCGGTGATGGAGCTTCAGCCATCTCATGTACGGGAAAGGCTACTATATGCAATATGGGTGCCGAAACCGGTGCCACATGTTCCCTGTTCCAGTTCGATGATTCCATGGCAGATTACCTCAATGCCACAGGCCGTAGCAAGGTTGCCGGACTGGCCCTTGCCAACCGCAGTCATCTGTGTGCCGATCCTGAGGTTATCATGAACCCTGCTGAATACTACGACCAGTTTATTGAAATAGACCTCGACAGGCTTGAACCTCATATTAATGGTCCTTTTACCCCCGACAGGGCAGTACCCGTTTCACATATGAAGGAAGAGGCTGAAAAGAACGGCTGGCCCGTCGACGTTCAGGAAGCATTGATAGGGTCATGCACCAACTCGTCATACGAGGATCTCTCCAGGGCCGCTTCCATTGTTAAAGATGCCCTGTCAAAGAACCTCAGGGCAAAAGCCGGATTCAAGGTCACGCCTGGTTCTGAACTGATATATTCCATTGCCTCGCGCGATGGATTCACAGATCTGTTCAGGGAGTTTGGCGGCGAGATCTTTGCCAATGCCTGCGGACCCTGCATAGGACAGTGGAACAGGAAAAAAGGTGATGACAATGAGGTCAATACCATTATCCACTCCTTCAACCGCAACTTTTCAAAACGTGCCGACGGCAATCCCAATACTCATGCTTTTGTGGCTTCGCCTGAGATAGTGACTGCCATAGCCGTGGCAGGGAAGCTTACCTTCAACCCCATGACTGATACTCTTGTCAACGACAGGGGAGAGATTGTCATGCTGGCTGAGCCCAGGGGGGCAGGACTTCCGGCCGGAGGATTCCCTGAGGCTAAGGAAGGCTATCAGAAACCAACAGGAGCTGATGATACCAATGAGATACGGATCGATCCTTCCTCCGAACGTCTTCAGCTGCTTGAACCCTTTAAGCCCTGGGAAGGAGGCGACCTCACAGGACTGCCCCTTCTTATCAAGGCAAAGGGAAAATGTACAACCGACCATATTTCTATGGCAGGATTCTGGCTGCGATACCGCGGCCATCTTGAGAAGATATCGGATAACTACATGATCGGGGCCATCAACTGGTTCAATGACCATGCAAACAAGGTACTCAACCGGCTTACAGGAGAATACGGACAGGTGCCGGCAGTGGCCAGGGCTTACCGCGACAGCTTCCCGGGATCGGTGGTTGCAGGAGAGGAAAACTTTGGTGAAGGCTCTTCACGGGAACATGCAGCAATGGAACCCAGGTTCCTGGGCGTCAAAGCCGTAATAGTGAAGTCGTTTGCAAGGATACATGAGACTAATCTCAAGAAACAGGGCGTACTCACCCTGACTTTTGCAGATCCTTCAGACTATGAACTTATAAGGGAAGATGATGTTATAGATATCAGGGGTATGGATAAATTCGCTCCCTCAGTCCAGCTGTCACTCACTCTTAATCACAGCGACGGGTCTGTGGATACAATAGCGGCAAACCATTCATATAACAGTAGCCAGATTGGATGGTTTAAAGCAGGCAGTGCACTTAACTTAATGAAAAATAAATAGAAAGATATATATTATGGCTGATAAGATAAGACTTGAAAACGGAAAACTACTTGTCCCCGACAACCCTGTAATACCTTTTATTGAAGGCGATGGCACCGGTCCCGATATATGGAACGCATCCGTCAGGGTTTTCGATGCGGCCGTAAGAAAGGCTTACGGGGGCAGGAGGAAGATTGAATGGCTTGAAGTGCTTGCCGGAGAGAAGGCATTCAGGCTGACAGGCAACTGGATGCCGAAAGAGACGCTTACAACCTTCATAGATTATATTGTAGGTATTAAGGGCCCTCTTACAACCCCGGTGGGTGAAGGGATGAGATCACTCAACGTGGCTCTCCGCCAGGAACTCGACCTCTATACATGTTACAGACCGGTGCGCTGGTTCACCGGAGTGCCCAGTCCTGTAAAAAATCCCGGACTGGTGAATATGCATATCTTCAGGGAGAACACCGAAGACATCTATGCAGGCATTGAATTCATGCACGGCGACCCGGCTACTGAGAAACTCAAGGACTTCCTTACAGGCGAGATGAAGGTAAAGTCGATAAGGTTTCCGGCTACCTCTTCCATCGGTATAAAACCGGTATCTGTAGAAGGTACAGAACGCCTTGTCCGTCAGGCAATAAGATTTGCTGTTGAACGGAAGCTTCCGTCAGTGACTCTGGTTCACAAAGGAAATATAATGAAGTTTACAGAAGGAGCCTTTATGAAATGGGGCTATGCCCTGGCCGAAAGGGAGTTCTCTGATAAAGTGTTCACATGGCAACAGCATAAACGTATAGCCGATGAGAAAGGAGAACGGGAAGCAGACAGTGCCCTTAAGGAAGCAGCTGCTTCGGGGAAAGTTATAATCAAGGATGTCATTGCCGACGCCTTCCTTCAGCAGATACTTACCCGTCCCGCCGAGTATTCCGTAATAGCCACGCTTAACCTCAACGGCGACTATATCTCCGATGCCCTGGCTGCCATGGTGGGAGGTATCGGAATAGCACCGGGGGCCAATATAAACTACGACACTGGTCATGCCATTTTCGAGGCCACCCACGGTACAGCACCGAAATATGCGGGTCTCGACAAAGTAAACCCGGGCTCGGTAATCCTCTCGGGTGCTCTGATGTTTGAGTATATGGGCTGGGATGAAGCAGCCGGACTGATATACAGTGGTCTTGAGACTGCCATCAGCAACAAACAGGTCACCTACGACTTTCACAGACTGATGGACCAGGCAACACTGCTTAAGACTTCAGAATTTGCAGATACAATAATTTCTAAAATTTAAGGATTGAATATGGAAGACAGGGAATTCTTTTCGAAAATTGAGGACCTGGCAAGGAAATCATGTGACATCGATAACGATCTTTTCGATATATACGATGTCAAAAGGGGCCTTCGTAACAACGACCGTACAGGTGTTCTGGTTGGCCTGACCAATATAGGAGATGTTGTCGGTTATGAAAAGGAAGACGGAAGCGTGATGGCTGTGCCGGGTCGCTTGCTCTACAGGGGAATTGACATCGACGAAATAACCCATGGCTTTCAGAAAGAAGGCAGACATGGTTTTGACGAAACCATATTCCTTCTTATGACAGGCCGCCTTCCCGACAGTGAAGAGCTTAAGGATTTTACCTCCCATCTTGCCTCACTGAGGGCCCTTCCCGACCAGTTCATAAATGATATGATCCTTTCAATGAAAGGAAAGGACGTTCTCAACATGCTGGCAAGGGCGGTTCTCGGACTCTATACTCTTGACGAGGACCCCGACGACATATCCCTTAACAATATGATAAGGCAGTCACTTAACATAATTGCCAAATTCCCTTCGATAATAGCCTATTCGTACCAGGCACTTCGTCATGCCTACAAGGGAAAGACCCTTTCCATACGTCACCCCCAACCCTCCCTTTCAACAGCTGAGAACTTCCTCCATCTTATCAAAGGCGAAGGATCATACACCAAGCTGCAGGCTGACCTGGTCGACCTTTCACTTGTTCTCCATGCAGAACATGGAGGTGGTAACAACTCCACATTTACCATGAGGGTAACCAGTTCAACCGAAACGGATATCTATTCAGCCGTGACTTCTGCTATTGGCTCCCTTAAAGGGCCTCTCCACGGAGGAGCTAACCTGAAGGTGCTTAATATGATGGAAAACATCAAAGAGAACATTAAGGACTGGAAAGACAGGGATGAGGTTGAAAACTACCTGCTTAAGATACTTAACAGGGAGGCAAACGACTTCTCGGGAAAGATTTACGGAGTGGGACATGCCGTTTATACTATATCCGACCCAAGAGCCATACTGCTTAAGGAAAAGGCCAGGGAACTGGCTGTTGAGGCAGGAAGGAATGAAGAATTTGACCTTTATAGTATTGTCGAGGAACTCACACCTGAGGTATTCAGAAAGTTCAAGGGAGAACAGTCAACCAAGGTGGTCTGTATAAATGTCGACTTCTACTCCGGTTTTGTGTATTCATGTATTGGCATCCCTGCCGAGTTATACACCCCGCTCTTTGCTATGGCACGTGTATCGGGATGGTGCGCGCACCGTGTCGAGGAACTTACTTTCTCGGCCAAGAGGATTGTACGCCCTGCCTTTAAGAATGTCTACGGCAGAAGGAAATATATCCCCATAGATAAGAGATAAGCCTCATATAGTATTTAACTTTGAGGTGACGTATTTGATTATTTAACAGAACTATAAGTACCAGTAATGGATGATTTCGGATGCAATGAGGTTCACAGGCTCACCCGGTCAAATTACCCTTCCAAGAATGCAATAGCACTGTTCACCAGGCGGGTGGCTCTTTTCATCTTTCCCGTCATCGAAGGCGGTGACACTGAACCTCCTTCATCTGTGGAGCTCCGTGCTGAGCTTACAGCCCTGCTTGAACCGATGAAGCCCAGACTGCAGACAGCTCCCTCTGAGCTGGCTGACACATTCTTCCTGCACCTTCCGGGCATCAGGGATCTTCTCTGTGAAGATGCTGCCTTTATTGCTGCAAATGATCCGGCAGCTACTGAGATTGACGAGGTCGTAATGGCCTATCCGGGTTTCTTTGCCATCCTTGTCTTCAGGCTTGCAAACTGCCTGGCGGCACTTGATGTACCGCTTATACCGCGTATCATGACGGAATATGCCCATTCACTGACAGGAATTGATATCCATCCGAAAGCTACCATCGGCCGTCAGTTCTTTATAGATCACGGTACGGGAATAGTTATAGGTGAGACCTCTTTGATAGGAGAGAGGGTTAAGTTATACCAGGGCGTTACTATAGGGGCCCTCAGTGTATGCAAGGATATGGCTGCGACCAAACGGCATCCTACAATCGAAAATGATGTCATCATTTATGCCGGAAGTACCATCCTGGGAGGAAACACAACCATAGGACACGACAGCATAATAGGAGGAAACGTCTGGCTCACAGAAAGCGTACCTCCCTTTTCAATGGTCTATCACAAACATCAGATGGCTGTAAGAGAGAGAAACCCCGGCCAGGCTGGCAAACAAAAAGAAAGCTGACAATGAGATTCAACGATCTGCCGGCAACCATCGGCAACACACCGCATATCCGACTGTCACGGCTGTTTCCCGGCCATGAAGTATGGATCAAGGATGAAAGAAGAAACCCGGGTGGAAGCCTGAAAGACAGGATTGCCCTGGCTATGATAGCGGATGCTGAAACAAAGGGCATCCTCCGGCGTGATAGCGTTATTGTCGAGCCGACTTCAGGCAACACCGGAATAGGACTTGCCTTATGTGGTGCTGCCAGGGGATACAGGGTCATCCTTGTTATGCCTGAATCGATGAGCATGGAAAGGAGAAACCTTCTTAAAGCTTATGGCTCCGAGCTGGTCCTGACGCCCAGGGAACAGGGTATGAGGGGTGCCATCGAAAAGGCTAAGGAGATACTCATGACTACCGAAGGCGCCTGGATGCCCATGCAGTTTGAGAACCCTCAAAATCCTGCCATCCATGCTGCCACAACAGCCATGGAGATAGTTGCAGACTTTCCTGAGGGGATTGATTTTCTTGTTACTGGAGTCGGAACGGGCGGACATATAAATGGTGTGTCAAACACCCTGAAGCAACACTTTCCCTCCCTTAAGGTATTTGCCGTCGAACCATCCGACTCACCTGTGCTTAGCGGTGGGTCGTCCGGACCCCATGCCATCCAGGGTATAGGCGCCGGGTTTGTCCCGGCCAACTACGAAGGTTCCCTGGTCGATGATATCATAACGGTAACAAAAGAAGAAGCTTACGGGATGGTCAGGTTGGCTGCCTCAAAGGAAGGCCTGCTGGCCGGTATCTCAACGGGAGCATCACTGGCTGCAGTAAAGAGAGTGCTTGAACTGGCCGGACCCGGACAGAAGATAATGACTTTTGCATACGACACAGGAGAGAGATACCTTAGCGTAGGAGAGCTTTTCTCCTGATATTTAAATAACCTCCCATCTGTAGGG
>JAVEZD010000017.1:0-29424 GCA_034003165.1 Bacteroidales bacterium | reverse complement strand
TCTGTGACATTATCTCCGACATGTTAATGACTTCAGATCGGGCACTCAGATTTCCCTTTAATGTCTCGTCGCGGAACATATACTGAATATAGTTTTCCAATCTTCCTGACATACTTACGTCACTCGAACCGGCAATTCTGATATCCGCCCCTGTAAGTGCGGCAAAGGCCGGGGTTATGTTGAGGCTGGCCCTGTCGATATCTACTGAGGGATATCCTATCATATCAACTTTAACCTTGTCAGCCCCAAGATTTCCTTCAGCATGGAATCTGTCATATTGTTTTGCATCGAGTATGGATAGCTTTCCTGCCATTTCAACTGCCATATCCAGAAGTCCCGCCATTGAGATACTGTCAGAGGGCATTGCATTCTGCAGGGCTCCAAGGTCAATCTTTCCCAGCAGAGAAGCAGTGAAGTCGGGATCACTGATCGGGGTTTTAAGGGTGAACCTCATGTCAAAGGGATTACCGGCAAGCTCCATATGAAATTTACTTACATCCACAGTGGTTCCGTCGAAATCTTTACCGTCGACAAACAAGGATGAATTCAGGTTTATATTTGTAATCTTTTCAGGAAGCGACGGATAACTTATCAGTCCATTTATCACATCTATCTTCAGTGCCACGTCGGGCATTGTTGAATCCGCGTCACTGTATACACCTTTCGCAGAACCTTCAAGGGTAAAATCACCACTTGCATTCAGGTCCTCATATCCCGACAAATAAAAGGCGGGAATAAGGGAAAGGAGTGTTTTGAAGGATGTTTGTCCGGTGCTGAAAGTAAGGTCTGTAACGATATCATCATCAGGCATGCTTACCCACCCTGCAAAGTAAAGCTTCATATCATTCACAGTAAGGTAGTTGTCACCGAATGTGAATTTCATACTGTCGAGGTTGACCTTCAGGTCGACATCGGCAAGGGCTGCTGCTCTGTCGAGATAATTTATCCCGTCCATTATAAAAGTCAGCTCTCCGACATTGAGGACAATATCGAGGTTTGTTTCGCTGAGAGTCATATCACCGGTGAGATCTCCGTTAAGATCATTCAGTTCAGCCGACATCACAGCGCCTTCATCACTGTAGGATACTGAACTGTTTCTGAGAGCTACCTTTTTGAGCAGTATCTTCATATCACCCTCATCAGCAGTATCTTCTTCATCGTCCGACTCTTTCATGATATCCCAGTTTGCTTCTCCTGTCTCAAGCACCAGGGTGTTAATCCTGGCATTGTCAACAATAACCGATCTGATTTCATATCCTGAATTACCAAAGAGGCTTTTCAGGTTGAAAACAAGGTCAAATGATCCGACATCAGCAAGAGGCACATTTTCAAAGCTTCCTGTTCCTGTAACACTGAGATCTGAAAGAGAGAATGTCAGATCAGGAAAATTCCTCAGGAACCCCAGCTTGTAGTCACTGAACTCAACCCTGGCATTAACCGAGTTGTTTACAGCCGTTTCAACTTTCTCCCTTATTTTGCCTTTAAACAGCAGGGGAATTGAAAACATAAGAAGGAGTACAAACAGGAAAAATCCTGCCACTATCTTAAGGGTTATCTTAGCTGCTTTGTTCATCGTTGAATTTTTTTATTTAATAATGAATCATTTACATGAATAATCCAAAAAGTATAACAGACAAATAAAAGTAAATATTATTCCTGAGAATAAAAATTTGTTATATTTGCGATCGCAAAACAAAAGGACCTGTAGCTTAATTGGATAGAGCATCTGGCTACGGACCAGAAGGTTGGGGGTTCGAGTCCCTCCAGGTTCACTTTAAAAGCCGGCATTCCGGCTTTTTCTGTTTCCTGAAGTACTGAATTGATGGGCTGTTGACTTCGCCATTTTCTCACCTGGTATATCATCCTCCAGTTTAATTTCCACAGCAAAGTCGCAACATAAGAAAAATCATCAGAGAATAAACCCTATTTTTGTAACCAGTGGCCTGTTAACTAATGGTTTTTTTAGTAATTCAGGCTAACCATTGACAGGTATATGTCCGGTCTTTGGTACAAAAAACACATGGTTTACCTGCAAATACTTATATTAATCAGATAAGATGTTCAAAAGATACTGCAAGACACTTAAACTTAAGAATGATCCGGCCCTGATAAAAGAATACAAAAGAGTGCATTCCATAGGTAATACATGGCCCGAAATTTCACAGGGAATGAAGGAAACAGGGATCATCGATATGGAGATTTACCTTTATGGAAACCAGTTATTCATGATCATGGATACCGTTCCTGATTTCGACCACGAAAAGGCAATGAGAGAATTAGCCGGGAAGCCCCGCCAGGCCGAATGGGAAGCTTTTGTATCACGTTTTCAGATAAGCGGCGAAAATGCCACAGCAGATGAGAAGTGGCAGCTGATGGAGCGTATTTATGAACTTGACCAGAAAGCAGAATTCAGGGCAACCGACGGACAACTAAAGGAAAAATAACATGATGAAGGAAAAGAAGCTGGGAAATACAGGGTTGTTATGCCCTCCCATAATACACGGCACCAGTTACCTCGGAAATCTTTACAGGGAACTTTCTGAAGAAGAAAAGATGGCTCTTATGCAGGAATGGTTCCGGGTCTCTTCAGGCAAGGTGATAATTGACACAGCCGGCAAGTACGGAGCAGGCCTTACTCTGGAGGTTATAGGAAAAGGCCTTGAAAAAATGGGCATTAAGCCGTCACAGATAACCATAAGCAACAAACTGGGTTGGTACCGTGTTCCCCTGAAAACAGAAGAGCCCACTTTCGAGCCCGGTGTATGGGCAAACCTGAAAAATGATGCTGTCCAGAAAATCAGTTATTCAGGAATCCTGGAATGCTGGCAGCAGGGTTGCGATCTTCTTGGTGGAACATATAAGCCGGAATCTGTTTCGGTCCATGATCCGGATGAGTACCTGGGAGCTGCCGCTGATGATGAAGACAGAAAGAAAAGAATGGACGACATCCTTGGAGCCTACAGGGCCTTGTTTGAACTAAAGGAGAAAGGTGAAGTAAAGGCGGTTGGCATCGGATCAAAGGACTGGCTTGTGATTAAGGAGATCTATGAACATGTTAAATTCGACTGGGTGATGTTCGCAAATAAATTTACTATCCTGCATCACCCACAGGCAATCCTCGATTTTATGATCCGTCTTGAAAACGACGGTGTCGGAATAGTAAACTCAGCCGTATTCAATGCCGGTTTCCTTACGGGAGGGAGTTATTTTGACTACAGACTTACCGATCCAGACGATCCGGCATTTAAATCTCTCTTTGAATGGCGGGAGAGGTTTTTTTCTGTATGCAAAAAATTTACTGTTGAACCCGGCGATGCATGCCTTAAGTTTGCGTTTTCAGCTCCACAGATAACGGCACTGGCACTTAACCCCGGTAAGCCCGTCAGGATGGCACGTAACCTTAAAGTGCTAGAAACTGATCTTCCCACGGCTTTCTGGACTGAATTGAAAAACAATAAGATCATTGATCCAGGGTATCCCTATTTATAAAACCAGTCTCATGATAATCGACACCCATCATCACCTGTGGAACTACAACCAGTCCGAATTCGGCTGGATCGATGATGATATGACTTCAATACGCAGATCATTTCTGCCTTACGACCTGATTTCCTCATTAGGCAATACGGAGGTTGAAAAAGTGATAACTGTGCAGGCGAGACAGTCCCTAAAGGAAACTGACTGGTTGCTCTATCTTGCATCGCAATACACCATGATGGCCGGCGTGGTTGGCTGGTTACCGCTTGAGGATGAAAATATAAGCCGGCTAATTGATAAATATGCTGAAAATAAATGGCTTAAAGGCCTCAGACATGTCATTCAGGGAGAGCCCGATCCCGAATTCATCCTGGGAAAAGATTTCAACAGGGGCATTTCTTTGCTTAAACAATATGACCTGGTTTATGAAATCCTCATACTGGAACACCAGTTGCCTGAAACAATACGATTTGTCGATATGCATCCCGGGCAGCAGTTCGTTCTCGATCATATTGCCAAACCACGCATCAGAACAAACGAACTTGAGCCCTGGGCTTCTCTTATCAGAGAACTGGCCCAACGCGAAAATGTTTCCTGTAAAATAAGCGGAATGGTAACAGAAGCTGATTACCAGAGCTGGACTGAAGAGCAGCTCAGACCATATTTTGATGTTGTTATTGAAGCCTTTGGACCTTCAAGACTAATGTTTGGTTCAGACTGGCCCGTATGCCTTGTAGCAACCACCTACCACCGATGGGTTGATGTTGTAAAAAAGGCAATCTCAACACTTAATCCTTTGGATCAGGAAATTATACTTTACGGCAACGCTAAGGGAATTTATAAAATATAACATATACTATGAAGGCTGTTGAAATTACCCGCCCCGGTGAAATAAAAGTGGTTGAACGCGAAATGCCTCAAACAGGCAATGATGATGTTCTTCTCAGAATGAGATATGTGGGATTCTGTGGCTCAGACCTGAGCACTTTTCGGGGAAAGAATCCGATGGTTCAGTATCCCCGGATTCCCGGCCACGAGATCTCAGCAGTTATTGAAGCCACAGGAGTTAATGTACCGGAATCATTTAAACCCGGACTCTGTGTTACCGTGGTACCTTACACCCATTGCGGACAATGTTCATCATGCAGGCAATACCGTTTCAACGCGTGCCGTTACAACCAGACACTGGGTGTTCAGCGAGATGGAGCCATGACTGAGTACATTTCCGTTCCATGGCAGAAAGTTCTTCCCGGGGAAGGGCTGAGTGAAAAGGCACTTGCTCTTGTTGAACCATTGACTGTAGGATTCCATGCCGTAGCAAATGGCGAAATTACTGACCAGGATACTGTTATGGTTATGGGATGCGGAATGATCGGGAGCGGAGCTATCATAAGAGCCTCTCTCAGGGGGGCTACAGTTATTGCCGTTGATATTGATGATTCAAAACTTGTCACTGCCGGAAAGCTGGGAGCCCATTATACTATAAACCTTAACACACAGACGCTGCACAACGAACTCGATCTTATAACTGATGGTAACGGCCCAACCGTGGCTATTGAAGCAGCCGGTAATCCTGCTGCCTACAGGACTGTCTTCGAGGAGGTAGCTTTTGCAGGGCGTGTGGTTTGCATTGGTTATGCCGGCTCTGAAGTTACTCTTCCTACAAAGCTGTGGGTCCAGAAAGAACTAGGGATAATGGGTTCCCGCAATGCTTTACCTTCTGATTTTGAAGCCGTTATAAGACAGCTAAAAGACAAGCGTATTGATGAGAACCTGCTGGTATCCAAAACAGTCAATGCTGAAGAGGCTCCCGAGGCTATGAAGCTCTGGGCTGAAGATCCGGGAAAAATCCTCAAAATCCTTGTTGGTTTCTGACAGCTATTTTTTTGCTGTACAACATATACCTGCGCCTACCGAAGGGTCAGGTAATGACACAAAGCATTGCCTGTTAAATATTTCCAAAGCACTCCTTTTTTAAAACTTCCACTTAAATGATTGTGAACTCCGCTTCCTGATTGGCTGTATGTTTTTTTTTTCTTTACTTTATAGTGATTTTAATAAAATCATCCAAAATAGTTTTCCTGTTCTTTAACCCTCTAATCTCTTGTTGATGAAAAATAAAAGACTATTTCTTATAATCCTGACCCTTGCTTTCATTCTTCCGGCAATCGTTATGCCGTCAACTGCGAAGGGAGCAGTGCAGGGTAATCCTCCATCCAGGCCTGAAGGACCCTGCGATATCATGGCTGCAGCCGGGACACCCTGTGTTGCAGCTCACAGCACCACCCGTGCCCTTTCATCTTCATACAACGGTCCCCTGTACCAGGTGATGCGTCAATCCGACGGGAAAACACTCGATATCGGTATTGTTAAGCCATCCGGAGATGATCCGGGAGGATATGCCGACGCTGCCGCCCAGGATAAGTTTTGCGAAAACACCATAGCCTGGATATCTGTTATTTATGACCAATCAGGCAATAACAACCATCTTTATCAGGCCCCTCCGGGGACATTCAAAGGTCCGGCAAAAGGTGGATTCAACACACTGCCGATTGCCGACATGGCACCTGTTACGGTGTCGGGTCATAAGGTATACGGTTCCTATATCATGCCCGGTATGGGCTTGCGTAACAATGATGCCAAAGGTATTGCAGTTAACGATGAGCCTCACGGAATATATATGGTCTTCGACGGAACCCATTTCGACAGTGGCTGCTGCTTTAACTATGGCAACACTTCGACAAACAGCCGGGCCGTTGGAAGAGGTACCATGTCGACAGTTTATTTTGGTACATCCACAGCATGGGGAAGCGGCAATGGAACCGGTCCCTGGATAATGTCTGATATGGAGGCCGGACTTTTCTCGGGTTACGATGCAAAACAGAATATTGCCAACCCAACCATTGACTCGTGGCGTTTTGTCACGGGAATGGTTAACGGAGGAGGCGGAAACCGTTGGGAGATAAGAGGAGGCGACGCCAGGGAAGGTGATTTGTCTGTGTTCTATAAAGGGCCCCGACCCGGATCAAATGAAAACAACTACTACTATCCGATGCATCAGAAAGGTGCCGTTCAGATGGGTAACGGAGGCGATAACGGGAACGGCTCTGCCGGTACCTTCTACGAGGGCGTTGTTACTTCAGGATATCCCACTGATGAAGCAATAAAGGCTGTTCAGGAAAATATTGTTAAAGCCGGTTATCATGTCTTCCCTGTCAGTATGACACGCATAACCACTTTTACTCCAGGCTCATCGCAGGAGGTGATAGTCTCGTTCACTAACAGTACAGGATCTCCGGTGACCGGCCTTAGTCTGAGTCTGGTCATGCCTGAAGGATGGTCATCTTCAGTATCGGGGATGAACCGGAATTCATTTTCCTTCTCTGAAATCGTTGCTCCCGATGCTGTTGTTAAAGCAAATTTCGTGGTGTCATCGCCAAAGACCACCGGTGCCGGTTACATAACCGCGAAAGCTGAGTGGAAAAATAATGGAGATAGCCGGGTGCTGTCAGAATCAGTTTCAGCGAGCATCAGGAATGTGAATCCCGTAACTATAAATGAGATACGGTTAAGTACCGGCACGAATATCAGAAACCAGTTTATTGAGTTATATAATTCTTCTGACAGTGAGGTCGATATTTCCGGATGGTCACTGATAAATACAAGGAGCGAATGGGCTCCTGTTAAGCTTGCCGGCATACCTGCCGGAACAAGGATAGCTGCCGGGGGCTTTTATCTGCTTGGGCTGGCCGGTTCAGGACTTGCGGCTCCGACAGCTAAGGGAAGCTCCGTCATTAATGTACATGACGTAATTGGTTTTACCGCCGGTCAGGAGATCAATATCGACGGAGAAAAGAAAAGGATAAAGAGCGTTGGCTCTGCAGCCTCACCCATGACCACTGTTTTTGTTCCTGTATCGACCGGCCCATGGATCACCATTCCGGCAGGGTCGACAAATCTGCCGGTTACCAGCATGGCCGGATTTGAAGCCGGCCAGAAAATTGGTATCGACATGGGAGGCAACTACGAGGAAGTTACAGTCACCTCGGCAGGCAAGGCCGCAACCCAGACAAATCTGGCAACAGAAGCCAAAGCAGGTGATACAAGGATTAAGGTAATAGCCAATTCGGACATGACGGTCGGTGATCTTCTGACAATAGGAACAGGGTCACGCAAGGAAAATGTAAGGGTTAAAAGCTTAATAAATATTGTTGCTCCCCGGACAGGCAGGATGCCTGCCCAGGCTGGAGTCAGCCCTGAAGTTGGTGAGGTTGAACTGGCTGAAGCTCTCAGGTTTGATCATATGCTGGATGTTGATGTTGCAGGCCCGGGTACCGGAATCAGCTTTGCTCCAGCCACCAGGTACGAACATAAGAGTGGTGATGCTGTGCAGGCACTGGGAAGCGGGATAACACTTGACAGCCCATTGGATGGAAGTCATGAAGCCGGGGCCCCGGTATCCGTTTCAGCATTAGTATCATCAGGTTATCAGGGAGATAAAACTCCTGATCAGTGGTATGGAACAGCCCTTTCAACCACTGCCGGATCACTCGCGCTTATGGATGCATCTGGTAAAGTGGTGGTTGACGCAGTGGTTTACGGATCACAGCAGAGCAATTCGAGTGCCAACGGGACAATTACAAGTCCTGAGTTAGCCGTTCTTGAAGGTGATCAGAAACAGGGAGGCTGTATTGTAGTCGCCCCGCAGGAAGGCAGATCCCCCATGACGACAGTCACAGGTGATATAAACAGAAGCCTTGGACGCTACCCCGATGGTGCCGACACTGACAGCAACTGCAGCGATTTTCATATGCAAAGTGCTGTTACCCTTCTCGTTCCCCTTAAAGCAGGAGACGATAACCTTAAGGTAGCTGCTGTTGAGGACCTTAAGGAAGGTCAGAAAGTGTTTATTGGTTCAGGAGCTAATGCAGAAGTGAGGACAATAGCCCGGGTCGGAACACCAGGAGGCACATCGACTTCTTCAGGCGCGGCTGCAGGAAGCTCAGTTATTGCTGTTGCTGCAGCTGAAGGCTTCAGTTCCGGACAGGCTTTCACAATCGACAGCGGGTCAAAAAGTGAAACGGCTACCGTAGCCTCAGTTGTGGTGGCGCGCCGCCGTTTTGGCATGGCCACTGCTCAATCTGACTCCATTAGGTTAAGCTCCCCTCTTAACTTTGATCATAATGAAGGGGTACAGGTTTCAGGAAGCGGCATCACACTGAGTCAGCCCCTGTCGGGAGACCATGACAGAGGCACACGGATTATGGGCTTCATTCCTACACCAGGGGCCCCTAACCAATATCCTGTAAGACCTTAATTGTTCTTCGGGTAAGATATACAGGAAAAGAAACTCCGCGGAATCAGGCTTACCTGACCGCGGAGTATTCTTTTTATTAATTTATAACTCCTTGTTGTTAAATATCTTCCATATTCAATTTAACCGATTTCCCTTCACCCTTGAAAACAGTCATGTCCTCATCTGACGAAGCAGTAACATAAGTATTTATCGGAGTGATAGTTGCAGTAGATCCACTAACAGTCATCTCAAATACCCTCCAGGTGTTGCCAGACCCAGAGTAAGCAGGAGCATTGAATCTATTAATCAATCCGTTATATCCATATACTTCAACAACAGCAGGAGAAGCAGGGATTTCAATTGCTCCGGAACTGTACTGATTTGAATAGTTATGTACCGAATAACGGTAAAGGCCATTTCTCAGGATTGATAATGTTGTTGTTTCAGGTCCGTAAGAGGTAACATCATCCACATCAAGGTTCACTCCTTCATCTGGATCCTGATCCCAGTAACAAAGATGGAACCTACCGCCGGTTGATGAGGGTCCTGTCAGATGGGTATCAAGATCAGAGGGGTTGCTGCCCCAGGTAAGTACAATTCTGAAATCACCTTCTTCAGGTCTTGACACCAATGTTTGCTGGGTTACGTTGTTGGTTCCCTGAACAATGGCAGTCTGCTGGGTTATTCTTGTAAAATAACCATTGCAGATGATAATAAAATAGAAATTACCTGTGGGGCCGTCATTGATTGAAAAAGAACCGTCACTGTTCGTGGTAACCATTAACTCAGATTCTTCAGCATTTGCCTCAGTATTGTAGGTACCTATATATACAGTTGCAGAGGAAAGACCATCTCCCGTCTGGGAATCAATAATTACCCCAGTTATATCAGCCTCACCTAGAAGTGTAAGATCGATTACATCATCAGATGAAATCTGGTCGGCACTTAATGAAACAGGTGTAGAAGAATAACCGGGTGCATTAACATTAAAGGTATATGCACCTTCAGGCAGGTCAACTGTAAAAAATCCCTCATCATCAGTAAATCCTGTCTCTGAATCTACTGTAACTTCAGCATCTGCCACTGGTCTGCCTGTAGTATTTACAACCCTTCCCCTGAATGTAACAGTCTCCTTGGTACACGAGGAAAAACCGATTATCAGAATCGGCAAAACGATCAAAGCGAAAATTTTTCTCATAAGTGGAAATTTTTTATAAATTTTAATAATAATGAAATACCGCTTAAAAATATTTCTAATTGAGTAAACCAACACCATCCTTATTACTTTTTATATCAATACATTAAGGTCGTTTATCAAAAATTCCAAGGGATTAATCACAGCCCTTTCCAGGCTATTCAGACAATTGATGCTAAAATGGAATAAACTCTTTCTCAAAAGATGGCTAGAAAGGTCTGTTCCTGTTGCCTCACAACGAATCAGGTAATATGGACCCGCGCATATAGAGATGTATTCGCAGAAACTTAGAATAACAGATTTTAGAGGAGGGATTTTTTTCAAAAAAAATATTTAAATCCAATTACCTTCCAGGATTAGGTACTGTCACAAAAAAAGAAGGGCGCCTGCAGCGCCCTGTTAAGATTGTAAACCTGAAAAATAAAACAAAGTATGAAGAGTTCTAATCTGCTGTCTCAATTCGTTTGTTGCGGCTTATGAAATAAACCTTACCATCTATCTCAGTCATATCCACAATACTGAATCCATGAGATTCGAGAATCTTTTTAACATCTTCCCTGTCGAGGTATCGTTCAATCCTTGAATCAAGGAAATTAATGAACCTGTTGAATATTGAAGTATTCCCATGCAATGACAACCCCCTGGCACCTGATCGTTTATTCTCTGTAAAACATCCAATGAAACTGGCCCGGGGAGGCAACATTCTGAAAACAACATGAAGGAAACTGTCAAGATGTCGAATAACGTTAAGACTCTTGAGGTTTACCAGCACCCTCACTCCTTTCAGGTCATCATAATCGTAGTAATAATGATGCCTTGATGAGAGAACAAGTAGATTGGGTTCATTCGACAGGCCAAGCCAGTTCAGGTAATGGAAGAAATTCTCATCACCTTCAGCTGCCAGATTCGTATATACGGGATTATAGGCTGTGCGCTCCATAGTGTTCTGATCGGGTGAAAACATGTTAGTTAAATTAAAATTATCCATAACCAGAGGCTCACTTGTCATTGTAATATCCTGCATCATCCTTCTGCTTGATTTAACTGTAAAAGTATTTTTATAAAATACTCCTGTCAAGATGCTCCCGCTGCTATTATGGTAAATCATATGGTCTGACATTCTCCTTAATCACACGATCTGGCCTGATAGCCTAAGGATTTCAACAATTAGGCCGGTAATTATGTTCGTTCGTCAAAACCAGATTGAAATTTACGGGAATAATTGAGCCATGTGCCTGAAGTAAACCTGAAGGCATTATTTATATCCACATTATCTGATACATACATCAAATCAGCTTTCAAAATAAGACTTTAAACCACTTTTTTATTTTTTGACAAACGGTCTGAGCTGAGTGATTAAATTCCGGATAATTGTGTAATGTAAAAGGCGTCACCCTGGTGAATCAGCCTTCCTGAATGCATAAACATGTTATCAGGGAGCCAAAAAGATGTTCTTAAAAATTAAGAGGGACTTAATTTTGGATACCTTTGGGTTTTAAATTTGAATTTTATGACAGAAAAGATCAGGAAGATTTTTGATCAGGAAGCCGAAGCAATTAAAGGAATTCCGGTTACAGAAAAATATTTTCAGGTAATAAACCTGATTTACGAACATGTTCACACAAGGGGAGGAAAACTTGTAACCAGTGGTATGGGTAAGGCGGGACAGATTGCGGCGAATATTGCAACAACATTCAGTTCGACTGGTACTCCTTCCGTCTTCCTGCATCCCAGTGAGGCGCAACATGGTGATCTTGGAATTCTTCAGGAAAACGATGTTCTCCTGGCCATTTCCAACTCAGGGAAGACCAGGGAGATTCTTGAACTGATAGATCTTAAGAGCAACCTCTATCCTTCCATTCCGGTTGTTGTAATTACAGGTAATGCCTTGAGTCCCCTTGCCATGAAAGCCGATCATTATTTACTCACCGGAGCACCTGATGAGGTCTGCCCCCTTGGTCTTACCCCTACAACATCCACAACAGTATTTACTGTCATTGGCGATGCCCTCGTCGTATTGCTTATGGAAAAAATCGGTTTCGGCCCCTCAGAGTATTCAAAGCGTCACCACGGAGGATACCTCGGGGTGAGATCAAGAGAAAAGACTGAAACACAGAAACAGAATCAAAACAATATATAAATATGGGTACCAGCGGTAGTGACAGTCAGATGAGCAGGAAGGACTATGTCTTTTCAATAACTGTTATCGGGCTCTTCTTCTTTATCTTCGGATTTGTAACCTGGTTGAACGGCATTCTGATACCTTTTCTGAGGAGTGCATGTGAACTTAATGATTTCCAGGCTTATTTTGTAACATTTGCCTTCTATATTTCCTACTTTATAATGGCACTTCCTTCGTCTGCTCTGCTCAGAAAGACAGGCTTCAAAAACGGGATGGCCGCAGGATTATGGATTATGGCTGCCGGGGCTCTCATTTTCATTCCTGCTGCCTTGTCAAGGAATTTCCTTCTGTTTCTTACCGGTTTGTTTGTTCAGGGAACAGGGCTTGCCCTTCTGCAGACTGCATCTAATCCATATATAACCATTATAGGACCCAGGGAAAGTGCTGCTAAAAGGATCAGCATAATGGGCATTGCCAATAAATTTGCTGGTGCAATAGCTCCGGTAATACTTGCCTCCGTCATAATGAATGACTCACACATCATTGAGGAGCAGCTTGCATCAACGACCGATTCTGCAGCTCGGGGACTGCTTCTCGACAGTATGGCCGCAAAGGTGATAATGCCCTACGTTATCATGGCAGTCATTCTTGTTTTGCTGGGACTTCTGCTTAGGTTTGTCCACCTTCCCGATGTTGATACTGATGCTGAAGAAGAGCAGACAGGCGATCTGAATGAAAAGAAGACAGGCATCTGGCAGTTTCCTCACCTGCTGCTGGGAGTTGTCGCCCTGTTCTTTTATGTAGGCGTTGAAGTAATAGCAGGAGATACCATTATCAGATACGGGCAGTCGCTTGGCATAGGGATGGATTCGGCAAAGTACTATACCTCTCTTACACTCCTGTCGATGATACTGGGCTATCTGGCCGGAATTGTCTTTATACCCCGATACCTTAGTCAGGCCAATGCCCTTAAGATATGTACGATCCTTGGTGTCATTTTCACCTTTGGAGCCATCTTTTCGCCAGCAGAAGCGGTTCTGACCATTCCCTTCATCGATCTTGTAACATTCAGGCCTTTGGAACTTATGTTGCCTCTGACCGTACTTTTTGTTGCTCTTCTGGGACTGGCAAATGCTCTGGTATGGCCTGCAATGTGGCCCCTTGCACTTAATGGTCTCGGAAAATTCACAAAAACAGGTTCAGCCATGCTTGTCATGGCAATAGCCGGAGGAGCCGTCCTGCCCCTTATATACGGAAAACTGGCTATTCATTTCTCGACCCAGCAGGCTTACTGGATATGTGTTCCATCCTACCTTATTATAATGTATTTTGCCTTTATTGGTCATAAGGCCGGAAAGTAGCCATGCGAAAAAGTCCGGATGAGATATTCAGTATGTTCAGGGTCCCAGGCAGCAAGCCTTGTTTTGAACCTTTTGGTAATGGCCATATTCACGACACCTGGGCCGTCAGCATTGCTGAAAAGGAGGGATATGAATATATAATCCAACGTCTTAACCATAACGTCTTCAGAAATATCCCAGGCCTTCAGGAGAACATTGAAAGAGTAACTGAACATATAAGAAATGGATCGGGGAAGACACGGAGATCAGGCATCTCAGGAAATTCACTAACCCTAATCCCGGCGAATGACGGGAAGAGCTGGATTAAGGATGACAATGGCGACTTCTGGAGGATGTATCTCTTTATCAGGAACCATCGTTCGTATAATATAGTTGATACCCCTGAAAAGGCTTTTGAAGGAGGAAGGGCCATCGGACAATTTCAGTTTATGCTTTCTGATCTGCCCGGCAAGCCCCTTAATGAAACCATACCCTGGTTCCATAATATAGAAAAGAGACTCGGGACCTTCTTCCAGGTACTCGGGAAAGACATCTGCAAAAGGGCCTCCGTGGCTGCAGACGAAATAAACTTTGTTACTGCCCGGACTGAGAAGATGACTGTAATTGAGAAAGCCGGCAGGGAAGGATCTATCCCCCTCCGTATAACCCATAACGATACCAAATTCAATAATATCCTCTTCGATACCGACGACAGGGCCCTTTGTCTGATAGATCTGGATACTGTAATGCAGGGTTACGTGCACTATGACTTCGGGGATTCAATCAGAACAGCAGCAAGCAGCGCAGCAGAAGATGAAAAGGACCTTTCGAAGGTGAGAGTTAAAACGGATCTGTTCGAAGGTTTCGCCAGGGGTTACATCAGCGAGACCAGAGATTTTATCACCTCAGAGGAGAAGGAACTCCTTGCAATAGCGCCTCAGGTAATAACCTATACTATGGCGGTCAGGTTTCTTACTGACTCCCTTGATGGTGACCATTATTACAAGATACGAAACCCGGAGCATAACCTTCAGAGAGCCAGGGCTCAGCTTAAACTGGTCGAGAGTATGGAACAGGAGTACGGAGTAATGGCATCCATTATCAAAAGACTTTGACTATCTTGAACCGGAAACATAACATCACCGGAAATGGGCAGGAAAACAAAAGATTCAGAAAAGAAAAAAACAACATCCGGTATAAGGGGCTGGACTGATGAAGAATTGAATTTTCTCGGCAAATTCAGGGATCCCTGGTCTATTCAGGTTTATCTGGATTCTATAGAGTACAATCCTTCTTATGACTGTCGTTCCCCAAGGTGGGTCATAAAAAAGAATTCTGCTCACTGTTTTGAGGGGGCTATTTTTGCAGCAGCAGTGCTCAGACAAATGGGACATAAGCCCCTGATTGTTGATATGCGGGCTGAAAATGACGATGATCACGTCATTGCCATTTTCAGAAAACGAAACCGCCTTGGTGCTGTTGCCAAATCGAATTTCACCTCGCTGCGTTTCAGGGAACCTGTTTACAAGTCACTCAGGGAGCTTATCATGTCATATTTCGATTTCTTCTTTAATACTGACGGATTCAAATCCCTCAGATCCTACTCCCTTCCTCTCGACCTTTCCCAGTTTGATATGTGGGACTGGCATACTACTGATGAAGATCTTCAGTATATAGGCGATAAACTCGATGCAATCCGTCATTATCAGCTAATAAGTCCAGCCATGGCCAGCGATCTGAGTGTTGCAAGCAAATCGATGCTTATGGCAGGACTTCTGGGCTCAAATGAAGACGGACTCTTCAAACCCCTGAAATGAGAATCTGAAGCCAGGGAAGAACATCAAGGCTTTATTTAAGGAAGACGGTCGAACAATATTATATCGTATATTGTTGATTTAATATATTTTATAATCACAGGCCGGGCAGCGTTCGAAATTTATTTTTGGAATTAGTCTTATATTGCATATTTTTGAAGCCGTTTTGAATCTGGACTTCATGCAGGCATGAGCATGTTGTCAGTATAGTTTACTGATAATTAACACAATAGTAAAATGGAGTTTTCTGGAAAGTATTACAGGGCTTTTCTGGAGAGGCAGGAAGCAATAAAAAAGCAATACAGCAACAAGCAGGCAGAGAAGCAGCATTCCAAGGGGAAGCTTGCTGCCTGGGAGCGTATATCTCTGCTTTTTGACACAGGTACTTTTGAGGAAGTGGATGCATTTGTTACTCCTGCGGATCAGCCTGTTGAATTCGGCAAAGTGGAGAGGTCGTATGGTGACGGAGTAATTGTAGGTCACGGTAAGATTAATGGAAGGCTTGTTTTTGCCTATGCCCAGGATTTTACAATAATGGGAGGATCACTGGGTATTGTCCATGCAAGGAAGATAGCCAAGATTCAGGAGATGGCGCTTAAAATGGGGTCACCCATAATAGCTCTTATCGATTCAGGAGGAGCAAGGATACAGGAAGGAGTTGCCAGCCTTAGCGGCTACGCGACAATATTTCAGAATATTATACATTCGTCGGGGATAATACCTCAGATCTCCGTTATCATGGGACCAGCCGCAGGAGGTGCAGTTTACTCCCCTGCCCTCACCGACTTTGTCTTTATGACAAACCATACAAGTTACATGTTTGTTACAGGACCAAATGTTGTCAGAGAAGTCCTTAACGAGGAGGTGACTTCAGATCAACTTGGAGGTGCGGAGATCCATGCAACAAAAAGCGGGGTTGCACATATGATTTACGATGATGAGGAAAATACAATTATGGCGCTCAAGAAGTTCCTCACCTATCTTCCATCCAACAATGTTGAAAATCCTCCTGTTGCAGCAGATGACGGATCAGTAAGCGATATAAACAAGAAACTAAGGGATATAGTTCCTGACGACCCGAACAAGGCTTATGATGTCAAGGAAGTTATTAACCATATCGTTGACCGTAATAGTTTCTTTGAGACATCTGAGCTCTTTGCTCCAAATCTTGTCACAGGATTTGTCAGGATAAAAGGTAAAACCATAGGAATAGTTGCAAACCAGCCCAAGGTACTTGCTGGGGTGCTCGACATAAACTCATCGGTAAAAGGTGCAAGGTTCATAAGGTTCTGCGATGCATTCAATATTCCAATCCTTACTTTTGAAGATGTACCGGGATTTTTGCCTGGAGCCGACCAGGAGCATTCGGGAATAATCCGTCATGGCGCCAAGATGCTTTTCGCATATAGTGAAGCCACCGTACCAAAGATTACGGTGATCCTCCGCAAAGCCTACGGGGGTGCCTTTATTGTTATGAACAGCAAAAACCTGGGTGGCGACTTCAGTTTCGCCTGGCCTTCTGCCGAAATTGCAGTTATGGGTCCCGACGGAGCCGTGGCTATCCTTTACAGGAAAGAACTGGCCGAAGCAAAGAATCCGGCAGAGCTTAAGAAGGAACTTGTTAAGAAATACAGGGATAAAATAGCAAATCCCTTCATAGCTGACGAAAGTGGCTATATCGACGAGGTTATTGATCCTGCCGTGACCAGGAAAAAGATTGTTTCAGCCCTTGCCGCGCTTAGCAATAAATGGGTCAAGGTCCCTGCACGGAAGCACGGGAATATGCCGTTGTAAATTAATAATACCGGATAAAACCAACATATTTTAAACATGAAGATCAGGAAAATTCTGATTGCCAACAGAGGAGAAATAGCGGTACGAATAATAAAGACCGCCAGCAGGATGAAGATCGGCACAGTAGTCATCAAGACAGCCGTGGAGCCTAATGCTATGTATGTTACGATGGCAGACACTGTTTATGACAATACTGAAGATCTCTCCGAAATACCAGTGTTCCTGAATATTGACAAACTCATTGACATAGCTCTTGAGACAAAAGCCGATGCTATACATCCCGGGTACGGCTTTCTGGCTGAGAACGCATATTTTGCGCAGAAGTGTGCCGATAAGAAACTTGTATTTATCGGACCCTCGCCTGATGCGATTTACAAGATGGGTAATAAAACCATTGCCAGAAAGATTGCACTTGCTGCCGGAATCCCTATGGCTATGGGCAGTGAAGGCAACATTGGCAACGAGGAAGAAGCTGTTACAGTAGCGGAGAAGATAGGCTATCCGGTCATTATAAAGGCTGCCTCAGGTGGAGGTGGAAGAGGAATGAGGATAGTGAGGTCGGCCGGTGAGATGGAAAAAATGTTCATCATTGCAAGCAAGGAGGCTGAAAAAGCTTTTAACGATCCTTCAGTTTTTATTGAGAAATATATTGAAAATCCTAAACACATCGAGTTTCAGATACTTGGCGATACCAAAGGCAATATAGTACACCTTGGAGAGCGTGAGTGTTCAATTCAAAGGAAGCATCAGAAGCTCCTCGAGGAGGCTCCCTCAGTTGCCCTCGATGAAGGCCTGAGACAAAAGATGGGCGACATTGCCGTTCAGATAGCAAAGGCTGTCAACTACTATTCGGCAGGGACCGTTGAGTTCCTGCTTGATTCAGACCATAACTATTTCTTTATGGAAATGAACACCAGGATACAGGTTGAACATCCCGTCACTGAAATGATTACCGGCATTGACCTTATCGAGCAGCAGATCCGGATTGCCTCCGGAGAGGCAATAAAGTTCAGTCAGACTGATGTTAAGCTGAGCGGATGGGCCATTGAGTGCCGTATCAACGCTGAAGATGTCCAGGCTGGTTTTGCTCCCGATCCCGGCAGGATTGATAAGATAAGTATGCCATCGGGACCAGGTATAAGGGTTGACACGGGTGTCCAGCCAGGGTCATCAATAGTTGCCAGCTACGACTCTATGATTGCAAAACTCATTGTTAGTGGCCGCGACAGAAGGGAAGCTCTGAAAAACTGCAAGATGGCTCTCGATAAAGTGTGGATCAAGGGTACAAAAACCACCCTGCCCTTTTTCAGGATGCTTGTGAGGAATCAGAAATTTCAGGACGGTGATTTCACAACCGCCTTCATTGAAAAAGAGCTCGACAAATACTATCTCAACAGTGAATATGAAGAAATGCTTGCAGCCTGGCTTGCCACCAAGCTCTTTATTGAAGAGAACCTGCAGGACAGCAATAACAATATTGACTTTGAAAATGGCAGGGAAATGAGCCCCTGGCTTCTTAATAAAAGAATTAACCAGTTCTAAGCACCACAGAAAATGACAGGAGAAAGACCCGACATAAACAAACTTCACGTCCTCTCATCTGAAAAAAGAAGATATAACTTTTCCCTTCCGCTAAAACAATCAATAAGGATCGGAAAGAGGGAGTATGAGGTAAAACTCAAGTCTGACGAGAAGTACGGAACCTATATTCTATGGAAAAACAGGAAATATCCTGTTGAGATAGTCAGAACACGCCAGAACAAATATGAGATTCTGTTCAACGATATAAGTTATACCTTTACTGTCGAAACGCCTTTCTCACTTAAAAGGATGAAGGTTCTGGGCAGTACAAAGGGCAAGACCGGCATGGGATCCGTAAGGGCACCAATGCCCGGAAAGATAATCGATGTTCTTGTCAGGGAAGGAGCCCCTGTAAGAAAAGGCGAGGCCGTAGTCATCCTGGAGGCCATGAAGATGCAGAATGAGATCCAGTCGCCGGCAGATGGCCAGATAGTTAAGATCATGGTAAAGGCAAACGCCAATGTTATGAAGGATGATATACTGGTTGAGATAAAAGCCGGGTAAAAAAATGCCCCCTTTAAGCAGCATTGCAAAAAGGGGGCAAATACCAGAAAGATAAGTTCTTATTTTACAGGAACATTTTTTAGCGATTCGCAGAGGAAATCATAGAATTTAACTACTGATTCAATGTTTACTTTTTCATCGGGAGAATGGGGATTTCTTATTGTCGGTCCGAAGGAGATCATATCCAGTCCCGGATAAACACCTCCTATTATCCCGCATTCCAGTCCTGCATGTATTGCCCTTACCTCGGGTACCTTCCCGTATTTCCTGTTATATACTTCACTCATGCTTTTAAGAACCGGAGAGTCCATTTGGGGTTTCCAACCCGGATAGCTTCCCGATAGTTTAACTTCAGCTCCGGCAAGATGGAAAACTGCTGCAATCTTCCATGCCACAGCCTCTTTTGATGAGTCGACCGAACTTCGTGTAAGGCAATATGCTTCAAATTTCCCGTCAGCACATCTTACTATAGCAAGGTTATTTGATGTCTCTACCAGTCCCTTCATAGCCTGACTCATCCTCTGAACACCATTGGGACAGGCAAACAAAGCCCTGATTATCCTGTACTGGTCGGCCTCTTTCATGACTCTTGCAGGCACTTCAGTTTTACTGGCAGTAAAGGAAAGAGAAGGATCAGTATCAGTAAATTCGTCCCGATACATCTTCTCGTAGCCTTTAACGAATTTTTTAAAGGCAGCCTCTTTAATCTCAGCTACTGCAAGGAGGGCTCTGGCTTCTCTGGGAATAGCATTTCTGAGGTCACCTCCTTCAAATTCTGCAAGCCTGATCCCGAAATCAGCTTCAGCCTGCATCAGGAACCTGGCCATCAGTTTATTTGAGTTGGCCCTTCCAAGAACAATATCAACACCCGAATGCCCTCCTTTGAGCCCCCTGGCAATGATACTGAATGCAATCATTCCCTCAGGACATTTTTCAGTCCCGTAATCTCTGGCTATACTTACATCAACTCCTCCTGCACATCCTACATACAGTTCCCCTTCATCTTCCGAATCAAGGTTCATAAGGATGTCGCCATTCAGTAAACCCTTTTTCAGTCCAAAGGCCCCCGTCATACCTGTCTCTTCATCGATGGTCAGCAGGGCTTCGAGAGGACCGTGCTGAAGGTCGTGTGAGGCCAGAATACTGAGTATGGCAGCAACTCCGATTCCGTTGTCGGCACCAAGAGTGGTTCCGTCAGCCCTAACCCATTCACCGTCAACGATGGTCCTTATGGGATCTTTCTCAAAATCATGCTTCTTATCGCTGTTCTTCTGAGGCACCATATCGAGATGAGCCTGAAGAATGATACATTTTCTGTTTTCCATGCCCTTTGTCGCGGGTTTTCTTATAAGGACGTTACCTGTCTTATCGACATGGGTTTCAAGGTTATGTTTCTTTGCAAAGCTTACAACAAAGTCAGCCAGCTTCTGTTCCTTCTTCGACGGATGGGGAATCAGGGCAATATCATTAAAGTAACTCCACAGCGGCTTAGGATCAAGTTCGAGGATTGTATTCATATCAAATGTTTTTTTGGTTTTCAATCTTGAGGTAATAAAAGTAGTTATTTATTCAGATATTTTTCAATGATAAAAATTTGTTTTATGCCTGACACAGTCAAATTGTAACAAAAACTTAACACTATTATATGCAATCAGTTTTATATATTTATGATAAATTCGAAGTCTTTTTCAAGAAGGATCTTTAAGCTTAGATCCGCGTATTGACAAGATAACTGAATAACAGGAATAATGGAGGATTAATACGCCCCCCCGTTAATAACCGGATAAAGATGGATGTATATCTGATTTTTGTGATTGTTCTTTTCTTTCTTGCCGCCTCCGACCTTGTAGTCGGAATCACAAACGATGCGGCAAACTTTCTTAATTCAGCAATAGGTTCAAAGGTTGCTTCCTTCAATGTCATAATAACCGTTGCGGCAGTGGGGGTCCTTGTCGGTGCAACCTTTTCAAGCGGAATGATGGAAATAGCAAGGTCGGGTATCTTTCACCCCGATAAGTTCTACTTTTCCGAGATAATGATCATCTTTCTTGCAGTTATGGTGACCGACGTTATACTGCTCGACACATACAACACCTTTGGTCTGCCCACTTCCACAACAGTCTCTATAGTCTTCGAACTTCTTGGTGCCGCCGTTGCCATTTCTCTTATAAAGGTGATGGGAACATCAGAAGGGATGGCAGGTCTTAACAATTATATCAATACGGCAAAAGCCCTTGCTATTATAAGCGGAATTCTTGTTTCAGTAATAATAGCCTTCACCTGCGGTATGATTGTTCAGTTTATAACAAGGCTTATCTTCTCTTTCAACTACGAAAAATACATGAAGTACTTCGGCTCTCTATGGGGAGGGTTAGCCGTTACCGCCATAGTGTATTTCATGATTGTCAAAGGAGCCAAGGGCGCCTCATTTATGACGGAAGAGGCTTTGTTGTGGCTTAAGACAAATACAATGCAGATACTGCTTGTCGTCTTTGCTGTGCTTGTTGTTCTTTTTCAGATTCTTATATCACTTTTCAGGATAAACATTCTCAGAATAATTGTACTTGTCGGTACTTTCTCACTGGCGATGGCTTTTGCAGGAAACGACCTTGTCAACTTTATCGGTGTTCCTCTGGCAGGATTTGATTCGTTCAGACTATATGCCTCAGATCCGGCTTCTCTACCTGATAATCATACCATGGAAGCCCTTCTCAATCCGGTCAAGACCCCTACCCTCTTTCTTCTGGCTGCAGGTACAATAATGGTACTTACATTATTCTTCTCCAGAAAAGCCAGAACAGTATCTCAGACAGAGATAAACCTTGCCAGGCAGGGAACCGGTGCCGAAAGGTTCTCGTCAACCCGCATATCAAGGTCTGTTGTCAGGGGATCCGTAGGGATTTCAAAATTATTTGACGCATTTATCCCTGAAAAAGTAAGAACCTTCATCGAAAGCAGGTTTGCTCCGGTTCAGGTAAAAAAGAAACAGAAGAACAAAAAGGATGCATCTTCCTTCGATCAGTTACGGGCATCAGTAAATATGTTCGTAGCCAGTATTCTTATTGCATCAGCAACTTCACTTAAACTCCCGCTTTCAACAACTTATGTGACTTTTATGGTTGCCATGGGGACTTCCCTGTCAGATGGTGCATGGGGAAGAGAAAGCGCAGTATTCAGGATCAGCGGTGTTATATCAGTTATCGGAGGATGGTTCTTTACTGCCATTTCAGCTTTTACCGTATCCTTCCTCCTGGCACTCTTTCTTAACTGGGGCGGAATGTTAGCCATTTTTGCATCACTGGCACTGGCAATCTTCTTTGTTATAAGAACTAATTTCATACATAGGAGGAGAGTGGATAAAGAGAATAAAAAGGATGAATTTGACGAAACAGAAACACTCAGCGGTGATAAAATACTTAAGAAATGTAACTCTTCTGTTACTGACATGGCTGTCTCCGTTTCAAATATCTACCACTCAATAATTACATATCTGGTAAAGGAAGACCGGCGAAAGTTGAAAAGGGTACTGGCTGATGTCGACGAACTTAATAATCACGCCAAGGAACTCAAATATAACATATACCCCACCCTCAGAAAACTCGAAGAGGGCTCGGTGGATACAGGCCATTACTATGTTCAGACACTCGACTACATAAGGGAAATAGCTCACAGCATCCGGTTTATAGCCACTCCGGCCTTTGAATATCTCAATAATCATCATCCGCCGCTTGTTAAGGAACAGATAAAGGACCTTACCGAACTCGATAGCTCTGTCTCTTCCATGTATGATGAAATTATCAAGGTCTCAAAGAGCAAGAATTTTAATGAGATCTCCCGTCTGCTCGAGATGCAGCATGCTGTGCTTGACCTTATATCAAAAATGAAGAAGCGACAGGTCAAATATGTCAAGGATGAAATTGTAGGAACAAGAAACACACTGATGTACCTGAACTTACTTGAAGAAAGTAAGAATCTTGTTCTGTATACAATTAATATGGTCAAGGCTCACCGCGACTTTGTAATCAGTGACCAGGCAAGGAAGAAGATAGCAAATGTATCGATAAATTAAGTACTTCTTGTGCTGTTGAAAATCAGCTCTTACTTATCGCAATAATAATAATTGGCTTACCCGATAAGGGTTCCGTCGATAATGGGGATGGCCTCACCCAGTAATATTTGGGTTTTCCAGTCCGTAATTTTTCTTTTTGTCTTCAGCTTTAAGCAAGATAGCAAACACAAGGGCCAGGATTCCAAAGCCGGTAAATATTACCATCGGAAGCGTATAGTCATAGGATGACACAGCAACCCCGTCAACCATTCTGGTCCCTGTAATGCAATATTTGTTGAGAACCCAGCCAATGAGTGCAGGAACTCCCATCAATCCCCAGTTCTGAACCCAGAAAATCATAGCATAGGCGGTACCAAGCTGCTTCTCAGGGATGATCTTTGGTACTGAAGGCCACATAGCTGAAGGAACAAGAGAAAAACCTATTCCCAGAATCACAATCAGAAGTATTGCAACAGGTGTCTGGTTAAGGAAAGGAACGGAGAAGAGGGCATGAACCAGAATGAGCAGGACGGCTCCTATTATCATTATACTGGCGCCCTTCCCCTTACGGTCGTAAATATTTCCGAAAAGAGGTGTAAGAAGTATTGTTCCGAACGGCAGGAGTCCGGGAATGATACCAGCCACCGACTCCTTAACCCCGAATTTATTTACCATAAGGTCAGAAGCATACTTAAGAAATGGAAACACAGAAGAATAGAAAAGGACACAAAGAATCGCAATGTACCACCATCCCTTATTCTTTACAATTGAAAGGATATCTGACATTCTGAACGATTCCTCGGATTCTGCAATGCCTGATCTGTCAGCCTCATCAGCAACCGACCTGTCGAGCTTCCTGTCCATAAAGGTATAGATAAAGAAAGCTATCATACCTATACAAAGCATTATAAGACAAACCAGTATGGGAGCCGAAACATCACCAAAGGCAACGGCAACAGGTACTGAGGTCGAAAGCGCAAGAGCCGTTCCCAGCCTTGCAGTAGCCATTTCAAGGCCCATAGCCAGAGCAAGCTCCTTCCCTTTAAACCATTTGACAATAATCTTTGAAACAGTTATTCCTGCTACTTCGACACCGACACCAAATACCGCAAATCCGAGAGCTGCTACTACTACCTGCCCCTTCATCCCAAGCAACTGAAGATTGTCAAGTGAATGTGTTGATACGGCCCAGTACTTGATTGCGGTACCAACCACCATGGTTATTGTTGCCATCTTCCCGGTAAACCGCACCCCCATCTTGTCGAGGATTATCCCTCCAAGGATAAGCATAAGCAGGAACACGTTAAACCAGCCATATGCACTTGTAAAAAAACCATATTCGGCACTGTTCCACAGAAGCTCCTTCTCAAGCATAGGTTTAAGGGGAGCCATTACATCAGTAAGATAATAGCCACACAGCATTGTAAAGGAGACAATCGCAAGTGCTGACCAACGAGCAACTTTGGAGTCCCTAAGCGTATTGGTAATAGTTTCCATATTTTACATATTTCATAAAGACCGGTAAATGTAAAAAATAATTTCAATGTTAACCGTGAGAATTATTGTTTAAAATGAACCTTAATACTGTTAATCTTGTTAATATCGTAAATAGCATTATATGTGCTGTGTGAAGGAAAAATTATATTAATTTGCATGATATTTGCACAGAAAACCAGAAAAGAGATGAAGAGATATCTGACTATAACAGTATTGTTAATATTTGCTGTCCAGGCATTTCCCCAGAAAGCAGATATTAAGTGGTATACCCTGCAGGAAGCTGAGAACCTGATTAAGGAAAATCCAAAACCCATTTTTATTGACGCCTATACTGACTGGTGCGGCTGGTGCAAGAAGATGGATCAGGAAACATTTACAAACCCTGTAATTGCTGAAATGCTTAATACAGAGTTTTATCCTGTTAAATTCAACGCAGAAGGCAAGGAAAGTATAACCTTCCTCGGCCAGACTTTCATTAACGACGGCAAGGCAGGCAATGCACACCAGCTGGCAGTTGCCCTTCTTCAGGGACGTCTGTCATATCCGACAGTCGTTTTTATGACTCAGAAAGATAATAAATACCAGGTGTCGCCTGTACCTGGATTCAGACAGGCAAAAGAGATGGAGATGCTGCTTAGTTTCTTTGCCGACAGGGCATATGAATCGCAGAAATGGGAAGACTATCAGTTAAGCTTTAAAGGCAAGGTGGTACAGTAAAAAACCACATGATTTAAAGATATTAATTATCCGGTGTCGCTCTGACACCGGATTTTTAATGCCCGATGATATAGTTGGAAGGAAGGTGTATCAGATCGCCATACTGATAAACAAGCATCCTTGTATTGCAAAGCTGTTCCTTTCCAATAGAAATTCTTGCCGTAACCACATCCGGAATCCTGTAGTATAACTTATCGTATTCTTTTTCGTTATTACTGTTCTGTCTGGTTATCAATGACAAAGCTTTTGTCTTTTGTTCAGGAATAAACTCAAGGGTTACTGCATTACCGGGACCGTTGGCTGATGATGATGGACCCATGGTTTCTGAAAAGCTGAATACGGAAATCTGTTTTCCCGTCATATCTTTTGACGGTATGATCTGGTACCTGAAGGTTTTGGTTTCAGTAAAGGTCTTTCCTGCGAAAAGCTCTGTATATTCTTTTTCAAGCTTATTCAATTCACTTATGGCGGCTTCATCCTGAGGAAATACATTGGCTTCTCCTGTCAGGATAAGATGCTTGCCGTCACGAAGCTCCATAAGTCGTATTGCTGCTCTCTCTGCAAGCTGGTCGACGGTAAGCTTTCTCTTCTTCTCAACAAGGTATGGAATCCTGATGAAAGCTGTATCAACATTAACCGTCCGGTAGGCTGTGTCGCGCTGCGACATGAAATACTGGTCGGCACCCAGATCAAGAATCCTTAATGCATTTATATCCGGCTCATTCTGACTGTAGCTTATTTCCCGGCGATTATAAATCTCCGGGTTCAGGTCAAGAATAAGTCCTGCCTTTTTCATGCTGAGTACATTGGTCTGGAAAAGCGAGGTGCTTTCCACTACATAAAACTCAGAGGGATCCAGTTCCTCATGGGTCGTTACAGAAATACTTCTTATTGACCAGTACTCGTTTTCATCCCTGATGACATCTGTGAGTCCAAGCATTTCACCGGCGTATACTGAATACGGACCGGGGCGTTCAATAACTCTTTCAGTCTCCACTATGATGTCAACAACTGTCATAGGCAAACCGTATACAAGGGTTCCTTCATGGACAGTAATTTTTTCAGAAAGGGGCGTCACCACATAATCCATTCCTGCCCGACCCTTATTGCTTGCACATGAGAACATCGCAAATAAAACAGGAACAAACAACAGTATAAGTATATTTTTCTTCATAACCCTTAATTTTAAAAAAATAAAACCCTCTTTAATAATTACTTAACCTTAGGACCATCAGGCTTTATCTGCCTGTTGTGAAATCTTTTTAAAAGCCTTCCCCAGGTTGTCAATAAGGTCTGAAGCCATCAATGCTTCATACCCGGTTTCGAGCGCCGCTATATCACCAGCAAGTCCATGAACAAAGACTGAGGCAATGGCAGCTTCAAACGGGTCGTACCCTGATGCGAGCAAAGATAATATTATTCCTGTAAGAACATCCCCTGAACCGGCTGTTGCCATGCCCGGATTGCCTGTGCTGTTGAACGAAACCTGACCTTCAGGTGAGGTAACTGATGAATAGGCACCTTTAAGAACCAATATGCAATTGTACTTCTTTGAAAACTCTACCTGTCGCATAAGCCTGGCATATCCATCTTCAGTACTACCTGCCAACCTTGCGAACTCACCAGGATGAGGAGTCAGTACCGATCCTGGGGGCAGCATTGAAAGCCAGTCTCTGTGCTTAGCCAGGATATTCAGACCATCAGCATCTATTACCATTGGTTTCCTGTACGACTCAAGCAGTTTCCTGAAAGCAAGACAGGTAAGTTCTTCAGTCCCCATTCCGGGGCCGACAGCCACAGCATCATATGAAGAAGGATCAGCTATCCCTGTCACGGTCTTTTCATCTGTGTCGGGACTGGCCATGGCCTCGGGGACGAAGATATTAAGGGCCTGTAAGCCGGATGACGGGATATGGCATGTAAGCAATCCTGTTCCACTCCTCATTGAAGCACGGGCTCCAAGAAGAGCTGCACCCATTTTACCATAGGACCCGGCAACAAGAAGACCATGACCAAAGTTTCCTTTATGGGCAAATCTGCTCCTTCTCTTCATTATGGCCTTTATATCGCTCTCCACAGCATAACTGAAAGATGAAGGTGTTTCCTTTATCGCCTCAGGGTCAAGACCTATGTCAATAAGCTCCCATTCTCCGGTATAATTCCGGTTTTCTGCAAAAAAGAATGAAAGACGGGGAAACTGAAAAGTAAGGGTGAGGTCAGCCCTGATGATATTCTCAGGTATGTTACCCTGGTTATCCTCACCAAAGAGTCCGGAAGGTATATCAACCGAAACAACTGTTGCCCTGCTTTCATTTATATGCCGTATTGTCGCAGCTGCCAGTCCTTCAGCCGGCCTTGTGAGTCCCGATCCCAGCAAAGCATCGACACATAAAAGGTCTTCAGACAACACAGGAAGTTCAGATTCATGACTGATAACTGAATAGTGAAGGCCGCTTATACCTTCCAGACGCTTCCTGTTAGCTTTCCAGTCATCTGTTGTTTTATCGGAGAAGGCAATAAAGAAAACAGTGACTTCATAACCCCTGCCGTATAACATCCGGGCAAGAGCGAGTCCGTCACCACCGTTATTGCCCGGTCCCGCAAACACAAATATGCGTTTATCAGCAGTATACCTGGCTGTAATATGCCGAAGCAGTCCCGAGGCAGCTCTTTCCATAAGATCAATGGAGGTCACAGGTTCTTTACTGATTGTCAGCCTGTCAATATCCCTTATCTGACCTGATTTAAAAATTTTCATAGAGGTAGTAATAATGTACAAATTTATACTTCCGTAGCGGTATAAGAAAGGAAGTTCATTCTTTACTTTTAAAAAGATTAATATATTTGTCGGAATTCGTCCCGTGGAAGCATAAAATAATATGTTCACATGAGATTTTTTTTGTTTATTGGAAGCGTTAATTTTTACTTATAAACTTTATAACCGGTGCTATGTTAAAGAATCATCCAAAGGGATTGCTTGTAGCTTTCTTCTCCAATATGGGAGAAAGGTTTGGCTTCTACACAATGATGGCCATTCTGGTATTGTTCCTTCAGGCCAAGTTCGGGCTCTCGGCCGAGAAAGCCGGAGGGATATATAGCTGGTTCTACTTCAGCATTTACGCCCTGGCTCTTCTCGGAGGTATCCTTGCCGACTCTACCAGAAAATACAAACTTGTTATCCTTGCCGGAATAGTAATCATGTTTGCCGGTTATGTGATCATGGCTGTGCCGGGAATGTCGCTCAGTATAACTGTGGTGGGACTCTTTACAATTGCGCTGGGAAACGGACTCTTCAAGGGTAATCTGCAGGCTGTTGTCGGGCAGATGTATGATGATCCAAAATACATTAAGCTCAGGGATTCGGCATTTATGATCTTCTATATGGGTATAAATGTCGGAGCTTTCTTTGCTCCTTTTGCTGCCACGGCAATGCGCGACTGGTGGCTTAAGACAAACGGGTTTGCACACGACGGATCTATCCCGTCACTTTGTCATCAGTTCCTTAACGGTACTCTTGCAGATACCTCCACATTCAGCCAGCTGGCTTCTGAGGTAAGCCTTTCGGGACCCGTCACCGACCTGTCTGCCTTTGCCACAAGTTACCTTGAGGTGTTTTCAAAAGGTTACAACTATGCCTTCGGAATAGCGGCAGCTGCCATGGTTCTCTCCCTGATTGTATATATTTTCTTCAACAGGCTGTTGCCTGATAAGGAAGTAAAGGAAAGTACTGTCAAAATTGATAAGATTGACTTCATACCATCAGCTTTTTTAGCTGCCATAGCTGTAGCAGCCATAACAGCTTTCGGACTGCATTTTATCAAGCAGGTTGGCTGGTCCGATGGGTTTGCTTTCGGACTCTTCACAGGTTTCGTTACATGGATAATTCTCAGTTCCAGAAAAGAAGAAAGGTCAAGAATCATGGCTCTTGTACTTGTGTTTTTTGTTGTAATCTTCTTCTGGATGTCATTCCATCAGAACGGACTTACCCTCACCCTTTTTGCCAGGGATTATACATTCAAGGAAGTTGACAGGTTCACCA
>JAVEZD010000016.1:24019-29771 GCA_034003165.1 Bacteroidales bacterium | reverse complement strand
CATAGATATCCTTTCCAAGTTCATTCCTCAGAAAATTAAGGAAGAACTGTTCGGATGCCGGGAAAAAACTCTGCCGTATACATGAACGCACATAGAAAAAATGATCATCAGCAATCTCTTTCTGATAATCAGACCACACCTGTTTCTTTTCTCCGTTTTTCATAAAGCCTGATATCAGATTGTGTGTTTCTTATTGTTGGCCGTAAATACTTCAACGAAATACTCATTATCAATACCTTCTTTACTGAACTGCAGTCCCATTTCCTCTGCCTTCTTTTTTGAATGCTTTTCAATGGTATCATACAATTCGGTACCTCCCGTAACATCGAATATTTTCTTAAGCTCCTCCTTTGCGTCATCAGGTATTTTCCTGAGAGGTCCGGCACCTAGTTCATCTATCTGTCCGCCCAGCCTCTCATATACATCATGGGCATTATCGAGTATATATTTCCATATGGGTCCCTGTTCACGGTGCCATTCAGGACTGACAGCATATGAAGCCACACAGTATCCGTATTTGAAAATATTTTCACCCACCGTTCTTTTAATGGCAAACTGCTGCCGTCCCTTCTCTGAATCTGTAAAGAAACCCAATTCCTGAGAAAGGGTCCTGAGAGCCATCACAACAAGTGCCGGAGTATTTCCCCTGGGGCAGCGGGTCTTGCACGACATGCACTCACCACAATACCAGATTGTTTCCGATTTCAGAAGCTTTTCTATTTCGGTGTTGTCGCCCGACTGTACAGTATCTACTATTTTCCTTGGATCATAGTCATAAAATTCGGCAGCCGGACATATGGCAGTGCAAACTCCGCAGTTCATACATGCCTTAAGCCCTTCAATAAATCTTACATCCTTTTTGAGCAGTTCGACGTAATTTTCCATCAGAAACTTTGTTTTTCTGTTGTTATACTATTCACAACAAATGTATCTCTTAATACAACTGAAAGTAAGTAGATTAGTACCTATTTTTAATGGAGTATTTATACGTATGAAGAAGACAAATACTTCAGCCCCGCCGAGCCTCATAATCAGAATTTTCCACTCTCTCTCCTGAGGAGACCGGTGATCCTGTAGCTGAGCCATGCTGATAAAGCTCCCGTCAGCGCACCGGCCAGAACGTCAGACGGATAATGGACCCCCAGATGCATCCCGGAATAAGCGACACTTCCTGCCCAGAGAAATGACGGTATGATGATGTACCATTCAGGGTACTCAAGACTGATTGAAGTAGCTGAGCTGAAAGCAAAGGCTGTATGCCCTGAGGGAAAGGAAGGGCTTCCTGCGGAGGTCTTTTTATAGATGTCGGGATAGGTATCAAAAGGTCTGTCCCTGTTGATACCATATTTCAATACTGTTGTAAGTCCCAGATTGATAACACAGGCCCCGGCAGCAGTAAGTGAGGCACTTAACAGATCATCATCCCCTGTTATCATACCAGTCACGCCAAGAACAACAGGTAATCCGGCAACAAAATAGTAATCAGAGGAATTCACGAACCTGAAAAAATCATCAGACGGCAGCGCTTCCTGTGAATTGATATTTCTGAGTATACTTATATCGGGACCCTGGGCCCGGACAGAAAGGGATAATGACAATACTATAAGAAAAAAGACCGGCTTAGTCATAATCCCGGTCACTTTATTGATGTCTTCAGTAAAATGAGTCTGTATATCACATCCAGGTCATTCTGTTCCATAACCTTGACGGACAGGGCTTTGATTGCCCCGTAGCTCTTTCCGGTCCTGAACTCATCCTTTAATGCCTGAGGGATATCACTCCCCATTACAAGAGGCTCAGACTTGCCTCCAAAATAGAAAGTTACCCTGAAGGCATCTTCAACAATTACTGACCAGAAAACAGTCTTCTTTTTAAGAAGCATCCTGAACAGCCATTGTCCTCCATCTTTATAATACCGCCATATCTTTTCAGGGTTTACATATGCCGAATCGATATGAGCCATTAGTTCATCCCATAGTCTAATCCTTTCGCCCAGAACCGGAATCATCTTTTCCCTGTCAGGTTGAACCACGGGGTCAGTGAATATAAAAACTTCCTTTTCAGCCATATCAGTACGAAATTAAATAAAAAATTGCTGGCAGCCACCAGGGTTCAGGACTGAATTTCATTTTCTATAACATTCTCATATTTTACAGGGGTCATCTGCTCAAGAAGGGCGGTGACACCGGCAAAACGCCAGTATCTCAAAAAAAGCCCTGCAGCCGTAACCATCTGAACTGCAATAACAAACAAAAATGTTCCAGGCCCTGAAGGTTCCCATCTCTGCATAAGGCTGAAAACAAAAAGAAAAAAGGCAAGCTGCATGGCACAAATCATCAGAACATAAGAATAAGAAACAAAGAATCTGCTGAAGGCAAGTGAGAAACCTGATCCCAGCGACTTCATGAATGAAGCAGCAGGATGTGCAACCTGCCAGGCCCTGGCATAGTCCGACACCAGTATAAAGACAGGAATTACAAATAAGAAGCAGAGTGCCGATACTGCAACCACGACAACAGTTTTCTCAGTACTTACCGACTGTCCCGGACCAAGAGCTGAAACTGGTATTACTATCATTATCAGTGACAGGATAAGGATTGTGAATCGTAAAAGAACTGAGATCCCAAGAAATGACCAGTAGTTTTTGGGTGAATGGCTGAAGAAATCAGAGAAGTTAACCGGACCGCCACTGCCTCTAAGCGCACCAAAGATACCTCTGGTAATGAAGGCATTCACCATGAATCCTGCTACCATTATCAACAAAAAACCTGAAAGGCTCATGAAGGCAATTGTTGTAAAACTCCTGCCCATATCTGCAAATATGTCAATAAGGATCCCATCCTGGATCCTGTCAAATATCATGCTGTTACCGGCAGCCCTTTTAAACCCTGCCTTTATGGGAAAAGCAAATACGATTCCCAGTATAAAGGTTACTCCCCAGGCCAGGAGAACAAACTTCCCAGATCTGAGTGTCTTTTGAAATCCTGACAGAAGTGTTGTTATTACATTCATCATTATTATGCTAAACAGTGAAAAATACGAGGATAAACTGAATAAAGGACATGAGCCGGCCAAAAATTCTTTTAAGGGGAAGCCTGTCCGGATTGACTGCAAATGAATTATTTATATAATTGATATCCATTGTAATCCTGTACTCCGGATCTACTATAACCCAATCAACCTCCCTGGGTCCTTTGAATGTAAACTCCTTAAAACGTTCCATCCCGTCCCAGTATTCTGTTATCTCACTCCCGTCACTGAAGCGTATCAGGACTTCAACCGGAAGAAAGACCTCACCCAGGCGGGTAAGAAGAACCTGGGATTCATAAACCCTTTCTTCTCCTCCTGCTGAGGTGCTGTCTGTTACAACTGACCCTGATTCATCATTTTCTTCCTCAGATTCAGTATTTAACACACTACTCACCGCATAATCACATAGGCCCGTTCCGTAAAGGGTCTGACTGAAAAACCAGTCCATGCCATCAGGAAACCTGTCTCCCTGTTCTCTTATAACAACCTCATTGACAACATCAACGAAATCCTTTCCCGACGGATGCCTGAAAGCCCATTTTCTGTAGTACTCCCTGAAGATATTATTCATAGTTTCTTCTCCCGTAAGTCCCATAAGAGTATTAAGCCATGTGGCTGCCTTCTGATAGTTCATCATCCCGTATGTTCCGGCAGGATACTCCCAGGAAGCTGGCGTGTTATCGGCAAACTGGCGGTAAGGACTTGTAATATATGGCAATCTCTGATATGACTTATCTGAAAGCTTCAACCATCCTAAATCTATCATGCCACTGTTCTTTCCGTAGTAGTGATCCATGATCCTTGACTCCCAGAATGAGTTTATTCCCTCATCGACCCAGGGCTCTTCAAACTCATTGCTTGCCATGATCCCCATGAAGTAAGCATGGCCGAATTCATGGACCGTTACCATATCCGGAAGACGAATGCTTTCAGGGATGATGTCATAGGAAGCGGTAGTAAAAAGTGTTGTGTATTCCATCCCCGTTGCCCCCGAAGCCTTTGAGGGAGGATCGACAAAGGTGAGATGCGGCCATGGATAGGGTCCGACATTATCACTAAGATATTCGAGGGCATTCTTTACAGCTGTCATCTGTCTTGTAACCTGGTGTATTCGCTCAGGCGGCACAAGCAGTGTTATTACCACGTGTCTCCACTGTTCACTGAATTCAACATAACCCGGCCAGGCTGTCCATGCAAAATCGACAATATCCTCAGCCCTGTAAGTCAGGGTTTTAAAACCTTCCTTTTCATCCCTTGCCAACAACATACCACCGGTGCCAACTACATATCCTGATGGAACCGTAATCTTTACATCATACACGCTGTGATTTGAATAAAACTCAGACTGGGCATGAAACTGGTGACAGTTCCAGGCTCCCTCAACGGCATAGCGCATACCGGCTTTCTCGTACACCCCGAACTTGGGGAACCATTGTGCAACAAAATAAAAGTCATCATTAAAGCCTGTTCTTATTATTTCGGAAGGCAGCTTTGTAGTGAATCTGGTATCCATGAAAAAAGTATCTCCGGGAGCTACGGGCTCAGGAAGCATAATCCTGGCAACGGTCCTGTCATCAGCGTTTCCGTCATCAGGACTGATATAGTTCATAAGAGGAAGAAGATCTAATCCGTTTCTGTCGGAAAGTGTCTCCATATTAATCCACCCGTAATCATCCTCATCATTCCCGGGAGAGCCCTTCTTTTCGATGTAGAAAGTGGTACGGTTGCTGCTGAATGCATTCATATAAAGATGCAGATGAATGTCCGGAACATAGTCATCTGAATTATTAACCCACCATGCACTCATGGTTCCCGTAACGGTTCTTTCCAATGTATCGAGCCTCACGTCAAAACTATAACCCGTAAGCCTCTCACTGAGAGGTTTACTATTGATTATCTGGCTTTTTACAGGCTCAATAAACATTAATAAAACCACGCAAAAGAAAAGAATCTTTCTCATTAATTTAAAGTATTAATCAACAGGCATCCTGACCAGACTTCAGTTTCCCTCATCCTTTATTGCAAATGACACGGGCAAGTATTGTTCCGGGAAAAAGAACAAACTTAATAAAATAGTCTGAGATCGATCGGGGAAAATAGACAACAGGGAAAAGCCTTATTTTTTATCAGGGGTCCTGACCAGAGTAAGCGGCACCTCTCCGTCGGGATGAATGGCAAGTCCGTCCATTTTATCATTATCGGCCTTCCTGAGTATCACAGTAATTTCCTGGCCCTGAAGGTATATGACAAACATAAAGGAACCTTCTTCGCAGACAGCCCTGTCTCCATCGAGTTTGTAGTCGCTGCCTGTAAAGGTAAGGGATACCTTATATACATTTTCAACAAGTGATATTCCGATATTTCCCGAGGTAAAACCTTCGGGCGCTGAAGGAGCCTCGAACTTCCAGTTTCCTGAAGGATCATCTGCCGGAACCGGCTTCTGTCCCGCAGCACTCATAAATGATATGGTGAGCAGAACAAGGATGGCAAGGGTTTTGTTTTTCATCAGTATATAATTTTTATTTTAATGGTCTGATGGAACCCACATGTCTGAAAATTATATACATACGTGTTTGTGTCTGCAATACATGTGGGTTTCATTACATCTCTATTTTAGTCAAAGATAGAAATGAAAATTTAAACCTTTTCGTTTTTTGGGAAAAAGTAATAAGACTGCATTCAGTTAAGACCCGTTAATGCAGAAGGCCGGCTTCAGAAAAAG
>JAVEZD010000016.1:23130-24009 GCA_034003165.1 Bacteroidales bacterium | reverse complement strand
TTTCATTACATCTCTATTTTAGTCAAAGATAGAAATGAAAATTTAAACCTTTTCGTTTTTTGGGAAAAAGTAATAAGACTGCATTCAGTTAAGACCCGTTAATGCAGAAGGCCGGCTTCAGAAAAAGGGGGTATCAGCAGCCTCCTGCCGCTCTCTTCTTGGTTGCAACGGGTTTGACAGCTGGTCTCGGAGCCACAGGTCTTTCCTCAGGAGCCTGAATTTCCGGAGCAGCTCCACCCAGGGCCTGACCTGCACTTTTTCTGAAATCATATTTTGCAAACTCCTCATCAGGACTGGTTGATGAGGGTTTTTCCGGATTGAGTATTGCATCAAACCAGTAGTTGAGTCCGCCCTCAAGAACATAGTTGTTTGAATAGCCAAGCTGTCTTGTAAGCATCCAGGCCTCGTTGGCTGCAAGGGTTCCGTTTGAATAAAGAACATTCATCTTTGTATCCTGGTTAAGCAGGTCGGAATAGTCTTCAGACAGCAGATCAGCCAGTGGAACGTTAACGGCACCTGGCAGGCTGAATTTCTCGAATTCATCCTGACTTCTCACATCTATCAGCCTGAGCAAAGGATCCTTATTTACGATCATATCAGCCACCACTTCGGGTGTAATAAACTGGGTCCGGGTATTAACCTCTGCCAGCATCTCGTCGGCAGTAAGTTTAAAAGGTTTCGTCTTGTTCTGCGGCACAGCAGCAATTATCAATCCCATCGGAATGATAAATAATGCAAGTAAATTTCTTGGCTTCATATCTTCTCTTTTATTATTTCCTTAATAATTAATACTTTAAACAATTGAACTTTAAAATTGTTACCCCTCTGTCATACATACTCTTCCAATCATCCATACACTATCTCTTTTAGAGGTTCACG
>JAVEZD010000016.1:20819-23110 GCA_034003165.1 Bacteroidales bacterium | reverse complement strand
GCCTTTTTTGAGGCTCACGCCTCATGCCTTCCCGAATTCTCGGGATTGCCTCCGCTTCGCTTCGGCAACACGACTTATTTAATACTCTTCCCTCGGAAACTTCTTCTCCGCCCATTCTCCGGCTGCGAACATAGCCAGGGCTACCACTATAAGGATCAGGCCAAAGAGTCCATCGGACATTCCCAGTGAATCACTGATTTTCGGTTCTCCCTTATAACCTGCAAAGTATAGCTTTTCCCACCATCCATATGTAATTCCGAATCCGAATACACCAAGGAAGAGTCCGCCGATAAACACCATGGCATCGATCTTTCCGATAGCGGCTCCACAGAAGCTTGTTCCCGGGCAGAAGCCTCCCATAATAAATCCGGCTCCCATGACTATACCTCCGGTGATGGCTGAAGGAAGATATGTGGGATTGATATACACCATATCAAGATCTATCCATCCGAATAGGCTGAAGAAGAGCAGGCCGAGCATGGTGGTTATTGCCGCTGTAAAGAACACTTTGAGTACAACGGTATCATAGCCATAGAACATTCCGGCCAGTTTCCGGCTTGAAGAAAAGCCGCTTTGTTCAAGCACAAAACCAAAGCCGATGCCTATTATAAAAGCAAGGAAAAGGTTTGTGTTTTCAGATATTATCTCATTAACAGCTAAAGGTCCCATTATGTAGTCTCTTATATATAACTAATTACAGAATATTTTGTTCAGGGCTAAATCCAGTTTCTTCTGAAGAACCAGGCAAGTGCAAAGGCTGTTCCAAATATTGCCATCATAGTGATGAAGCCGCCAAGTGACAGAACAGCCATTCCGCTAAGAGCCGAACCACTGGTACAACCTCTTCCGAGCTGCGATCCGAAACCAAAGAGGATTCCGCCGGCAAGGGCAAAGATCAGGCGTCTTCGTGAGGTTATGCGCGGGGAATGTTCAACTTTTAATTTAAGCCGGCCGGCCAGGGCTCCTGAGAGGAAACCGCCAATGATGACACCGAGCATCTGGAATACGAGCCATGTCTTCAGGGGATTACCCTGATGCGAGTCAGTGAATTCCTTTACAAAGCCTGAACTCTCAACCGTTCCCGGAGCAACGGTTGTCATTGCAGCAACTATTGTACTTTTCACAGCTCCGCTTGCTCCAAGCCCCCTTCCAGCGATAAAGTTTGCTGAGAGAAGTACAAGCCCAAGCAATACCCCTCCTATATATGGATTAAGGTATTTTGTTTTAACCGATTTTTCTGATTTTGCCATATCCTGATAAATATTAAATCTGTAAGCCGTAATAAATAAAAACTGTTATCTCATCAGTAGAGCCATCGGCTCACCTGACCGGCATTTACTATTATAAACCTGAGTGCAATGCTGCCGAAGATTACAAGCACAGCGGGTATTATATGAGGTATATGAAACCTGCGGAGCTCCATTATCTCGAGGATCCCCGGGAAAAGGAGTCCCAGAAAAACAACAAAGATCCAGAACGACATGGTGTACTCGCCTCCAAGGAAGAGTCCGGCTGCTTCGATCTGCACCTGGGTGCCGGCCAGATAACCCATGAACATATGTACAATCAGAAATAATTCTGCAGCTATTATCATAAGGTCGATCTTCGAAAAAGCCCTTCTTTCGGACGGATTCTTTGATAGTAACAATGTGGCGGCAGCACCGGCCGACAATCCCGAAGCAAGGAACAAGGGTCCCAGTATTGATGTATTCCACAGTGGCCGGGCATTGAATGCCGACAGAAGTATTCCTGTGTAAATACCAAGGATCAGTCCGAAGACAAGCATGATCCAGGCCAGCACTTTCTTATATCTGTTGAAGAAAGCTTCAAGCTTTCTCAGCCACTCATATCTCCAGTCCCAGTCAGGGAACAGGTCTTTAATATGCAGCGCACTCCAGATAAAGGCAACCGGAGTCACTACCATCAGGGTCCATGCTCCCCATGACATCGGTGACTGGAGTTTGATGTTGGTGTAGAGCTGCCAGAAAAAAAGTCTGTGACGCAGATCAAAAAAGAGGGCTATCAATCCCAGGACCAGAAGTACAGGGGCGATGAAAGGAGTGATCCTGACAGCGGTCCTGAACTCTTTTTCCTTTCCTGTGAGGTAATAAAGTGCAGCAAAAAAGAGGATTCCTGCAGCCATCCCTCCGAGAAAAAGGTAAAGAGGTATCTGCCAGTGCCAGATGTGAAGTTGCGGATCTATCATCTGATTCATCCTTCCGCTTACAATTATTTCTTCTTTCATCCTTATGAAATTTTGATTTTACTGGTAGGATGGAACCCACATATAT
>JAVEZD010000016.1:0-20719 GCA_034003165.1 Bacteroidales bacterium | reverse complement strand
AGGTATCTGCCAGTGCCAGATGTGAAGTTGCGGATCTATCATCTGATTCATCCTTCCGCTTACAATTATTTCTTCTTTCATCCTTATGAAATTTTGATTTTACTGGTAGGATGGAACCCACATATATTAAATTTAAATATATGCGTGTTTGTGTATGTAATACATGTGGGTTTCATCAGTATATAATTTTTATTTTAATGGCCTGATGTAACCCACATGTTTGAAAATTACATACATACGTGTTTGTGTCTGTAATACATGTGGGTTTCATCAGTATAATATCAAATAAACCTTTCGATCATATAAGAAAATACAGCTGAGGATCAGTTCCTGCCTCAGGGATGAGAGTTTTAAACTTCCTCTTGCGCAGGATGTCGGAGACCGGGCTGTTGGGATCGTCGAGATCGCCGAAATACAGACATTTGGTCGGACAGACAGCGACACATGCAGGCACGAGTCCGTTCTTCAGCCTGTGTGAGCAGAAAGTGCATTTGTCAACGTAGCCATCAGGGTGAGGGTAACGCGCATCATAGGGACACGATGCGATACAGGCCCCGCAGCCGATGCATTCGGTTGGTTTAACAAGTACAATACCTCCCTCGTCATAGTAACTGGCACCTGTCGGACAACATCTGACACAAGGGGCATTTACACAGTGGTTACATCTCTCAGAACGAATTTCCATCTCAAGCTGAGGATAAGTACCATCTGTAACCTCCACAATCCAGTCACGACAGAACCCTATTGGCACATTATTTTCAGTCTGGCATGCCACGACACAGTCGCTGCATCCCACACATTTCCTGGTATCGACTGCCATTGCGTATCTCATGATACAACCTCCTCTTCTGGTTTCTCAGTCAGAAATGTTACAAAATTGCCCCTCATACCTGTTCCTCCCATAACCGGATCGACCAGCACTTTTGTTATAAGTTGTGTATCGCTGGCTCCGCGACCGAAGCATCTTTTCATTTCTTTTCTGGCGTGACCGAAACCATGTACCATATAAACCGAATCCCAGCGTATGCGTTCAGTCACCCTGACCCTTACTGAAAAATCTGAAATTATTCCGTCCTGGTTCATGAGCCATATGTACATGTCGTTCTCTATTCCCCACTCTGTTGCAACACGGGGATTGATCCACACACTGTTCTCATCCATCAGGTCAGTAAGATTAGGGTTGTTTGATGTACGGCTGAAAGTATGCATGGGTGCCCTTCCGTATATTAACCTGTAATAGCCATCAGGGGGTTCCTCATGGGGTTTGTACACGGGCATGGGATCAGATCCGATCTGCTGAAGGTAGTCTGAGTAGAGTTCAATCTTTCCTGAATCAGTAAAAAATTCAACCTGCTCATTCTCTGCTATAAAAATATCATCATAGTCTCTTTCCCTGTTTAATACGCCAATGCGTTGCATCTCCTCCAGGGAACTTCCCGCCTGTTTAAGCTGCCAGTCAAGGAGCTCTTCCTGCCGTTCATAGGGAAAGGAGTCTCCCAGTCCCAGCTTCAATGCCAGATCGCGGGCGATAGTGTAACCCGGTTTGGTGTTGTACAAAGGTTCAACAGCAGGCATTCGTAGTGCAAGCGATGGTTTTCTGTGAGGACTGTTCCTCAGGACATCGTACCTTTCCAGGTAGGTACACTCGGGAAGGACGACATCGGCCCATCCTGTTATTTCCATCGGCATGGTATCTACTGCTACGATCAGGTCAAGGTTACCAATGGCTTTGAGTGTACGCTCCTGGTCAGGTATCGTTAGTATGAGATTGGTGGCATTTACAAACCATCCTTTAATGGGATATGCCGGATTATTTTCAGGTATTGAGGCATCTATCAGAACATTCGTCACAGCAGTGCTTGCTCCGGGATAGAGGCCGGGGAAGAGATCGGTCCATGACTTTTCAGACTCTTTGTAGGGCGGCAACTCCGGCTGTGCAAGTTCAAACCTTGCCGGTCTGTAGAAGCCACCCCTCCTGCCCCACGAGCCAAGAAGTGCATTCAGAATGGCAATGGCTCTTTCTCTCTGAGTGTCATCACCATACCAGGTGACATGCCTCCCGGGATGGATGAGAACGGCCGGAGATGCATTGGCCATCTCCTTTGCAGTAGCCCTGATCTGATCAGGCCTGATGGTGGTTATCCCGTAAGCCCATTCCGGGGTGAAATCCCTTACGTGCTGCTTCAGCTCCTCAAACCCTGTACAATAATCACTTACGTATTTACTGTCGTAGTACTCATTGTATATTACCTCATGTATCCAGGCCAGCAACAGGGCCATGTCTGTGGCAGGTTTGACGGGAAGCCAGTATTTTGATTTTCCGGCAGCAACAGAAAACCTCGGATCAACAGTGATAATCACTGCCCCCTTGTCAATAGCATCCGACATCTCCTGAACCTGTCCGTTATGCATATTCTCTCCCAGATGTGATCCGATAAGCACCAGACACTTCGTATCACGAATATCAGTTATCTCAGGAGAATAAACCTCTTCGCCGAAAGTTGCATAGAATGCCTCATCCCTTGGACCCCTGCATTGTGCATATGAAGGCTCCGCTATGTTTCCGGAACCATAAGCCCTGAAAAGACCTGAAAAATAACTGCTCCCCGACCCATGGGAGAAAAGCGCCATACTGGCGGGACCATAGTCTGAAGCAATCTTCTTCATCTTCTCCGCTATATAGTCAAGAGCCTCATCCCATGTTGCTTCACGGAATTCCTGCTTCTCCCTTCCCTCAACCCTTATAAGCGGATTCTTCAGCCGGTCCTCATCATAAAACATACCCACGCCACCTGTACCCCTGGGACAGAACCTTCCGTTGCAGTGCTGATCCTCATCATTTCCGATGATCTTCCAGATCTTACCTTCAGAGGTCTTGTAAACCCATCCGGCACATTTCCAGAAACAAATCTCACAGTAAGTGGGGGTTCGTTTCAGATCAACCATAAGATTGCCTACCTCCCCGGGGTCAGACAATACCTTCAATATCTTATAGGCACCTGCCCCTGCAGCCAGAACACCGGCTCCGAGAACAGATATTTTAATAAACTCTCTCCTGTTTGTCATTAATCAGTCAGGTAATGGATTCGTAAAACTAGATAAAATTTTCATCAATTGTATACATATATTTAGATAAATAAATGTATTATGAACCTGTGACAAATAACTGTTCAGTTAACATTGTGAAATACATCATATTATCGAATATAGACATAAAACCCTGCTTTTCGTCATCCAGCCTGAGAACTAACAGACTCAAGTATAAGCACCTTTACTCCAAGCTTATCCTCCAGCACTGAAGAAGGTCCGAACAGGCCATAAGCCAGAGGCCATACCTTTGCCAGCACACGGTCCTGTTCCCCCTTAATAAGTATTGCCAGTTCATCAAAGTAAGGACTATTGCCTGAAGTCGATTTATAATCTATGGCTTTAAGCAGTACGGCAAGATCATGATGCCGTCCAAGTCCCCGTGTCATCACATCTGATTTCTTCTGAACCGACTTTACCTGTGATGGGTTATAAGGTTTGAAAAAAGCCAGCTGATACATAAAGTCTTTTGCCCTTTTTCTGAATTCATGTATCTTTTTTACTGAAGAATCCATGCGGCAGCCAAGGTAGTCATTTCTCACCTCCGACCATGTCGACCCCAGATCGCGCAGAAGGCCTGCCTGTTTAAGGTTTCCCAGTGGTTCAAAGCGTATCCTGTAAACCGACTTTTGCAATGAAGTGGCAATCCCGTCCAGGCTCTTAAGGGTTTCGGCCGCCATACCTTCCGACTTTTCAGGCTTCTTAATTAACTTTTCAACCAATTCATTGTCAAGATTCCTGAAAACAACCGGGCTTTTCTTTTTTAATTCCTTAAGTAATTTCCTGTGCACGGTACTCTCTCTCAGATCGCACAGAGCACGTCCTGATTTCCTGAAGGTTTCATACTCCCTTTTGAAAAAGTCATCCTGCACCTGCGACCTTATAAGTTTTAGAATGGCCCTTGCCTTCTTCAATGATACACGGGCATCGTGAATATCACTGTCTGAAATCAGATCTCCCTTACCAACAAGTGAGGCTGCTTCACTAACAAAGGTTGAAAGAGACTGTTTGATTCCCGGAATACTTATAAGGTCATTATTTATCATAATCAAGGAAGAAGAAGCCATATTCCATAAATATAATCTTTCATATAATAACATACAAGTAATTAAGTCAGTATGAAAGAAAATAATTTAAGCGACACATGAGTTTAAACCTGAACAGTACCACAAATATATGCAGACCGGAAAAAACATACTTCTGACTTCAGAAAGAGGCTGATTTTTTTCGCTTCGACAGGTAAAAGGTTAAATTTGCTTAAACAAAAACATGAAAACAACATGATTAAGATACAGGGAAGTCAGCGGATTGGTATCCTCACCGCAGGTGGAGATTGCCCGGGGATAAATGCAGCCATCAGAGGTGTTGGTAAAACGGCAATTGTAAAGTATGGGATGAAAGTTGTTGGGATAAGCGATGGGTTCACAGGACTTATCCACAAGGAATATAAGGAATTAACTGAAAAGGATCTTTCGGGAATCCTGACTCTTGGGGGCACTATACTCGGCACCTCGAGGGAGAAACCTTTTAAAACCTCCGGGAAAGGCAAGAATGAGATAAAAAAACCTGCTCTTATAAAGGAGCATTACGAGCAGATGGGGCTCGATTGTCTTGTATGTATTGGAGGCAACGGAACTCTTAAGACTGCTAATCTGCTTGCAAAAGAAGGGCTTAACGTTGTGGGACTACCAAAGACAATAGACAATGATGTATGGGGAACGGATATGACCTTCGGATTTGATTCAGCAGTAAACATAGCGACCGAGGCTATTGACAGACTACATTCCACGGCCAATTCACACAAAAGAATAATGATCATTGAGCTGATGGGGCACAATGCTGGCTGGCTTTCACTCTACTCAGGCATTGCAGGAGGTGGTGATGTGATTCTGATACCTGAGATCCCGTACGACCTTGAAAAGATTGCCGACTACCTTTTACACCGCTCGGTTGAGAACAAACCCTACACTATTGTTGTTGTAGCAGAAGGGATAAAGGTGCCTGAAAAGGGACTCTCTCCCGCAAGATATATAAGCAAGAGGATAAATGAGCTCACCGGACTTGAGACCAGGGAGACAGTACTGGGATATATCCAGAGAGGGGGAACTCCCTCACCGATGGACAGGGTACTGGCTACACGTTATGGCTCAGCTGCTGTGGAACTGATTGCCAGAAAGGACTACGGTAAAATGGTTGCACTCCGAAACAATGAAATCGTTCCCTTCCCCCTGGATGAAGTCTCCGGAAAACTCAAACTGGTCGACCCTGACCATCCTCTTGTTGCAAAGGCAAAAAGCATGGGGACACGTTTCGGGGACTGACACGTAATTCTCATCAGACAGTATCGCCGTTCCTGATTAATGAACCCGCATAAGTTGCATAAATCAGACACTTAGATAACTTAATAATATGCATGTTTCTTCGGTCCAAAGTATAAAATTGATACACTGATGAAACCCACATGTATTACAGACACAAACACGTATGTATATAATTTTCAGACATGTGGGTTACATCAGACCATTAAAATAAAAATTATATACTGATGAAACCCACATGTATTTGAATACAAAAACATAATATTATAATAATCACCTGCATGTGGGTTCCATCATACCATTAAAATTAATTATTATATGATGAAAAGGATTATTTTTGTTCGCCATGGCCGGGCTGAGGACCCATCTCCCCTGATGTCTGACTTTGAAAGATCCCTTACAACAAAGGGGAAACAGATCGCGGGTCAGATGGCAACCCGTCTGAACCAATATTTCAAAGAACCCTGTATCATTTTAAGCAGTCCTGCTTTCAGAGCTCTGGAGACTGCAATAATTTTTGCCAGGGTAAACGGATGGGACAGTAATGGGATAAGACTTGTTGATTCACTTTATTTCAACGTTTCAATGAATTCTTTCCCTTACATGATTTCAGAACTTGACGACTCCGGCAACAACCTGATTTTATTTGGTCACAACCCATCCTTTACTGAGATCCCCGACAGACTATCAGCTTCGGGCTGTGACTTTCTGCCAAAGACAGGAATAGTCTCCCTTACATTCAATGTAAACTCATGGAAGGACACAATCCGTCAGAAAGGCAAAACAGAATTCTTTCTTAAACCTGAAAAAGACAGATGAATAAAACATATATACCAAAAGAGATCAGCTGGCTTTCATTCAATGAAAGAGTATTGCAGGAAGCATCCAACAGGGACGTTCCCCTTATTGAACGGTTCAAGTTTCTTGGAATTTACTCCAATAACCTCGATGAGTATTTCAGGGTTAGAGTGGCAACATTGAAGAGACTTGCACTTTTCGGATCAAAATCAAAATCCATTCTGGGATATAACCCACGCTCAACACTTAAAAAAGTCTACGAAACAGTTCTGGAACAGAACAACAAGTTCGAAAAGATCTATTCCATGTTACTTTGTGAACTTGCAAAACATAAAATCCATCTTGTAAATGAGAAACAGCTTGCCGAGGACCAGGCTGCCTTTGTAAGGTCATACTTTGCTTCCGAAGTGAGGACAAGGCTTATGCCTTTTATGTTTGAAAAAGACACTGGACTGCCAAACCTGACCGACGATGCCATCTTTTTTGCCATCCAGCTGCTTAACAGTACAACGGGTAAAAAAAGCTTCGCCCTCATGGAAGTCCCGACAGGCGTTATCCCCCGGTTTATAGTACTTCCTGATAAGAATGATGAGAAATACATAATGTTTCTTGATGACATAATCAGATTCGGATTAAAAGATATCTTTTTCATCCTTGACTTTGACGAGATCTCGGCTTACACTGTAAAACTAACCAAGGATGCCGAGCTTGAGATAGCCGACGACATATCAGAAAGCTATATAGAAAAACTCTCAAAAAGCCTTCAACTCAGGAAAAAAGGGACCCCGGTACGTTTTATCTACGACAGGGAGATGCCGGCAGACCTGCTAAAGATACTTACAAAAAGACTAAACCTTGGCCGTGATGATGCCCTCATACCTGGAAACCGGTATCATAACTTCAAGGATTTCATGCGCTTCCCCGACCTTGGAAAGAAAAAATTCTATTTCGAACCCCTTGCCCCGGTCCTGCACCGCGACATCCACCACGGGAAGAGTATTCTTGCCGAAATAAAGAAGAAGGATATAATGCTTTTCTTTCCATACAATCCCTTCGATCATTTCATCGACCTGCTAAGGGAAGCCTCTCTTGATCCTTATGTAACCTCTATCCAGATTACCCTTTACCGGCTTGCACGAAATTCAAGTGTGATAAATGCCCTTCTGAACGCAGTGAGAAACCGGAAAAGTGTTACTACAGTGGTTGAACTGCAGGCCAGGTTCGATGAAGAAGCAAATATCCTCTGGGGGAATAAACTTATGGAGGAAGGTGTCAGGGTTATCTATGGTGTTCCGGGCCTTAAGGTTCATGCTAAACTATGCCTTATAACAAGGGTAAAAAACAATATTACACAACGATTTGCAGCAGTAGGCACAGGCAACTTCAACGAAGACACTGCAAAAGTATATACTGATCACCTTCTGCTTACTGCAAACAAGAAAATCACCAATGAAGTCTTTAAAACCTTTAACTTCTTTAAGGTCAATTACAGAAAAGATAATTTCTATCACCTGGTTCTCTCCCCCTTTACCATGAGGAATAAGATTACCCAGCTTATCGACAATGAAATAAAGAATGCAAAGGAAGGAAAAAAAGCATATATATATATTAAAATAAATAACCTGACAGATAATGAGATAATAAATCACCTTTATGAGGCAGGCAATGCAGGAGTGAAAATAATGCTTATAATAAGAGGAATGTCTTCTATTGTCGCCGGGGTATCGGGACTTAGTGAAAACATAAAGGGAATTGGTATTGTCGACAGGTTCCTTGAACATTCAAGATTCATGATATTCTGCAACGGAGGACAGGATGAATGCTTTATCTCTTCTGCCGATCTTATGACAAGAAACATTGAACACAGGATAGAAGTAACATGCCCTGTCTTCGATAAAGCCATTAAAAATGAGATAAAAACAATCTTTGAGATCCAGTGGAGCGATAATGTAAAGGCCAGAATCCTTGATCCATCACTCTCCAATAAATTTGTAAAACAGGGCAAAAAGGAAGCAGTAAGGTCGCAGACCAGCGTTTATGAATACCTTAAAAAGGTGAACGAAAAAGCAGCCCAGTAAAAATCCCTTAAATGAACCTACTGACTCTAGCTGCCGGCACGCTTATCATTCTCGTATTTTCATGGTTCTATTCAATAAAACATCACCGTTACCATGGAATTCCCAGGTTTTTCTCTTTCGAATCTGTATTCATCCTCACTGCACTTAACCTGAGAGCCTGGTTCGAAACCCCCTTTTCTCCCCTGCACCTGTTATCATGGATACTTCTCATAGCTTCTGCATGGGCAGGTATTGCCGGTTTTTTAACCCTAAAAATAAAAGGCCGGCCGGGCGCCAACATTGAAGAAACTACACTACTTGTAAAATCAGGAATCTACAGGTTTATCAGACATCCTCTCTACCTTTCCCTTCTCCTTCTTGGAACAGGTATTATGCTTAAAGATCCCGGGCCTGTTCAGATCATTGCCGGTTTTGTCAATGCCATTGCTTTGTTCCTGACTGCCCTTATCGAAGAAAGGGAAATGGTTGAAAAGTTCGGCGAGGAGTACAGTAAATATATGAGACACTCAAAAATGTTCATTCCATTTGTTATCTGAACTGTCTGTTACAGAAGCTATAGGTTTCTTAAGCGGATAATCCGGAAAGTTTTACTAATTTGCAGCATGAATATTAAAGTGTATTACAGATGAAACCCACATGTATTGCAGACACAAACACGTATGTATATAACTTTCAGACATGTGGGTTCCATCAGACCATTAAAATAAAAATTATATACTGATGAAACCCACATGTTTTGCAAACACAAACACTTTTAAAGATAATTTTGTAAAACATGTGCGGTTCCATCATACCATTAAAATCAATATTATATTATGATGAAAATTACCAGAAGAGAAATAATAAAAAAAGTGGTACTGGGTACCACTTCACTGTTGATTATACCTGAAATTATAAGCTCCTGTTCGGAAAAAGAGCCTATCGAACCAATTGATAACTCCGAGACATTTACTATTGATCTTACTGATGATACATATGCTGCTCTCACCGTCACCGGTGGTTTTATGATTATCCAGGGTAAAATAATAGCAAATACAGGCAGCGATATATTCGTCGCAGTGGAAAGTATATGTTCACACCAGGGAGGGACTCTTACTTACAGCCACTCTGAAAATGTATTCCGCTGCCCTGTTCACAATGCTGCCTTTTCCTACAGAGGGGCGGTTATAGAACTACCTGCCGTAGAAGATCCTGTCGTCCGTGCAATCAAAGCCTATACCGTAACCAAGGAAGGCAATATCCTTACCATCCGGCTGAATAAGTGATTATCAATCCGTAGGGGTTTAAAGCTTACCTTGCTCCAAGCCAGCTCATTACCTTTTCTGAAGCCGGCTTTTCCTTCGACAAAAGGACATCGGCAAGTTTGCCGTTTTCATCAACCAGATATTTCTGGAAGTTCCACTTTACCTCGGAATCAAGAACTCCGTTCCTGGACTTCAGAGTAAGCCATTGATAAAGAGGATGAATATCATCTCCCTTAACTGAAATCTTCTCCATCATTCTGAAGGTAACCCCGTAATTAGCCGAACAGAACTCCCTTATCTCACCTGGAGAAAGAGGTTCCTGGTTGGCAAAGTTATTGGCCGGGAAACCCAGTATAACAAGCTTATCCCCGTATGCCTCATGCAACTCCTCAAGATCTTTGAACTGAGGTGTAAAACCACATTTTGAAGCCGTATTAACAATCATAACTTTCTTACCCTTAAGTGAAGAAAGATCAAAGTCCTCTCCTTCAAGAGTTTTAACCTTTATGCTATAAAAATCTGTTTCCTGGGCCGAAAGTGACAAAGGAGCCAGGATCAGCAGAAACCCCAGAAATATGCCAGTCTTTTTCATGTTTTCCGTTTTATATTATACATTTTTATACATAAACAAAATGACACTTAATAAAGTTCACAAGAAATTACTTCCTTCCAACGTTTTAGTATAAATTTATTAAAGCTTGTGAAGAAAAACCAAGGCCTTTGTTTCTCCGGGGCGGAATCAGATCATAATGATAATGGGGTTTAATTCCAAAAAATGAAACAGCGTCTTCTTTCTTCCGTTAAAGGATCTGTAATAGAGTCAGAAATGAATATACCAGGACTAGTCAAAAAGTATTTTCTGTATCTTCTGCTGACGATACTGCCGGCAACAGGTCATGGCCAGACCTGCACCATTTTGTCGAAGGCTAATGTCATGTCTCCCGACAGGTTATGCTCTCCTGTAACCGTAAACTGGAATGTAAGCTATACCGGAGTTAACAATGCAGGCACACCGGTAAGCATCATTTTTGACTGGGACAACGGGAATACAGAAATTCTTTCTGCAGAAGAAACAAGTCCGGGCTTCTTCCAGGCCACTGCTTCAAATGTATACACTGCAGAGGGAGACAGGTGTAATTATCATCCCATTGCCATGCTTGTTGTAAATGGTGTGACATGCACCTCATCAGCGCAGGAACAGATTGTAACTGTATGGGATAACGACGACAGCAACGGGGGTGAGATGCATATAAGTCCTGAAGTCTACCCTGTCTGTTTTGGAAACAGTGCCAGCGTGGTTTTCACTGACCTCACTCAATTCAATTGTGTTCCTCCCCAGGAGGATGACAATCCCAATGTCAACACACGATGGATCCAATGGATCTATGGAACAGATATTTCCTTCTCAGGAACCCCTGCCACTGTTGGTGGTAATCCGGTTACCAACGACTATTATGGAAGTGTAATAACACTTACCGGTCCGGTTACCGGATCAGGAATCACTTCAGATATTATCCATGTCGCCGGTGACAATGACCTGTGGGAGTATTTTGAAGTCACCCTCCGCAACTGGAACTACTGCAATCCCTATGACGATCCCTCCATCGAAGGACCTCCCGATGATCCTTTGAACGGGGATCATCCACCGGTGGAAACAACAGCAAGGATACTGATTGTTCCATATCCCGACGCCACCATAACTCCTGTAGGACCGCTGTGTGCCAATGCACCACCTCTTACCCTGCAAGCGAATGATCCGGGTGGCACATGGTCGGGCGACGGAGTCAGCGGAGACCGGTTTGACCCTGAAGTCGCCGGCCAGGGAGACCATATTATAAGATACTCAGTTACTAATGAATATGGTTGCACTGATGAAGAAAATACAATTATTAACGTTCTGCCCCTGCCCGATGCCTCCATCACTCCAGTTGGAACACTGTGTGCTACCGATGAGATCATAACTCTCTCTGCAAAGGTACCCGGCGGAATCTGGTCTGGTCCCGGAGTATCCGGCAACACTTTCAACCCCCTCCTTACCGGTCCGGGCAGTTTTCAGATAACCTACAGCATAACTGATGCCAACGGATGCTCAAACAGTGATGAAATAACCATCACGGTTATAACGCCCGATGCCACCATAGTCAACCTTGATACCCTGTGTGTAACAGGCAGTCCTGTGCTTCTTACTGCCCATGATCAGGGAGGAGTATGGTCAGGCCCCGGGGTCACAGGAGACCATTTCTACCCCGGAATAGCCGGAGCTGGCGACCATATAATAAGCTATAACCTTGTCAACCCCGATTGCCAGGATTCAGACACAGCCCTTGTAACTGTAATGCCCTACCCCGAAGTTAACATCACCGGCATCGGCACCGTCCTTCTGGGTAGTCCACCCATCGTTCTGGAAGCTACTCCCGAAGGAGGTGTCTTTTCAGGTCCGGGTATCACCGGCAATACCTTCAACCCCTTCAGCGCAGGTACCGGCAATCATGTGATAAGCTACAGTACCATACCAGACAGATGGGGATGCTCAGGATCCGATACCATACATGTAAGAGTGATAATGCCTCCCCTGCCGGTGGCAGGTTTTAAGCCTGATACGGCTGGCTGTTCGCCGCTGAAGGTACGATTCAGCAACACGAGCCTCTACGGATCATCATGGCTATGGGATTTTGGAGACAGGATGTATTCTACAGAAGAAAATCCTGAACACACCTGGTATGTACCCGGGACGTATACCGTAATACTGACGGTTAACAATATGGCAGGTAATTCAGTACATCAGGAAGAGGTGACCGTTTACAGGAACCCTGTGGCTATGTTTGATGTCTGGCCGAAGGAGGTTATCAATAATGAGCAGATGGTGGTATTCTACAACTACAGCCAGGGTGCCACGGCTTCATTCTGGGACTTTGGTGACGGAGAGACTTCAGAGGAAGAGCATCCGTGGCATAAATACAATGAAGTTGGCGATTACGACGTTTCACTTGTTGTTACCTCCGAAAACGGCTGTATTGATTCGACCGGCCTCAACACCCCGGTTGTAGTAAGATGGGAAAAGGGTAATCTTGAATTCCCCACCGTATTCAAATGGAACCGTACCGGTCCTACAGACGGTGCCTGGCAGGAAGGCGTATACCCTGAAATGGATTTCGTCTTCAGACCTTTCTATGAGAATATCATCGACTACAGGCTGCAGATATTTAACAGGTGGGGCGTCCTGATATTTGAAAGCACGGACCCAGGGAAAGGCTGGGACGGATATCACGGTGACGGAAACCTTGCCCTGCAGGGAGTTTATGTATGGAAGGCAAGCGGACGCTTTGCTGACGGGGAATACTTTGACATGGTTGGAGACGTCACTTTCCTCCATTAGAACCATTGCCCGACACCAACAGAACCTTAATAAACAGGCTGATGGGTGTTGCAAGGCAACAGTTAATTCATCCTGAGTGATTGAAGCGGATAATCTCAGACTTTAAGCAGTTCCTTACCGAAAGCCATGCATTCAGAGCGTTTGAGATTGTCGTATTCATTCATCCCGGGCATCGACTGCATCTGTTTTCTTACATCCGGCTCCATAAGGCCGAAGGTAATCCGGCCCAGGAAAACCCTGGAAGGAAGTCCGCTGACACCACATATCTTAGCCAGATGTTCATCTATGAGGATTCTTGTCTGGTCAGGACCAACAGGTTGCATCATATTACCGCATACTGCGAAATAACCTTTCAGTTTATTCCTGAGCATTGTAAGGTTTGCCTCAAGGAATTTCTCCATTTCAGGAGATACCTTCCCCGAACGGATTGCACCACCGGCCACAACGAAGTCGTAGCCTGAAAGGTCAGGGTTCTCACGGACATCAAAAACATTGGCAATGCCATCCATGCCTTCACTTATCCACACGGCAGCATCACGGGCCGATCCGCACCATGTTGAATAAAGTACCGCCCATTTTTTGTCACTGCTGCGGGGGTAATATTCCAGGCTGAATGACCTGGCCGGAAGAAGCAGGCTTATAGTTCCCAGGATACCTGTTTTGAAAAAAGCTCTTTTGTTCATGGATTTATGGTTAGTTTAAACAAATATATGCCACATTAACAAAGCTTACAATACCTTAACGGCACCAATATGGAAAATAAAGGGGGCTGCGGAAGCAGCCCCCTTATAAGATTACCTATAAGTATTATAGAGTACAGATGACTAAGTCCAGAGGTCTTCTCCGTATGACCATCCGTCGCGTACAGGTTCTTTAATGACTACATCAAATTCGGGATGGTTGGTTACCTTCATGTTTGCGGCATCATATTCAATACGAGTATCGAATCTCTGAGCCATCACACCAATAGCAGCCATCTCGGTAAGACGCGATGAGTAGTCGAAGTTTGAACCAGGCATCGGACCTTCGCCCTTGATAGCCCTGAGCCATTCAGCCCTTGGTCCGCCTTCAACACGAGGAATTGTCTCAGCCGGCATATTCTTCTGGAATTCAAGCCACTGTTCTTCGGGAACGAGCAGTTTTGGATCATTGGGCCTTCCTCCTGTCATGAGGGAGATCTTGTCACCAACCATTATCATACCTGATCCGGGAAGTTCGGGGAGTCCCCATTCCGGACGGTTTTCAGGCTTCAGACCACCTTCGAACCAGTTAAGGGTAACAGGAGGTTTGTTGCCTCTTCCGGCAAACTCGAATTTCAGGATAGACTGATCACATACATATCCCTCAGGAGTATTCGGTGTTTTAAATACTGAATCAACTGATGTAGGCATTCCCAGGTCGAGTGACCAGAAAGGAGCATCAAGTGTATGGCATGCCCAGTCTCCAAGTTCTCCGTTACCAAGCTCATACCATCCTCTCCAGAAACGGGGGATGTAGAAATGGCTGTAAGGACGTGGAACAACAGGTCCGAGCCAGAGATCCCAATCCAGACCCTCAGGCAAAGGTTCTTCCTGAGGAGGATAGGTATCAGGTTTCAGAAAATAGCCCCTGGGTGTGAACTCAGGACCATTGAACCATGCAAATACTTCCTTCACGTCGCCAAGGATACCGGCTTCATACCATTCCTTGACATAGCGGATACCAACAGTTGCATGACCCTGGTTTGCCATCTGAGAGATAACATTGTAGTGCTTTGCAGCCTTCTGAAGAGTACGGAGCTGCCATACATTATGTGCAAGAGGTTTCTCGACACAGATATGTTTGCCAAGCTGCATTGAAGCCATGGCTGCAGCAAAGTGTGTATGGTCGGGAGTGGCAACGATAACGGCATCAATTTCGTTGGCCATCTTATCAAACATAACACGGAAATCCTTGAATCTCTTCGCATTTGGAAAGGTGTTAAAGCCTTCTGCAGCAGCTGTATCGCTAACATCACAGAGTGCAACAACATTCTCTTCCATACAGTCTCTCCAGTTCTGCTGTCCCTGACCGCCAACACCGATAACTGCAATATTTACTTTTCCTGTAGCTGAACCTTTGGCCTTGCTCCCGCTACCACTGCCACATCCGACAAGGCCTGGAATAATCATCGCCCCTGCGGCGGCAGCAGATGTTCTTGTGATAAATTTTCTGCGTGATAAATTTTTCATAAGTATAGATTTATTTAAGTATTAATTGTATCCGAGTTAAAAGTAAAAATAAAACCTATTGATTGTTCCCTTATCCTGTCAACATTCTTGTTTTTTTTCATATTATAACAATATTTAACTGAAGTACTGTCCGGAAATCAGTCTTTATCAGTGTTGGTTGCAGACCTTATGACTGCTTCCGGCTTTAATGTCATGGCTTTAAAATTACAACAAATTCAATCCAGGGTTTTGCGGAAGAGCATTATAACGAATTCCGGAAACTTTTAAGTATTTCTTATTTCAAGAGAAAAAGAGTAAAGCATGGGCCGAAAGTTCGAATTTATCGCGGGAATTCCCTTATAACGTTAAAAACGCCGTTTATAAGCATCTGAACAGCAATCACTGCCAGGATTAGACCCATTATCCGCGAAATGGCTTTGATAATTGCCGGTCTTAACTTCTCAGCAATTCTCTTGGAGAGAACGAACATAAGGAACGTGATAGCACAGACAAAAGCAAAAACCAAGATTATCAACATGGTATTAAAGAAACTGTTACCCTGGCCCACAAAGTTCATGGCAGTTGATATGGTTCCTGGACCGGCAAGGAGAGGAATGCCTAAAGGAGAAACGGCCATATCATCGTAAGTAGCCATTGTGTCTTTAATGCTGGTTTTTTGTGCCTTGGCCTGTTTCCCCTGCAGCAGGTCATAACCAATAAAAAATACAATTATTCCGCCTGTAATCTGAAAAGCAGGCAGCGTAATGTTGAATAATCTGAAAATAAGGTGACCGAACAGACTGAATACCGTAATGATAATAAAAGCAACGGTTACAGATCTTAAAGCAACCCTCCTGATGATTTTACGGTCTTCATCACCCACCATAGTCAGGAATACCGGCGTATTCCCGATAGGATTCAAAATAGCAAAGAAGCCTACGAAAACCGTTGTAATGAATAACGAAAATTCCGGGATCTGATCCATAATGGTTTTCAATTATAATTTAAGGCAAATATAAACAGATCGTTGAAATAAGCTATTTGCCGGTCTGCCATTAAGCTGCTTAGTTATCAGTTTTGAAACTGATGAACCAAAGTGCAGGAATTCCGGATGGGGGTGTGTTTTGCAAAACAAAAGGGATAGAAAGATAAATGACTGGAATGTCAGCTTATTTTCGATGTAATGTTTTTATTACCGGAAATAGCCTTTTTCTGATAAGAATTTACCGGAAATTTTTTATTTTTAAACATGTCAAAAGTTTCAAAATCATCGGTACTGTTTTTTATTGTATTACTCCTCTTTTTAAGCATAAAATCAGGAAATTATGCTTTGGGGTCCATATCACTTGTTCAAAGTAATCATACTGAAAACTCAGATTTCTATTTCTCGACAGGGCAACCCGATCTTTTTTTTCTGACTCGTAATGAGGAGAGATCAGAAACTTCTGTCAGGAATCTGCCGGCTCCATATTCAAAAAAACACTTTAACGACTTTTACTTCAATCCTGTTTCTGCTGAAAAAAGAATAATTGGTTTATGTACGGAATATCTTCTCAACTCTATAATAATTCAACCAGGACTTTCAAACGTTGAAATTATTTATCCTTTCCATTCCCACTGGTAATTTCTGTCTCTGTGCTATTCATTTTCAGGGGCACATCATTCTCTTATAATCATACTGCAAGCAGCACTGAAAAGCTTTCTGAAGAATGCTTTGCAGGATTATTCACGACAAAACAAAAACTAAGATGGATTTATCAATAATAATTTTGGTAATAGCATTAATGGCTATTGTAATATCTCCTTTTCTACTTCATTATATGAGCCAGAAAAAGAAGGAAGCCGGAATCCTTAATGAATTTATGAATTTTACAAAAAGGGAGAATGCAACTATTTCTCAGAAGGAATTATGGAGACAGAATTATGTAATTGGGATTGATGAGCAATCAAAAAAGCTATATTATTATAAGAAATATAAGGATAAGGAAGAAAGAGTTTCAATATTTTTATCTGAAGTAGATCATTGCAGAATAGATGCTGTAAGCAGAAATGCCAGGACTAAAGGTGGAAGTATTACAGTTGTTGAAAAGCTGGATCTGGTGTTTACATTCACCAAGCCTGATAAAAATGAAAAAACCTTACAGTTTTATGACAGCTCAGAATTTTTGGGCCTTGATAATGAGAGGGTTATAATTGAAAAATGGTTTGCAATAATCAAATCTAATTTAATGTCATAAGTGAATATTTAATTTAATTTCAGGTAAAGCAGAGCCTTGTGGCAGTTCATCATGAACTCCACAAGGCTTTTTTCTGTTCATGACAATTGAAAATACAGAAATAAAGAAAGCAAGCAATGACACTCTCGTAATCCAAACTGATTCCCTCTACCTTTTCTACCAGTCAAGGATACATTCCTGGCAACAGGACTCGGAATAAATTCCTTAACCTTTTCCTGAAAGATACCAGGATCTTCAGTTGATGGCCATATTACTTTAGGCACTGAAATCAGGTAAATAATAGTTTCTATTCATTGGAAAGCATGGGATTTATCATGTTTTCAGGCGATAAGATAAAATCCAGTTTCTCCTTTTCCAGGAGACCTTTTGCAAGTACAAGCTCATAAACCCCCTTGTTACTTTCAAGAGCCTCTTTAGCTATTTCGCTTGCAGTTTCATAACCGACAAAAGGTACCAGGGCAGTTACCAGGCCGATACTGTTGTGTACCATATAGCGGCAATGATCCTCGTTGGCTTTGATACCTTCAATACAGCGGTGCCTTAAGGTGATCATTCCGTTGATTAGCATTCCGATAGATTCGAACAGGCTTTGAATCATAACAGGTTCGAACACATTAAGTTCAAGCTGACCAGCTTCAGAGGCCATTGTTACTGTCAGATCATTTCCTATGACCTTAAATGCGATCTGATTCACTACCTCCGGTATAACGGGATTGATCTTCCCTGGCATTATGGATGATCCGGGTTGCATCGGTGGCAGTATTATTTCATTAAAACCAGCTCTTGGGCCCGAGGACAGAAGTCTCAGATCGTTGCAGATTTTTGAAAGCTTTATTGCCAGGCTTTTTACTGCATAGGAATACATAACGAAGGCTCCCGTATCCTGGGTGGCTTCAATAAGGTTGGGAGCAAGCACCAGGTCAAGACCTGAAATCCTTCGTAGATGCCCAAGAGCTTTCCACGAATAACCCGGATGCGAGTTTATTCCTGTTCCGATAGCTGTAGCCCCGATGTTAATTTCAAGGAAGAGGCTCGAATTCTGATTTAGCCTTTCAATTTCTTCCTTCAAGGTTACCGAAAAAGCCTCAAATACCTGTCCCAAGGTCATCGGCACTGCATCCTGGAGCTGAGTTCGCCCCATTTTAATAATATGTGAGAACTCCTCTGCCTTATTGTGGAAGGCATGAACAAGTCCCTCCAGTACTGAAACCAGCTTTTTGTTTGAATTGTACAGAGCTATTTTTATTGATGTAGGATAAGCATCGTTGGTTGACTGTGACATATTGACGTGATTATTCGGATGGCAATAAAGGTAATTACCCTTTTCACGTCCAAGAATCTCCAGAGCACGGTTTGCAATCACTTCGTTGGCGTTCATATTGGTGGATGTCCCGGCTCCACCCTGTATCATATCAACAACAAACTGGTTATGTAGCTTTCCGTTCCTCAATTCTCTGCAAGCCACAACAATTGCATCCTTAATATTCCCGTCCAGAAGAGAGAGTTCGCAGTTTGCCTCAGCTGCAGCTTCCTTCACCATTGACAATGATTCAATAATTGAAGGATACAGGTTTAAAGCTATTCCCGTAATGTTGAAATTCTCTGTCGCCCTTTTTGTCTGTATGCCATAGTACGCTTCAGAAGGTACATCACCCTGACCAAGAAGGTCATGTTCGGTCCTTACCGTTCCGGATGCATACTGCGCAGAAAGGTCCATCAGCTGGTTATTCACATTACGCATTCGTTCCGACATCACCCTGGTGGTATTTGAAAGGATCTTCAAAGCTGTGGCAGGTTTCCAGGCAGAGGGATTGGAACTGATCACATAAAGCCGGGAATCAGTTCGCGCACGCGCCGAAGTCGAATGCAATGAGTCCTGATCCCATATTCCTTCCCCGAGAAAATCACCTTTGCCAAACAGGGCAAGCCTGATCTCATCACCGAAAGGGCCTCGCTTCAGAAGTTCTACTTCGCCATCATAGACCAGAAATATATTCTCCCTTAAGGTGTTTTCCAGGAAAAGATAATCCCCTGAATTGCAGTTCTTCTCCCTTATAAATTCAGAAAGCCTTCTTAACTCGGGAGTCTTGAGGTTCCTGAAAAGTTCAATACTTTTCAGGAAAGCAATGACATCAGAATTTCCCATAAATTTTCCGTTTTTAAAATACCTTTTAACTTTTCATGCTCTCGCCTGTACCGAAAAACGACTGACCTTTTCCGGTTTTACCTGGCGGAGTTTACCAAAAATTGTCATCACCGTCAGATAATTTATTCCTTTCATTGAATAAATCCCTGTAACAGTTCCAAGTTGCAGAATACCATCTTCAGTCCAATTAACCTGCTGAAACAGGAGGCCGGAAACATCATCACTGATCTTTTGATGTTTATTTAAAGAGTACTTCTTATTCTTCATGATATATTTTTCTAAATGTGGTCAATAATATTACTAACTCAGGCCGAAGCTTTCATGACACTTATTTCCTCCTCTGCTTCTGAATCTGAATCTTTTGCCAGGCCCCTTTCATTTGATTTCTTCAACCTGACTGATATATATGTCCCGCAAAAGCATCCCAGGATAATGGGAAGCGCATTCCAGTGATTCTTGATTATCTCAATCGTCCCGAACAGCGACATTCCCATTATTATAGCCGATGTCAGTGAAGATTTAACAGCTTTCAGTTCTGTCAGTGCGATTATATAGTATGCGTACAGAACATCAAGTATCAGATAGAATACAAAAAGCAGTATGTATGTCATAGTCATTCCCTCCTTTCCTTTCAGTCAGTTACAAAATACCTGATCGGCATTGTCAGTAAATTGAATCTTTATTTTTGTGATTATTACGTTAAAAAGGGGAACTATAAAGCCCCTTTTAAACAAGGTGTGCATTATAGCCCCGTAAATTGTCTTTGGCAGTGTAATCGTACAATGCTTTTTGTGCTTCGGGTTTCATGCTGTTTTTTTCGATCCCTACAAATATAATCAACATAAAGTGTATAAACAAATTAAGACAGGCTATCTGTCATAATTTGTGATATTGAATAAACGATGGATTGAGATATTTACATATCATTCAGACACTATATCTGATAGAGGCTCACGCCTAATGCCTTCCCGCGTTCGCGGGATCAACTCGCTACGCTCGTAGACACGCTTTCTATCTGTTGTACCTTATGCCCTTGCCTTTAGATATTTTTTTTATCATCCGGGCACTGTCTCTGATAGAGGCTCATGCCTAATGCCTCATGCCTCACGCCTTTTTCAAAGTCAATGCCTAAATAACGTTGACCTTTTTAATACTTAATTTATCTCTTTTATGATGATGATGATTAACTGTTGATAACAGGAGATAACTCGAAGAGTTATCCTTGTTATCAATAGTTTCTTTAAAT
>JAVEZD010000015.1:26714-30262 GCA_034003165.1 Bacteroidales bacterium | reverse complement strand
ATTTCTGATATCTTTTGCAGTACATGATACTGCTGCGTCTTATATAGATTTAGAAGTGTAAGGGCTATTTTATTCAGATTGCTTGTGGTATAAGCTTCAAGCAGCATCTGCCGCAGTTCTTTTATGTCCATCTGATCCTATTCCATGATATATATTTCTTCTCCCCGTTGCATAACTATGCAACTTCAGTTTTTCTTCTCCTTAACCAACTGCTTAATCCGGCCCTACTTAATAGCCGGATACAGATACTTCCAAATAAGATCTATCTCTCCCTGCATATCAGAGATATTTGCCGTGGCAACAATAACAGCATCCTTTTCCGGAAGGACAATGATAAACTGCCCGTTGGCGCCATCAGCCCTGTACCCTGCCACCCTGTTCATCCAGATCTGATACCCGTAACCCTGTATCCAGTCGCTGTTGCGGGCCTTCATACCCTTTTCAACCCATACAGGAGCCTGCTTCACCTTAGCTGCCGAAGCTTCCTCAATCCACGCTGCCGGCAACAGCTGCTCACCGTTCCACACACCTTTCTGCAGATAGAACAAACCAAGCTTCGCCATATCCTCGGTCTTTACATGTAAACCCCAGCCTCCGGTGTTTACTCCCGCCGGACTCTCCTCCCACTCTATGGCTCCTATACCCAACGGCCTGAAAAGCCTTGGATAGAGATAGTCAATAAGCTTCTGACCGCTAACCTTCTGAACTATCGCCGAAAGCATATAGGTGGCCATACTGTTGTAAACGAATTTCTCACCGGGGTTATGATCAAGCGGCAGAGCAAGGAACAGCTTCTCCCAGCTTACTTCCTGAGTCCGGATCTCCCCTGTCGGATCAACATCGTGCCCAACAGTCATGGTAAGCAGATGTCTCACCTCAAGGGCAGCCAGACGGGGCGACACCTCCGCGGGTAACTCACCGGGAAAGAACGATATAACCTTGTCGCTCAGCTTAAGCCTGCCCTCAGTGACCGCAAAACCAACCGCTGTCGAGGTGAAAGTCTTGCTCACCGAATGCAGAACGTGGTTATTCCCGGGGGCATTGTCGCCAAACCACTTCTCAGCAACCACCTTGCCATGCCTTATAAGCATCAGGCTATGAAGATCCTGACCACTCTTCTTAACGGCTTCAAAATACTTTTCAATCCCGCGTGCATCAACACCCTCCGCCTCAGGGCTACTCCTCTCCAGAGCCCTGGTTACCTGGTTGTAACTAACAAGCTCAATACCTTTTTCCTTAATTATATTTCTTATCTTCTCACCTGTAAACAGATCTGTGACTCCCTGCCTGTCTGGTGCCACATTCTCATAGCCGGCAAAAAAAGCTCCCCGCATCTCGTCGCTGTCATAACCCGGATGATCGAGGAACATATATGTTCTGCCCGGCTCAAGGCTCTCAAGCATCTTCACAAAACTTGCCTCCTTCTCGTCATAGGTGGCATGGGGACCTGCATAGCTTATGCCGGTGATACCATAGTCCCCCGAAGGATTGGTGCTTACATCAGCAAGGTTGTACTCTCTGGCCAGCTTTCTTGTGAGCTCAGCCACCCTCGGGTCAAAGGCTGTTGCACCCATGTGTCCCGATATATGCGTAGTCTGTGGTATATTCTTCAGACACAGCTCTATCTGAGCCCTGAACTCCCTTTCAATCTCCTCGATGGTCCAGTCGCTCTCCATAACTGACAATCCGGGATAGTCCTTGTGTGGCCTTATCTGCGGAAGGAAAAACCCGTTGTCATCCGTCAGTCCGGCACAAGATGTAAGCGGCCTCCACTTCATGTCGTCCCATTCGCTTGTTATTGTCATATGCAGACCTATGTCGATACCCGGATTCTCCCTGAGCATCTTCACCATCTCGGGGAACCACGGACATACAACCATAACCTCGATGGTCTGCTGGATACCCTCCACGGAGCTTCTGAGACAGGCATCGTTGGCGGCGTGGAACGAACCCATGTCATCGCCCCTTACAATAAGACGTGCCGGCTGCACAGCCTGCGAATGCAGGAACAGTGCCATAGCGCAGAAAAAAGCTGTGAGGAAGATTTTTTTCATGATGTTATTATTTTGTGTTACTTAATAAATTACAGGTTACCTATTGTCTTTATCGCCGGTTTATTTAATAGCTTCTTCCACCCTTTCAAACACCTTTTCAGCGCTGAGCCATCTCAGACAGGCCATGTCGCCCCTGCGGCATTCTCCCTTTCCGAAGACTGAACAGGGTCTGCAGTCAAGTTCTGAGACCGGGATCCCTGCCTCATATTCCGGAGGCTGTCTCCAGGGACCGAAGCCTGTAAGCGGACTGGTGGCTCCCCATATGCTTACCACCCTGGTGCCGGTAAGGGCAGCCAGGTGCATGTTTGCCGAATCCATCGATATCATAAGGTCGAGCCGTGAGATCAGGGTAATCTCTTCGCCGGGAGAAAAAGCTCCGGCAACAAGCTCTGAATCCATTACCCGCGCAGCTATTGACCTGAGATCCTGAATCTCATCCTTCCCACCGAAAAGCCAGAACTTAACCCTGTATTTCTCCCCTATCCTTTCCATAAGGCTTATCATGTTCTTCAGCGGCCAGCTCTTAAGCTTATGCCTGGAAAAAGGTGCAATACCGATATTAAGGCGGTCGCCTTCTCCCCGGCGGGGCATGACTGCCTCAGAAACATGAGTGGCAGGTGTTATCCAGGGCCCTTCCGGAATCTCAAAGGGATAACCGGCTCTTCTGAACACATCCCTGTATCTTTCAACAGTATGTTTAAGCTGCTGCCGCGAATGCCCTTTAATAACAGATTCCTTTTCCTTCCGTCCCTTGCTAATCACTGTGTTTCCCACTCCGGCCATCCTGAAGAAGGCACGGAGGATCGACGACCGCAGGACGTCGTGCAGGTCAATAACATGACTTATCTTACCCTTTCCTGTAATATCCCTGAAAAGCCTGTAGAGGCCTGCTAAACCATAATGCTTCCCGTTAAGGTCGGGGAAGAAAAGCTCTACCCCCTCTATGCCTTTGAAGAAGGGTCCGAAGGCTTTTCTTGTAAGCAGTATTATCTCAGTCTCAGGATGACTCTGCCTCATCCCACGGAGGACCGGGGCAACCATGGCGGCATCACCCATGGCAGATAAGCGGATGACAAGAAGTCGCATGTCAGTATTTTCCGTATGATTTCTCCTCTGTCAGGCCTGATGAAGTCCTTATATTGATCTCCCTCTTTATCTCAGCCCTAAGGTCGTTATTGAAATAGACCTCCCTGGCCACTGAGATGAATCCCTCACCGAAGTCTTTCTTCCTTTCAAACTCCCTTATCCTGTCCTCGATATCCCAGAGCCTGCAGTTGACCTCATAAAGTGCCTTAAAAAGAGGATCATCGCTGTCCATTATCGACCCGGAAGCTTCCTTAAGGATCTCAAATTCCTTCTGAAGGTTTTCGCGTTTTGCACTGTCGTGAATCCTCCCGAGTTTTATACTCACGATGGTCAGCTTGTCAATTATCTCACCGTTCGATACTTCAATCTTCATCAGCACTGAATTAAAATTCAAATTTAACACTTTTT
>JAVEZD010000015.1:0-26614 GCA_034003165.1 Bacteroidales bacterium | reverse complement strand
TCGCGTTTTGCACTGTCGTGAATCCTCCCGAGTTTTATACTCACGATGGTCAGCTTGTCAATTATCTCACCGTTCGATACTTCAATCTTCATCAGCACTGAATTAAAATTCAAATTTAACACTTTTTACACCCCGGCAAACGGCCGGACCATATATGCATTTTTTTTGCATTATCTCTCCTGGTCTTGAGTAACCAGCTGCCCATCAACACCTAATACGGATCCACGTCAACAGCTATCCTGAGTGATGATGCTCCTTTCTCCTTCATAACCTTTTCAATGGCTGCGCCTATTATCTCTTTGGTCTTTGCCAGCGACCGCTCCCTTTCAATCTTGACAAGTATATTTTTAATATACCACAGTTGAACCTGGCCAACAAGAGGGTATTCGGGGCCCAGTATCCTTTTACCGAACTGCTGCTTCAGTTCATTCCCCAGTATTGCTGCATATCCGTCGAGCTTCGACCGTTCATGATGTCTTACGCTGATCCTTATCATCCGGCAGAAAGGCGGATAGTTGAAAGTCTTTCTCTCCTCGGTCTGCAGCCTGAACATCTTTATGTAGTCGTGATTAAGAACCAGCCTTATTATAGTGCTACGCGGGTCGGAGGTCTGAATAACAACTATTCCCTGTTTCTGTCTTCTGCCTGCACGTCCACTCACCTGTTCTATAAGCTGATAGCTTCGCTCATGGGCCCTGAAGTCGGGGAAGTTAAGCAGGTTATCAGCATTCAGTATCCCGACCACGGTGAGGTTCTCGAAATCGAGACCTTTGGATATCATCTGTGTACCAATAAGTATATCAGTATCACCCCTGGCAAAAGCTTCGATGATCCTTGAAAAAGAGTTTTTGTTTCTTGTTGTATCCTGGTCGAGCCTTGCCACACGGGCCGAGGGGAAGACAATCTTTATCTCGTCTTCTATCTTTTCAGTACCGAAGCCCCGTGTCAGCATTCCCGGCGATCTGCAACTTCCGCAGCGCGAAGGCACCGGCGTCTCATAGCCGCAATAATGGCAAACGAGCCTGTTAATCCCCTTATGATAGGTAAGGCTTACGGCACAGCGTGTACATGATGGTATCCATCCACACTCTGAACACTCTACATATGAAGAAAAGCCCCGTCGGTTCTTAAAGAGGATCACCTGTTCCCTGTTTTCCAGGGCGTTGTCGATGGCATTCAGAAGCTGTGGGGTGAAATGCGAGGTCATCACCTTTTTCCTGGCTGCTTCGCGTGTGTCGGCAATGACTATTGAAGGAAGCTTAATGGCCCCGTGTCTCTCGTTTAGTTCGGTGAGTCCGTATTTCCCGGCAACGGCATTGCTATAGCTTTCTATCGAAGGGGTTGCTGAACCCAGAACAGTAAATGCCTTATGAAGCGATGCCAGTACTATGGCAGAGTCGCGGGCGTGATACCTCGGTGCCGGATCGTGTTGTTTATATGAACCGTCATGTTCCTCATCGACAATTACCAGACCCAGGTCGGTAAAGGGCAGGAAGAGTGCCGACCTCACCCCGAGGATGAGCCTGTACCCCCCGTCCTCTTCACTCTTCGACACCTTCTTCCATATCTCCACCTTTTCCTGATCGTTGAAGCGGGAGTGATATACTCCTGTTACAGCACCAAAATATTTTCTGAGACGTAATATTATCTGGGTGGTAAGGGCTATTTCGGGAAGCATGTAAAGGACCTGCTTCCCTTTTTTTAGCTGCTCGTTAATAAGGTGGATATATAATTCAGTCTTACCACTCGATGTAACGCCGTGCAGCAGTGATATCTTCCTTTCTTCCAGCTGACTGCATACGGAGGCATAGGCAGTCTCCTGGGCTTTACTGAGGGGGTTCAGATCTGACACCGGACCGTTATATGTGCCGAGCCTGGATACATCCAGTGAGATGTACGACAGTACTTTTTTCCTTACCAGCGCATCAATATGCGATGAAGAAGCCCCAGCCTCCCTCAGGAGGAAGGATTTCTTAACAGGAAGCGGGTCATTGGAGTCGGGGTAACCTGTCAGAGCCAGAAAGGTCTCAAGTACAATGGCCTGTTTAGGGGCCTTCCTCAGGGAGTCGAGGATGCCATTGAGCGCATGTTCAGTAAACTCCCCTGCAATTCCGACGAAAGTCTCCTGCCTGGGTCTGTAACGCTCGTTGACACCCGACGCCTGAAGTCCGTCGGGTATAATAGCTCCGGGGAGGGCGGCCTTCATCACCTCACCTTCGGTACACATATAGTACGATGCTATCCACTGCCAGAATCTAAGCTGGAGGGTAGTCACAACAGGTTCATTACCGGGGATATCAGCTATGTCCCTTACCTTCCCTTCTTCGGGAGGATGGTCATGAACTGCTGAGACGATACCTGTATATATGTTCCGGCTTCCGAAGGGGACAACAGCTTTAACTCCGGGCATGACAACAGAAAGGAGTCTTTCAGGGATCCTGTATGTGAACCTCCCCTTAACTGCAAGAGGCAGAATGATATCGGCAAACTGTTGAGCCATGGGATAAAGTGAGATGCAAATTAATAAGAAAAACCGACAGATGGGAGCATCAGGTCCATTATCTGAGGTGGATCAGACAAACAGTTATTGGATTCAGGCTGTCAGTCGGCTTTGATGAAAGACGACATTACAGTCAGCAGGTGATCTTTCCTTATAGGTTTTATAAGGCAGGCATCGCAGCCGGCTTCGAGAATTATATCCTTGTCGTCTTCAAAGATAAAGGCAGTCTGGGCAATGATGGGAAGATTCTTATGCAGTTTCCTTATCTCTTTTGTGGCATCTATGCCGTTCATCCCGGGCATCTGCATATCGAGAAGTATGACATCAATATCCGGAACACTCTTCACTATCTCAAGAGCTTCGACTCCCGACCTGGCAGTAAGTATCTTTATCCCTGTATCGATGAGAACACGGTTAAGATAAACCAGAACATCCTTATTATCATCGACAAGAAGGCATTTCTTTGTGCTCCAGTTAAGAGGGGCCGGGTCACCCGTCTGAACAGCAGTCCTGGTCTTTATCCTGGAAGCACCTCCTGCAGGCCTGTAAGGAATCGAGAAGCTGAACTCCGAACCCACTCCCTTTTCGGATTCAACAAATATCTTTCCTCCCATCCTCTCTATCACTTCCTTGGCCAGTGTGAGTCCCACGCCCAGTCCTTCAAAAGGCCTGTGATGACCGTCTATCTCCTGGCGGAACTCTTCGAAGATGCGGTCGAGGTTTTCACTGTTTATGCCTATTCCCGTGTCGCGGACGCTAAACACAAGGTTTTGATCCTGTCGCGCATAAGCAAGCTCTATATAGCCCTCAAGGGTGAACTTTACCGCATTATCCATCAGATGATTCAGTACCCTCTTAAGCCATATCCTGTCGGTAAAAACAAGATCGTCAGTCACTTCAAGCTGGTTTCTGACATTAAGGATGATAGACTTCTCATTCCTCCTTATCATGTTACGGGCTTCCTCTATGATCTCGCCTACGATGCCGTTGACCGAGGCTTCCTCATAAGTAATCTCGATCTGCGAACTTTCGAGCCTCGAGAGGTCGATGATATCGCCGATAATCTGTAACAGCTTCTCACTGTTATGATTTATGTGTTCTATATATTCCTCCCTGACCTCATTGGAGATATCGTTGGAAAGCAGAAGGTTGGAGAACCCAACCACACTGTTGAGCGGAGTTCGTATTTCATGCGAAATGTTTGCCAGGAAGCTTGATTTTAGCCTGCTGCTTGCTTCCGCCTCCCTGGTAGCATTTATAAGCTCTTCATGAACCTGCTTGAATCCTGTTATATCCCTCGAGATGGTGAGTGACCCGATCACTTCGTTGTTGTCATTCTTAACTGCGACGGAACGTGTAAGCAAGGTTATAAAATGTCCGGCACTATGTTTTAGCCTGAGCTCACTTTCAAAAAATCCTCCTTCAGTAAGCGCCTCCATCCTTCTTTTACCATAATCCCTGTCATCCTCATGGATCAGATTGTGGGTGTCAATACTGAAATATTCCTTCTGGTCAAGGCCTATGAGGGAAAAGAAGGCCGGATTGGCAAACTTTAGGTTCCAGTCGCGGTCGTAGAAGGAAACACCGTCGTCGGCTGACTGGATAAGCATGCTGTAAAACTTCTCCGAATCGGAGTATTCCTTTGTAATGGCATCTTTCTGTAGTGCAAGCTCCCGGTTCGATTTCTCAAGGTTATTGTTTATCTCCTCTATCTGACGGTTTCGGTTACGCAACTCGCGGTTGGCAATTCTAAGTTTTCCTGAGAAGAAAAGGATGACAAAGGTGATAACAAGTAATGATCCAAGAAGAATAAGAAAGGTAGGCGATACCGCACCGGCAGTAAAGACAGGACTGCCGATGTCAGAAGCCACAGACTTAAAGGCAGTCTCCCCTGAGGCTTTAAATACTGCCGGAAGAAGCAGCAGTAAAGCCTGAAGAAGCATTTTTCTGCTTACAGATGACCAGGAAACGAACGCTTGTGGAATACCCCCTTTCATACATCAATTATTAACTCATTGGACATGACCTGATATTACGATCAGCACACTTCATTCACTTATTTCATCTCCCGGATAAAAATAGTTTATTCCCCTGCTATGCGGTTTCGGTCACAAGGGAAAATCCTTACGTACCGAGGTAATAAAAACCTGCTATTTTTTCAGGATATGAGGCAAATATAGAAATTCAAACCATCACTTGACATGACATTCAGGACAATTATTGCACAAAAAGTATTAAATTGCCAACATTAAAATCTTAGGATGGATCGTGAGAACACTCATATGACGGGGGCCAGGAAATACAGGAACGGTGATATCACTGTTTACTGGAAGCCATCGGCCTGCGTTCATGCATCATATTGCTACAGGGAGCTCATCGAAGTCTTTGATCCTGGCAGAAGGCCATGGGTTGATATTAACGGTGCTTCTACAGACAGGATCATTGAAGTGGTGGATCTTTGTCCTACCGAAGCCCTTACCTGGAGATGGAACGATGAGGAGAAAAACGCGGATGTTGGTCCCGAACACACCAACCACGTTAAATACATGCGTCCCGAGCTTATGGATGACAAAGCCGGTGAAAATGATCAGAACCCGGTCTCAGTAAAGATAATGATTGACGGACCGATAGTTATCAAGGGAAGCTTCAGCCTTCAGTACGATGGGAGGAAGAAGGATATTGGCGACAGTATAATATCTCTGTGCCGTTGCGGATCGAGCAATCATCTTCCTTTCTGCGACGGCCGGCACAGGCAGGTTGGGTTTGAAGATAAATAACAGACATGGAAGACGAGAATAAACAAGCCCGGACCCTGGTTGAGGTTATTGAAGGAGGCCCACTTAAGGTAAGTGGCAACTTCATTCTAAAGGATCTTAAGAGAGATGTAACCGACAACCCCACGGAGGTCTATCTGTGCAGATGTGGCCGGTCGGCAAGCAAGCCTTTCTGTGACGGTTCGCACAGAAAATAACTTTAGCTTTCGGATTCTCTTCAGTTCTGTCCAAGTACCTCATGGACCCTGTCGGCTGCTTCGCCGAATGAAATGGCTGACCATACTTTCAGTCCTGAGTTATCTATTATCTCCTTCCCTTCCTTTGCGTTAGTACCCTGAAGTCGGACAATCACAGGAACCCTTATCTCACCTATTGCCCTGCATGCATTTACAATGCCACCGGCAACCCTGTCACAGCGTACTATGCCTCCAAAGATATTTACCAGAATGGCTTTTACCTCCGGGTCTTTAAGTATTATCCTGAAGCCGGCCTCCACTGTCTGTTCGCTTGCTCCTCCTCCTACATCAAGGAAATTTGCCGGTGAGCCTCCGGATAGCTTAATAAGGTCCATGGTTGCCATTGCCAGTCCTGCCCCGTTAACCATACAGCCAACATTACCGTCGAGCTTTACGAAGTTGAGGTTATGCCGCGATGCCTCAACCTCAGATGGATCCTCCTGTGTGATATCGCGCATAGCGGCTATCTCAGCCTGTCTGAAGAGTGCATTATCGTCGGTGATCATCTTGCAGTCGACAGCCAGAATCCTGTTATCACTTGTCTTAAGGACAGGGTTTATCTCAATAAGCTGTGCGTCACTGCCTGTGTAGGCATCGTAAAGTGCCAGAAGAAAACGCTGCATATTCTTAACAGCAATGCCTTCCAGCCCCAGGCTGAAGGCTATATTTCGTGCCTGGAAGCCTGTGAGCCCGGTGAGAGGTGATATCTCTTCAGTGAAGATAAGCTCGGGACTTCCGGCCGCCACCTCCTCGATATCCATCCCGCCGGCAGGAGAATACATAATTACATGCCTGCTTCTGTCGCGGTTAAGCAATATGCTTACATAGAACTCACGCGGCTCCGTCTCGCCCGGATAATAGACATCCTGTGCCACCAGAACCCTGGAGACCATTTTTCCATGGGGACCTGTCTGGGGAGTAACAAGGTTCATTCCGAACATCTTTTCGGCCACCTCACCGGCTTCTTCAGGAGTGTGTGCCAGTTTAACACCGCCTCCCTTACCCCTGCCTCCCGCATGGATCTGCGCCTTGATAACAAAAGGACCCGGACCGTATTTATACCTGAGCTGCTTAGCCACAGTAACTGCCTGACCGGGTGTCTCAGCCACAAACCCTTCCTGGATTTCTACACCATGAGCCCTGAGAAGCGCCTTCCCCTGATATTCATGAATATTCATATAGTGTGGTTATTAGAAAATACATACAGTCATACTCTCCATTCGTTTCATACAATATAAAAAGTTTTAAGCTGTTTTTGATTATTTTTACTGAAAAAATATGCGTAAGCTTCTTAATAATGAACTGGGGAGAAAGAGTGTCAGCCAGTTCAGGGATTCTGAAAAATCTCCCTTTGTTATAGTCCTCGACAACGTAAGGAGCCTTAACAATGTAGGAACAGTATTCAGAAATGCCGATGCCTTTCTTGTAAGGAAGATATGCCTCTGCGGCATTACCCCTGTTCCGCCTCACCGCGATATCCGGAAGACGGCCCTGGGTGCAACTGAGTCGGTGGAATGGGCCTATTACCCGTCAACAGCCGATGCAGTAAGGGAGCTGAAGGAGGAGGGATTTGTTATTACAGGTGTTGAGCAGACTGACGGTTCGGTGGAACTGCATGATATGCACATCGAGCCCGGCAGGTTTTATGCCCTAGTCTTTGGTCATGAGGTTAACGGTGTGAGTCAGGAAATAATTGATATGTGCGATACCTGCATTGAGATACCGCAGTTCGGGACCAAGCATTCGTTCAATATAGCCGTTAGCACAGCTATAGTATTGTGGGAACTTACAAGGAGTCTCATACCGGGAACCGGTTTTCAGGCTTCCTGAGAGTGACCTTTTAGTTACTATCCTTGATTTTTGTTTCTATTGGCACAAAATACAAAGGGTGTCCTTGCCGGGACACCCTTTGTTTCATAAATCAATATCCTGTTTACTGAACAGCTGCCTTGAAAGCATCGTCAGCAAAGTATTTTGCAAATTCCATGTCAGTGGATGCATAAGCTTTCCAGTTTGCATTGGCTGCAATAGCTTCACGGAGTCCGTTGAGCATATAGGTCTTGTCGTCGAGACGGGCACCTACAACAGCCCTGAGGTATGAAGGCTTGCCGCTGGCGCAGCTCTCAGTCATCTTGTCGAGAGTAGCTTTTGCCTGGTTTACATCACCTTTAAGCAGCTGTGCAAGTGCAAGGTTGAAGCAAGGCTCTGTTCCGAAGAAGTTAACTGCCTTGTCATATTCGCCTCTGGTAAGAGCAATGACACCAAGTCCCCATTTTGATTCATCAGTAGCTGCTGTCATCGAGTTGAATGTCTCTTCTGCTTTAGCTATCTCACCATTGAGGAGGTATGCGAAGGCCATATTGTTTTTTACAACATCGTTATTCTGAATAGCAACAGCTTTTTCGAGTGATGCAAGAGCCTCATCGACTTTACCCTGAGAAAGGAGGGTATAGGCAACGTTATTATGGGCGCGAAGGCACTTGGGATAGTTGTCGGCTGTTACCTGGTAGAACTTAAGTTGCTCGTTGACATCTTCAGTAAGGGTGGCTGCATAGAGCATCTCTTCAAGGCTGAGTACTTTTGCATCGGATCTCATCTGGGCAAGTATCTGAGCGTCGGTGCGACCGATGGTATCAACATTGACCATCATCTTCGACCTTCTCAGTTTGGGAAGGATTTCATCTTTAAGAGCTTCAAATGCTGTCGACATATTCTTGATTTCTTTCTCACGAACTTCAGGATCGGAGTACATTGAAAGAACACGCAGAATGAGTTCCTTATCCTGGATTGTTGAATTCTCAACCTCAGTCTTGAAACCTTCCCAGTCTTCCGGAGTAGTGAGTGAGCTGAAGAAACCATCAGCCTGTGCAGCCTCGATCTTGTCAAATTCCTTCTTAATGAATTTATCAGCAGCAGTACCCCTGTTATCAGAAAGTTTTTCATTCAATTCAAACTTACCGTCGGGAGATGCATAAGAACTTACAACGGCGCTCTTAAGCTGGCGGTTGGGATCTTCAGTGACTTCAGCAATATACTGCTTTAGTGCAGTCACGTCCTCAGCCTTAAGTTCAGCACTGCGGATATCTGCCCTGTTGATAAGGTAGTTGATGTCAGCAACCTTGGTCTCGGGAATAATCTGCTGGAAGTTATCTTCCATTATAATGCCTTTTGCATGTTTCTCGGTCAGGGTTGATGTTGCAATCACACCGTCAGCGATCTTCACAGGGTCAAAGTCAAGGCTTTTTGTGCCTATCGAAGCAGTTGTCCTGAGAACCAGATCCGACACTTTCATAGCTTCGTTGTAGGGAATCACACTTGTATAGGTGAAATCACCGCCACTGTATGTTATAACTTTGTTGTTAGCCATCACCTTCTCACCCTGCAGAACCTGAACTTTATCAAAAGCAGTTTCTCCGCCCGTATAAGTCAACACAGGAGCAACCTCAAGTGTAGCTTTCTTGTTGAAATACTTCTCAGGGAAAGTGCCTTTAATTGTTACATTGACCATACCACCATGAGCTTCAAGTACTTTAGGAGCAACCTCATACTTTATCTCACTGTAGTCCTTCTTCATTTTATTCAGCCCGCTGCAACTGGTCATAGCAACTGCTGCAAGGATAAGGATAAAATAGCTTCTGATTTTTTTCATGACCTTTAATGTTATTTGTTAACGACTTGTTTTATTTTTCAAGCATAAAAATTAATACTGACTTCTACAATCATCTGCAAATGTAAAAAAAAATGTTCATTAATCATAAATGTTTTTGTTCCTTTATAATATAACCATATTCAATCCTTTTGAATAGTCTTCACTGAAGATGGTTTTAATGATTCTTGAATAGTGTTCCCCGTCCGCTACAAAGTCAATCCCGTTGATATCTATAACAAGATATCTGTTCCCCGGGTTCTGCTTAAAGAACGTGAAATAACTATCCTGTATTTTGCCCAGATACTCTTTTGTAATGTGTTTTTCGTATTCACGCCCTCTCTTTCTGATGTTATCCAGCAGTTTCTCAGGATCAACATGCAGATATACATATATGTCGGGTTTTTGTAATGAACTGAAAATAATATAAAAAATCTGCCTGTACAGGTTAAATTCATCGTCTTTGAGTGTTGATGAGGCAAAGACAAGTGATTTCATAAAGTAGTAGTCGGCAATTGTAAAGCTGGTGAAGAGATCCTTTGTTCCTGATTCCCCGTACATTTGTTTGTAGCGGCTGGCCATGAACGATAGTTCGAGGGGGAAAGCATATTTTGCAGGATCACTGTAAAACTTTGGAAGGAATGGGTTATCGGCAAACTGTTCGAGTATAAGCCTGGCATTGAACTGCGAGGCTATCATCGAGGCCAGTGTTGTCTTTCCTGCCCCTATGTTACCCTCAATAACAACGAAGTTATACTTTGTGCTTCTGATGTCCATGGTAATCCAAATTTATAAAATGGCCAGGAATTTTAAGCAAAAGAAACAGGTTAACCACATTTTACTGCCGGTTAACCTGTTCTTTGTTATTTATTTTCAGGAATTTTTTCTTGAAATCTCCATAAAACGCTACTGTGCTTTCACTTACCGGTAAAAGCGGCAGAGCAGATATCAATTATTGCCCTCATGCTGTCTTCTCTGTTCGCCCTCCTCTTTAGGGGGACGGGGCAGAAGTATCTTCCTTGAGAGTTTAAGTTTTCCGTTCTTGGGATCAATATCTATAAGCTTGACTTCCACTTCGTCTCCCTCCTTAAGCACTTCCTCAACAGTCTTGATCTTTTTCCAGTCAATCTCAGAGATATGCAGAAGTCCGTCTTTGTTTGGAAGTATCTCAATGAAAGCTCCGAACTGAACGATGGTCTTCACCTTCCCCTTATATACCTGTCCGACTTCAGGAACAGCAACTATCTTACGAACCCAATCGAGGGCTGCAGTGATAGCCTCTTTGTTCTCGCCGAATATATTCACGTCGCCATGGCCGTCGATTTCTTCAACAATGATTGTTGTGCCGGTCTCGCGTTGAATCTCCTGGATCACCTTGCCGCCGGGACCAATGAGGGCACCTATAAGCTCCTTGGGTATTGTAAGCATTTCTATCCTCGGGGCATGGGGTTTCAGTTCGGAACGAGGCTCTGCAATGGTCTCTTCCATTATCCCGAGTATATGCATCCTTCCGGCTTTTGCCTGTGCAAGGGCCTGTGAGAGCACTTCGAATGAAAGTCCGTCAACCTTAATATCCATCTGGGTGGCTGTGATGCCGTCGCGGGTTCCTGTAACCTTGAAATCCATGTCGCCAAGATGATCTTCATCGCCAAGAATATCTGACAGCACGGCAAATTTCCCCGATTTAGTATCGGTTATAAGTCCCATAGCAATCCCGGAGACAGGTTTTTTAAGTTTTATCCCGGCATCCATAAGGGCAAGCGTTCCGGCACATACAGTAGCCATGGATGAAGAACCGTTGGATTCGAGAATATCTGATACGACCCTGATGGCATAAGGATTCTCCTGGTCGGAAGGCATCATGTTTTTAAGTGCCCTGTGAGCCAGGTTCCCGTGTCCTATCTCCCTTCTGCTTATGCCTCTTGCAGGCCTGGCATCTCCTGTGGAGAAGGGCGGGAAGTTATAGTGCAGGGTGAATTTCTCTGTGCCCTTGTTAAGGACATCATCTATTATCTTCTCATCGAGTTTTGTTCCAAGGGTCACTGTTGTCAGTGACTGTGTCTCTCCCCTTGTGAAGAGGGCTGAACCATGTGTTGCAGGAAGGGGATCGATCTCGCAGATAATCTGCCTTATCTGATCAGGCTTCCTGCCGTCAAGACGTATATGCTCATCAAGTACAAGCCTCCTGGCCGCTTCCTTGTGAACATCGTGATAATATTTTTTGACAAGAGCCTTGTTAACCTCATCCTCTTCGGTATACTGCGAAAGGAACTCAGTGACAACTGCCTCGAAGGCCTCTTCTCTTTTGTGCTTGTCGGCGGTAAGAGATTTTGCAACCTGGTAGCATTTGTCGTAGGTCTCATCCCATACTTTCTTTCTCAGATCCTCATCATTAACCTCATGGCAATACTCTCTTTTCTGTCCGGCTCCCAGTTCTGCAGCAAGCTCAAGCTGGGCACGGCACTGAACCTTTATTGCATCATGTGCTACCTTAAGGGCCTCCAGCATCTCATCCTCAGAAACCTCTTTCATCTCACCTTCAACCATCATTATATTGTCGATGGTGGCACCAACCATAAGGTCTATATCTGCCTCCTTTAAAGCTGTTGCGGTGGGATTCACAATAAACTTACCACCTATCCTTGCCACTCTCACCTCAGATATGGGACCGTTAAAGGGAATATCTGAAATGGTAAGAGCTGCCGAAGCAGCAAGACCGGCAAGAGCATCGGGAATGGTGTCAATGTCGGCTGAGATAAGGTTTATTGTAACAAAGGTCTCGGCATGAAAGTCATCAGGGAACAGAGGTCTGAGGGCCCTGTCAACCAGACGTGATATAAGAACCTCATAGTCAGAGGGACGTGACTCCCTTTTGAGAAAGCCGCCGGGAAATCTACCCGATGATGCATATTTCTCCTTGTATTCTACGGAGAGAGGCATGAAGTCAGTATCTTCCTTTGCCTCTTTTGCTGAGACCACTGTGGCCAGCAGCATTGTCTTTCCAAACCTGAGAAGCACGGACCCGTCGGCCTGCCTGGCCATCCTGCCCGTCTCAAGCGTAATTATTCTCCCGTCTCCGAGATCTATATTTTTTTCTTTAATGTTGAACATATATAATGATTTTATTTAAGCACTGAATTTATAAATAATAAGGATAAGAAAAAAGGCAACTTCAAATTGCCTTTTCTCAGAATATTATTTACGTAGTTTCAACGCTTTTACTATTTCCCTGTACCTTGAAATGTCTTTGACTTTTAGGTAATCAAGCAGCTTCCTCCTCTTTCCGACAAGAGAGATCAGGGCACGCTGCGTACTGAAATCTTTTTTGTTCTTCTTAAGATGTTCGGTAAGATGCGATATTCTGTAAGAGAATAAGGCTATCTGCCCTTCTGCAGTCCCGGTATCAATCTCCGACGTTCCAAACGTTTTGAAAAACTCCTGTTTCTTTTCGGTGGTCAAATACATATCTTTTTTAAATATAGTGTTAATCCAAATATAAATCGAGTCTCCGATTTTGGAACGCAAAAATAAGGCTTTTTTATGTAAATAATCAAACAATTGACTCTTTTTTTATGCCATTAATAACTTTTTTTCTTTTTATTCCCTGGGCAGGGCTTCCTGCAGGGCTTTAAGGAAGCTTAAAAACGCTCCTGACCGGTCCCGAGATAGCATCAGGACTTCCAGACCATCCAATATAACAAACGGCAGCTTCAAAAAAAATATTGCCTGTTTTTCTTAGTAAAAGACGGAAAAACAGTGTAAAAAGTTGCGTCGGACAGTGTTAGAATTCAACAATTTATTAACATCAGGAGCTTATTCTTCCCCTGATATCCGAAGAGGTCATGCAACTGATCTGTCATGGTAAATGCAGGCTTGCCGAAGGTCAGGGCTCGAGTGTCAGATTATGACTCTCCCTGAAAGTTTTTCCCATGCTTACGAGTCTGCAGCCTATCCTGCAGTCGAGGCACCTTCTCACCCTGCAGTAGCTGTTACGGAGCTGAAGGAGGGCCTGCGACTCAAAAGCTGATTCTGGTGACACTCCAGCCTCCTTCCACTCCCTGGTTATAAGGTTATCCTCAGCAGGCAGATCTTCAAGCATGCCAAGTGCTTTCTCACATTTAGCCGGCAGGCCCCGGAGTCTTCCGTAGACAAAGACAACCGGTATCACGGCATTGATAAGCAGGATGTCGGCTGCCAGGGTCCCGGTGCTTTTTCTTACCTGCCGGCTTTGCCTGCCAAAAATAAAATGGGTGTTCCAGTATTCAGAAGCTTCGGTAGCAAACAGCTGTCTGAGCCGGCCTGCATCGTCCGTTTCCATAACCCTGGAAAACAGGCCGCCGGAGGTGGCAAGCATGGCAGCAAGCTGAGAGATCCTCAGGGTGGGGAAGTTGACCGGCCTGAGCCTGCTGAATTTCCACAACCATCCGTGAATGGGCTTAAGAGAGTATTTTGTGGCAAGGATCCTGTACTCCTTTACAAGCTTCCTGTAATAGTCATCGTTAACAGCATCTTTAAAAAGACTTTCTTCAAGCATACCTGCTGTGCCGAAAAGCAAAGCCTCAACCTGAAACCTGTTGTCCGAGTGCCTTCTGATGATCCTGAACGGCAGTGCTGCTGCAAGCATCTCAAAGGGCTGGGTGTTGACCCTGAAGCCAAAATACCTTGATAACATCCTGTAGAAGGTCTCCTCCCAGTCGTTGCCCGTCGACGCCAGGATCTTCTCTATGGCAGCCGACTTCTCTGTAAGCCTCTCAACTGAAAGACAATGGAGCCAGTGCCGGATAAAAAATTTATCAATCCTGTCCAGGTCATCCTGACAGGCAATGGCACAGGGTTTACTCACCAGGTCAAGATATCTTTCATAGAGTCCCTTATCAAAACCTATGGCAACGGTAAGTATCTCCCCTCCCCTGGCATTAAACACCTTCCTGTCGTTTTCTGCAACAATGTGCAGGATGACATTATCAAAAGCATGATCACTGTTATGACCATGCTGGTCGAAGTGTGAAGATTTTATGTGAATCTCAACGTTACCTGCCCATTGGGTACCGCCTGTTATTATTCGGGCATTGAAGAAATCGGGACCTGAGTCGCGGTTGTATTCACCAGGACTGACAACGACTATCTTCTCACCACTGGCATCACGGAGAGTGTCGTGGTCATAAAGACCATATTTCCACAGATAATGGAGAAACTCCTCTTTCATCCCGGAAAAAGCTTAAGTACAGCGAGACTATAAATATACTAAAGTATATGCTTTTTTCCAAAAAGGAATAGTGTCACTAAATGAAGCTGACTGACAAAAGTAGTCGGGAGGCAGGTTGAAACTGTCTTCAGATAATATTATGAGCCTTCAGATGTGCTTCCATCTCAGTCTGCATCTCAGCGGCTTTCTCTGCGGCTGCCTTTCCGAAGTCAGGTGAGTTGTCTGCATAGATTATACCCCTTGACGAGTTGACAAGCAGGCCGCATTTCGGGGTAAGGCCGTTGGCTGCCACTTCAGCCAGACTTCCTCCCTGGGCACCCACGCCTGGGACCAGCAGGAAGTTTTCGGGGATAAGCTTTCGTATATCTCCAATCATGGAGGCACGGGTGGCGCCGGCAACAAACATAAGGTTGTCGGTGTTACCCCACTGCCGCGATACCGTGAGGACCTTTTCAAAAAGCCTCGTACCCGCTTCGTTATGATACTGGAAATCGTCGGCACCCCTGTTGGAGGTAAGAGCCAGCAGAACGACCCATTTGCCGGGGTATGACAGAAAGGGTGTCACGGAATCCTCACCCATATAGGGAGCAACGGTTACGGCATCGAACGACATGTTTTCGAAAAAAGCTTTTGCATACATCTTTGATGTATTTCCTATATCCCCTCTTTTGGCATCGGCAATGACAAAGATGTCGGGGTAGTTCTCCCTTATATAGTCAAGTGTTGAACCCAGAGCCTTCCATCCGGCGGCGCCAAGACATTCGTAGAAGGCAACGTTGGGCTTGTATGCCACAGCATAGCTGTGAGTGGCATCAATTATACCCTTGTTGAACTCAAAAACAGGATCATCACAGCCCAGAAGATGTGGAGGCAGCTTCCCCGTCTCAGGATCGAGACCTACGCACAGGAAAGAGCGTTTGGCGACGATATTATCAAATAACTGCTGATGGTTCATTTTATATGGTTTAGATATTGCTTTCCTTAAGACGTTCGGCGTTCTCGGCCATCTGAAGCTTGTCTATTATCTCCTGTATGTTGCCATCGAGTATCGACGGAAGGTTATATAATGTCAGGTTAATGCGGTGGTCAGTCATCCTTCCCTGCGGGTAGTTGTAAGTTCTGATCTTGGCCGAGCGGTCGCCCGTTGATACCATGGTCTTTCTCTTCTGCCCTACCTCATCGAGGTATTTCTGGTATTCAAGGTTGTACAGCCTCGTCCTTAGTTCCTTGAGTGCCTTGTCGTAGTTCTTTATCTGCGACTTCTCATCCTGGCAGGTGACGACGATGCCTGAAGGCACATGGGTAAGCCTGATGGCAGAATAGGTGGTGTTTACAGACTGGCCGCCGGGACCTGATGAGCAGTAGGTATCCTTACGTATATCTTCATTCTTTATCTCAACATCAAACTCATCGGCTTCAGGCAGAACAACGACGGTAGCTGCAGAGGTATGTATCCTGCCCTGAGTCTCAGTCTGGGGAACCCTCTGTACCCTGTGGACACCCGACTCATATTTGAGAATTCCATAAACACCCTCGCCGTTGACGCTAATAACTATTTCCTTATATCCTCCGGCTGTTCCTTCGGAAAAATTGTTGACTTCAAATCTCCAGCCTTTCTGTTCAAAAAACTTCCCATACATCCTGAACAGGTCGCCGGCAAAAATACTGGCCTCATCGCCACCTGTTCCGGCTCTTATCTCAAGTACTGCATTTTTGCCGTCTTCAGGATCGGCAGGTATGAGAAGGAATTTAATCTCCTCCTCCATATCAGGAAGACCCTCAGTAAGCTCCTCGAGTTCAGCCTTGGCCATCTCCCTCATCTCCTCATCCTTTTCAGTGGCCAGAAGCTCCCTGGCACTGGCTATGTTACCAAGCGCAAGCTTGTATTTCTCGTATGCTTCTATGATGGGCTCAAGATCCCTGAACTCCTTGTTAAGCTTAACGTACCTCTTCATATCCGACAGTATGTCGGGCCTTGTGAGCATTTCACTGACCTCAACAAACCTTGTCTTCACTCCTTCAAGCCTCTCAAGAATCATATTGTTTGCCATATACTCTGTAATTTTCAGGGTGCAAAGATAGAAAAAATGAGTTTTGGTTATTACAGCCGCACATAAAACTTTTAAAAAGAAAGCTTTAGAAAAAGCCTGCACGTGGCCGGAAGCCACAATCCCTTGCAGAAAATCAGTACGTATAAGTGCCTGTGTCGGTTTTTATAGTGAGCCTTGCCCTGTCTGACCTCTCGCAACGGCCTATGATCCTTGCTTCAAGATTATACTTTCCGGCAATGGAGATTATATCACCGGCACTCTTTTCATCTGTATAAATCTCGAACCTGTGACCCATGTTAAAGACCCTGTACATCTCCTCCCAGGGGGTTCCCGACTGTTCCCTGATAACTGAAAACAGAGGCGGAAGAGGGAACAGGTTATCCTTGATAACATGAAGACTGCCTGAAAACCTCATTACCTTTGTCTGCCCGCCTCCCGAACAGTGAATCATGCCATTTATGGCGGGACGCATGGTTTCAAGAACCTCCTTTATAACCGGGGCATATGTTCTTGTCGGCGAAAGCACCATTTTGCCAGCTGTCATGTTAAGCTCAGTAATGATATCAGTAAGCTTCAGCCTGCCTGCATATACAAGGTCGTATGACAGGGTTGTGTCAAAGCTGTCGGGATACCTTGAAGCCAGGTAGGGGGCAAAAACATCATGACGGGCCGAGGTGAGACCGTTGCTTCCTATTCCGCTGTTATATTCTTTCTCCCAGGTGGTCTGACCCGAAGAGGCCAGTCCTACAATTACATCTCCCGCTCTTATCTTTTCATTGGTGATGACATCTTTCTTCTTCATCCTTGCCACCACGGTCGAGTCAACAATGATGGTACGCACAAGATCCCCGACGTCGGCTGTCTCTCCTCCCGTCGACCAGATGCCCACTCCAAGGGCGCGCATCTCTTCAAGTACCTCTTCCGTACCTTTTATAACAGCCGAGATTACTTCGCCGGGAATGAGGTTGCGGTTCCGGCCTATGGTAGATGAGAGTAGGATATTATCGTAAGCACCCACGCAGAGCAGATCGTCAGTATTCATCACCACGGCATCCTGGGCAATCCCCTTCCAAACCGACATATCGCCTGTTTCTTTCCAGTATATATATGCAAGCGATGATTTTGTTCCGGCTCCGTCGGCATGCATTATATTGCAATAGTCGTCATCGCCGGCAAGAAGGTCAGGGACAATCTTGCAGAAAGCTCTGGGAAACAAACCCCTGTCAATAGTTTTTATTGCGGCATGAACATCTTCTTTTTCAGATGAGACGCCTCTCCTGCTGTATTTTGATTCTTTTGCCATGGCTTATACGAAACATGGCAAATATAGAAAAAAGATATCTGTTAACGAACCATAATATATTCACAACAGCAGTAAGGTCACCTGGAAGGGGCCTCGTAGTCAGTTCTGAGCACCCTGAACTCTGTTCTCCTGTTTATCTGGTGGGCTATCTCCTTCTGTTCTTCGGTTGTCAGACTGTTTATATACTGTTCGGTCAGTACAGTGCCGGCTTTAAGGAAGGGATACTGACTGTTTGTAAGCTGATCGACAACCTTGGGTCCGGATTCACCATAGCCTTTCGGCGACAGTCTTTCAGACTCAATACCTTTCTCTATAAGATAACTTACCACTGCCTGAGCCCTTTTCTGTGACAGGTCGAGGTTGTATTCTTCGGTATCGCGTGAGTCGGTATGTGACATAAGTTCGATTGTTACATTCGGGTTGTCATTGAGGGTCTCGACAAGCTTGTCGAGGGAGACCATGGATTCGGGACGGAGGTCCCATCTTCCGAAGTCGTAGAAGATATTCGGCAGCTCAATAGGTTCGTCAATGGCTGTAAGGAGTATGGTAACCATATAGTCACGGCTCTTCTCCTGGCTGCGCGTTGTCTCTTTTTCCTTGCCATTGAGGTAGCCTCTTTTGCTGGCCAGAAAGATATAGTCCACCTCGGGCTTAAGAGCAAACCTGAAGTCTCCCGCTGTGCCTGTCTCAGCCTGAAGGTTAGATCCGTCGCTGGCAATAAGCTGCACCACAGCCGCTGCGACAGGAGTGCCGTCTTTTTCATCCTTTACAAGTCCTGTGACATTGAACCTGAGAGGAGGCATCTCGAATGAGTATAGCTCGTCATTACCTCTTCCCTTTCTTGATGAGCTGAAGATGCCACGCTCATTTTCTGTTTCGAAGGTTATGGCAAAATCGTCGGCTGAAGAATTGATCGGAGCTCTCATATTCTGAACCACCCATGAATCGTCAGGCTGCCTGACAGCCCGGAAGATGTCGAGCCCGCCCATACCTATATGACCGTCGGAGGCAAAATACAACGACCCGTCGTCTCTGACAAAGGGAAAGAGTTCTTCGCCTGCGGTGTTGATGTCGGGACCCAGGTTTACCGGATCGCTCCAGGAGTTGCCATCGCCTGTCCTTGTCACATAATAGATATCCTTGGCTCCGAAGCCCCCCTTTATATCTGACACAAAGTACAGGGCAGAGCCATCGGGTGAGAGTGCCGGGTGTGCGGCCACCACCGAATCGGGAAGGATGCCTGTGTTAACCGGTCTGCTCCATCCATCTCCGCTTCTTTCTGAATACATAATTGCACAACCCTTCTGTTCTCTCTTCCCAGCTTCGCACATGGTGAAATACACCTCTCTGAAATCGGCCGAGAAGGAAGGGGTGCCTTCTTCAAACTCTGAGTTTATAATATCGACAGGAACAGGAGTGCTCCACTTTGATTTTTTATCTATACGGCTCTCGAAGATATCAGTGAAATTCTGGCCAGTGGCCCCGTGCGATTTACTGCCAGCGGCATCGTCGCGTGAAGAGGTGAACCAGATGACTCCGTAATCGTCCCTGGCATAGGCAGGGCCAAAGTCCTGGTCGCGTGAGTTAAGATCCTTAAGCTCCTCTATCTGGTAAGCATCGGGGTTTTTAAGCCATTCATCAGCCAGTTCGCAGGCCCGTATCTCCTGATCGGCCCTGGCGTCGCCCGGGGCTACCTGCTTGTAATTCCTGAATTCAGTTATAGCCTGCTGGTATTTACCATTCTTCTTAAGTGTTGCAGCATATTTAAAAAGAGCCTCCGGCCTTGAGTACGTAGAACGTACAGCAAGCCTGTACCAGGTCTCGGCATTACGAGGATCATTTGTAATCCTGTAACACTCTGCTATCATGAACACCAGATCGGTCCTTGCAGCCTGGTCTGACCTGTTTGTCCGCGAATAGGCATCCTTGAAGAGATCGATGGCATCATAATACTCCCCTGCTTCAAAGGCTGCATAAGCCCTTTCCGATTTACGCTTCTGGGCAGGTGCTTCGGGAGCAAAAGCCAGGAGTAATATAATGACAAGCAGTACGATCCGTTTCATATCAGCTGGTGAAGATTAAAAAATAAAAATAATCATTTTAATGATATGGCTGTTTAAATCAAACGCCGGCAAGATACAAATATTATGCCATTGAGGATCAATAATACAAAGGCGGGGATGTCGCAATTGACACCCCCGCCGGCTGAGGATCCAGGAGAAAAAACTGACGTTCTCAATGTATGAACAGGAGCTCCCTGTATTTCGGAAGCGGCCATATCTCATTGTCAACAATCAGTTCCAGCTTATCGATGTGGTAACGTATGCTGCTCAGATAGGGCTTGACATTTTTCTCGTAGGCAAGCGCCTTTTTGTATGAATCTGTAATCTTGTTTGCCTTCTTGCGCTCCTCCACCATCTCGTATTCCATCTTCTTGATGTTGGAAATATGATCTGAGATAGTCACTATCACATCCTTACGCGAAGCTGACAGCCTCTCGAACTCTTTCTCGTCAAAGATCTCCCTGAGACCTTTAACATTCTCTATAAGAGAGGTCATATACCTGATGGCTGTGGGAATAATATGGTTGATGGCAAGGTCACCAAGAACCCTTGATTCTATCTGAACCTTTTTTGTGAATTTTTCAAATTCAACCTCTACGCGGCTTTCAATCTCCTTCTCGGAAAAGACACCGGTGCTTATCAGGACTTCTTTAGCAGCGGGACTAAGATAACTTGTCAGTGACCCGGGTACGCTTGGGTTGTTAGTAAGTCCGCGCTTAACTGCCTCTTTATGCCATTCCTGGCTGTAGTTGTCACCTTCAAAAAGAACTCTCTGAGATTCGATAATATTCTTTTTAAGAATCTGGAATATAGCCTCATCCTTACCTTTGCCTTTCTGGATAAGTGCATCTACCTCTTTCTTGAACATGGTCAGCTGATAGGCCATTGCAGAGTTGAGTGCTATCATTGCAGCGCTGCAGTTGGCTGAAGAACCTACGGCCCTGAATTCAAACCTGTTACCTGTAAAAGCAAATGGAGAGGTTCGGTTTCTGTCGGTGTTGTCGAGAAGAATTTCCGGAATCTTGCCTATGCCAAGTTTAAGCTCAGTCTTCTGTTCAGGAGTCATCTTTTTCTCGGGCACCTTGCTTACAATCCTCTCGAGCATATTGTTAAGGTAGGTTCCAAGGAACACTGATACTATTGCCGGAGGTGCTTCGTGACCGCCAAGACGATATGAGTTGGACTCATTCATAACCGAAGCCCTTATCATATCGTTGCTGTCGTTAACTGCCTTGACAGCATTGACAAGGAAGGTAAGGAACTGAAGGTTGGTCTTGGGGTTCTTGCCGGGCGAAAGGAGGTTGACTCCGGTGTTTGTAGCCAATGACCAGTTGTTGTGCTTACCCGAACCGTTAATGCCTGCAAAAGGCTTCTCATGGAACAGAACCCTGAACTTATGTCTCCTTGCAACACGCTTCATGATATCCATCAGAAGCTGGTTATGGTCGACAGCCAGGTTGACCTCTTCGTGAAGAGGAGCACATTCGAACTGGTTGGGTGCAACCTCATTGTGACGGGTCTTCACCGGAATCCCAAGCTTATGGGCCTCACATTCGAAGTCCTTGATGAAATGCATAACCCTCTTGGGGATGGATCCGAAATAATGGTCGGCAAGCTGCTGGTCCTTTGATGACTGATGCCCCATTAGAGTCCTGTCAGCCAGAACGATGTCGGGCCTTGCATAATAAAGGGCTTCATCAATAAGAAAATACTCCTGCTCAATGCCAAGTGTCGAGAACACCTTTGTCACATCCTTGTCAAAGTACTGACATACATCTACGGCGGCCTTGTCGAGGGCCGAAAGAGCTTTAAGCAGCGGAGCCTTATAGTCGAGGGCTTCACCTGTATAGGATACAAAGATGGTCGGGATACAAAGTGTGTTGCCAACTATGAAAACGGGAGACGAAACATCCCATGCCGTATAGCCCCTGGCTTCAAAGGTATTCCTTATTCCTCCACTGGGAAAACTCGATGCATCAGGCTCCGACTGGACAAGTACAGCTCCCGAAAAATTCTCAATTATATGCCCGTTCTCCCCCATCTCAAGAAAGCCGTCATGCTTCTCGGCAGTTCCGTCAGTAAGAGGATGAAACCAGTGTGTGAAATGGGTGGCTCCACTTTCAAGAGCCCACGCCTTAAGACCAATAGCTACCTGATCGGCTTCCAGCCTTGTCAGGGACTTCCCTTCTTCAATTGCCTTTTTGACTACCCTGAAAGCTTCCTTTGACAGGTAGTGCTCCATCTTGTGTAAATTAAATACATCTGATCCATAATACCTGGAAATGTTCTTCGACGGAGTCTCAAATTCAACAGGCTCCCTGTTGAATACTTCTCTTAATGCACTAAAACGTAGTTCTGCCATATCTCAAATTTTTATACGGCAAAAATACATATTTTTTAATACCACCCCCTATTTTTTGGTATTATTTTTTATTTTTTTCTATTTTTTCTCATCTTACCCCCTAATTTAAGAGCCCTAAACCAGTTTTTTTCTCTTTTTATTTAATAAAGCCTTTCCGGAAAAAAGTGAAAAAACCCTCACATCATCATTCCCGTACACAATCGGCCTTGCTGAAACGGCTGTAGAGGGATTTTTCAAAATCTACTGCCACGACCTTGTATTCGGGTGTCAGGGTATACTCATCGGCAATACCGCTGGTGAGGTAGTTAATTGAAGCTTCAGGGAAATGGAAGGTAGTATAGAGAACGCCGGGCTTTACTTCGTCTGTGATCCTGGCTTTCATAATTGTTATGCCACGGGCCGATCGTATCATGACATAGTCGCCGTCAGAGATATCCTTTACCAGGGCATCGCCCGGATTGACACATAGAATATCTTCAGTAACCAGGATGCCGTTAGGTGTCCTTCGTGTCATGGAACCACTATTGTAGTGCTCAAGTATCCTTCCTGTGGTGAGTATATATGGATACTCATCGGAATTTCCGGTAAGTTCTTCGGTCTCTTCAAAGTCCCACGCATGGAACCTGCCCTTTCCCCTTTTGAAGGTCGAGGTATGGAGTATACGTGTGCCTTCTCCGTCTTCTCCGACGGGCCATTGCTTCCCGTTTTTACCAAGCTCCTCCCACCTGACTCCCCTGAAGAAGGGTACTATACCTGCTATCTCACGCAGAAGTACTGAAGGGTCATAGGCTTCCTGTCTGTACCCCATTCTGTTCATTATTTCGGTTATTATCACACCATCAGGTTTTGTGCCGGGGAGGGGCTCCACAACCCTGTTGACTCTCTGTATTCTCCTTTCACCATTGGTAAAGGTCCCTTCCTTTTCAAGATAGGAAGATGCCGGGAGTATAACATTTGCCATCTCTGCCGTCTTTGTCATGAAGAGCTCCTGGACAACCAGGAAGTCAAGATTCCCGAGGGCATTTCTGACATGGCAGGTGTTGGGGTCGGTCTGGATAAGATCCTCTCCTATGACCCACATCGCCTTAAGATCTCCTTTTGCCGAAGCCGTGAACATCTCAGGTATCCTGTAGCCTGTACCTGACGGGACCTCCCTTCCGTAATACTCACTGTAGAGCCTGTTGATTTCAGGATCTTCAACAGGAAGATAGCCGGCTCCCTGGTGAGGCTGAACTCCCATATCAGCTGCGCCCTGTACATTATTCTGTCCCCTGAGTGGATTGACTCCCGATCCTTCCTTCCCTATATTCCCCGTCATCATGGCAATATTGGCTATCAGGGTGATGGCCTTGGTTCCCTGCCAGTGTTCTGTAACCCCCAGTCCGTGAAACTCCATTGCCGCTTGGGCTGTTGAATATTCAACGGCGGCGGCTTTGACAAGCTCTGAAGCAACTCCGGTTATCCTTTCAAGATCCTGAAGGTCAAGACCTCTAAGATATGTGGAATATTCTTCCCAGCCCTCTGTCCTCGATTCAATGAACTCCATATCCACCCTTCCGTAGTCGAGGACACACCTGGCAAACATATTAAGCAGGGCGACATTGGTGCCGGGGCGGTTCTGCAGGTGATATCTGGCAAAGCGTGCCAGCTCCGTCTTTATCGGATCGATGACAATCAGCGGAACCCCAGCCTGAACCACCGCCCTTATCCTGGCCCCGGTAACAGGATGAGCGGCATTGGGATTAGCTCCTATCATAAGTATGCATCCTGTTTTATACAGGTCATCGATCGAGTTTGTTGCTGCCCCTGTACCGTATGCCCATTGCATACCCATGGCTGTGGGAGCATGGCATACCCTTGAACAGCCGTCGATGTTATTGGTACCAATGACAGCTCTCATAAATTTCTGCATCAGGTAGTTCTCCTCATTGGTGCAGCGGGCCGAGGATATTCCGGCAATGGCATCTGCTCCGTATTTATCCTTTATATCCTGCAGCCTTGAAGCTATATAATCATAGGCTTCATCCCATGTCGCTTCTTCAAATACACCGTTGCGCTTTATGAGGGGTGAACTCAGTCTGTCGGGATGTCTGTAGAACTCAAATGCAAAACGGCCTTTAACACATGTATGGCCGCGGTTTACTTCTGCGTCATCAGGTGCCTGAATCCCTTTTACAACTCCTTCTGCAACACTCACATCAAGATTACATCCAACGCCGCAGTACGTACAGGTGGTCCTCACAACCCTGTCAGCAGCCAGTGTCCTGGTACCATAACGGTCCGTTATGGCATTTGTGGGACAGGTTTGTACGCAGGCGCCGCACGATACGCATCCCGACGAGATGAAATCGGTGTCATATCCCTTGATAATCCTGCTATCGTAACCCCTGCCCATGATTCCCAGTATATGCTCACTCTGCAACTCATCACAGGCCCTTACGCACCTGTAACATTTTATACATTCATCAAGGTCGGACCATACATAGGGATGTGACCGGTCGGGTCCGGAAGCAACTGCTACCTCATGCCGTGGATACCTGACCTCAGGTATCCCTATCGAAGCAATCACCTTCTGAAACTCGGTGGGCAGCTTACCGGGAGCAGGATATATCCTGCCGGCAGGATAATCACTCAGCACAAGTTCAATTATGTTCCGTCTGAGCTTCCTTATACGTGGACCTGAAGGATAGATGTAATAACCTTCGGCCACAGGTGTGTGGCACGAGGCCATTACCCGGGCGGGACCATCCTGTTTAAGGGCAACTTCTACAGAACATACCCTGCATGAGCCGTAGTTTTCAAGGTTATCAGCCTGGCAGAGGGTGGGCACCAGATCCCTGCCCCTGTGCCTTCGGATAAATTCAAGAATAGTCTCACCCTCAATGATTTCATAGGGTACATTATCAATATATGCCGTATTCTCCATAGCTGTCAGGGTTTATTTGAATATTTCTCCAATCTCATCAGGGAAATACTGAAGGACGTTCCTTACAGGGAGAGGGAGTCCTCCTCCCAGGGCGCATAGCGATCCGGACTGCAGTGTATCGAGCAGGTCGCTGAAGAGTTCCCTGTCGATCTTCTTTCCCTCTTTAACTGCAGCTTTGAGAAGCTCTTCTCCGCGCCTGGCTCCGATTCTGCACGGGAAACATTTGCCGCACGACTCGCGTGAGGTGAATTCAAAAAGATGCCAGAGCAGTTCAGAAAGAGGAAAATCCTCAGGCACCGTCACAACACCTGCATGTCCCAGCAGGAATCCTTTCCCTGAGAATGATTCAAAGTCAAGGGTTAATTCATCTGCCATGCCTGCCGGAACGATTCCTCCAAGTGGCCCTCCGACCTGAAAGGCTTTGACCGGGTAGCGGGTGCCTCCTCCCATATCTTCAAACACCTCACGGAGTGGAGTACCCATCCTCACCTCATAAAGTCCGGGATTCCTGAATCCTCCGTCAAGCGAAACAAGCTTGGTGCCTGGCGATTTTTCAGTGCCCAGCCTGGAATAAGCCTCTCCTCCTTCCTTTAATATATATCTTATGTTAGCCAGTGTCTCCACGTTACTCAGCAGCGTTGGCTTCCCGAACAACCCGTAGGTGGCAGGAAAAGGCGGACGTGTTCGTACCTCAGGTCTTAGTCCTTCAAGTGAGTTGATAAGCGAGGTCTCTTCCCCGCAGATATAGGCTCCGGCTCCGCTGATGACATGAAATTCAAAATCCTTGTCGCAGCGCCATAACTGCCTGCTTGTAAGCTTCTCCTCCTTCAGTTCCTGAATTGCCTTTTTTGCTGCCTCAATAGCTTCAGGATACTCTCCTCTTATATAGAGTATGCCTGTATCGGCACCGGTAATCATCCCTGCTGCCATCATACCGAAAAGAACTGCATGTGGCCTTTCTTCAAGAAGCCATTTGTCAGAAAAAGCACCGGGGTCACCTTCATCGGCATTACATATAATATATTTCCTGGCCGAAGACACAGACCGTGAGGCTTTCTTCTTGGCCGAGAATGAAAAGCCGGCACCTCCCCTGCCCCTTAGTCCCGACCGCTCAATCTGTCCGATGGCGTGTGGTATATCTGCACAGAATGTATTCAGAATGCCGTAGTACTCTTTAAGGTTGCCTGTTGGACCTATCAGGGGAGGGTTCTTCACGTTTGTGGCAATGTTTATTTTTACCTCGGCAGGAACCTCGGCAGGAAGTCCTGAAGCCGAAGAATCCTCTTTAAGAACCATGGTTCTGTCGCCACTAATGAAGGCATTGTTTGAATGACAATGACCCAGGCAGGTCATGGTCCCAATCTCTTCCTCACTGTAAAGGGTAAGAAGCCGGTCTTTAAGCTTCCTTGTCCCCCCAGTAGTAAGGCAGGAAGTGCCATCGCAGACAAAGACCTTTTTGTTGCGGTGTTCCTTCTTAAGGAAGTCGTAGAAGGAACTTACCCCGGCAAGGGTTGAACGGCCGGTAAGGTATTTCTCCCTTATAGCCT
>JAVEZD010000014.1:20208-30797 GCA_034003165.1 Bacteroidales bacterium | reverse complement strand
GTAATTGAAGTTGATTTTTTAAAACCAGAGACTCTTAAGGAAATTCCTGACGACATCCATGCGGCTTACTATCTTATTCACTCGATGTCGGCTTCAACGGGTGATTTTGAGAAAATGGAGGAAATCTCAGCAATCAATTTTAAGAATGCAATTCAAAGAACCAAAGCCCGCCAGGTTATTTACCTGAGTGGAATAGTAAATGAGGAAATATTATCAAAACACCTGACAAGCCGCAGGAATGTTGAAAAAATACTGGGTTCAGGTTTTTACTCATTAACCACGCTCAGGGCCGGAATCATTATTGGTTCCGGAAGTGCTTCCTTCGAAATAATCCGCGACCTGGTTGAGAAGTTGCCGGTTATGATTGCTCCTATATGGCTTAAAACCAAATCACAGCCAATTGCAGTGCGGAATGTTATCGAATTCCTTTCAGGAGTGCTGCTCAACGAAACAACATTTAATAAAAGTTATGATATCGGAGGTCCCGACATTCTTACCTACAAGCAGATGCTGTTAAGCTTTGCAAAGGTCAGGGGGCTTAAGCGACAGATAGGGATTGTGCCGGTAATGACTCCGAAATTATCATCTTACTGGCTTTACTTTATTACATCAACTTCATACCCGCTTGCTCAGAACCTGGTCGACAGCATGAAAGTTGAAGTTATCTGCAAGGAAAATAATCTGAAGGAATTGCTTGGAATTACTCCGGTCGGTTATGAAGATGCAATAAGAGAAGCTTTTGAAAAGATAGAGTTGAACCAGGTCCCATCAAGCTGGAAAGATGCACTTACATCAAATACTCTGAATGATGGAATCTCACGTTATGCTGAAGTTCCTGTAAATGGATGTTTCTCTGATTCCAGGAAGCTCCATATTCATGACACTGAGAAGGTTCTTAACAGAATATGGTCAATAGGAGGCAGTACAGGCTGGTATTATGGCGACTGGCTATGGGGAATCCGTGGTTTTGTTGATAAAGTATTTGGTGGTGTAGGGTTAAGGAGGGGCAGGAAAAATCAGAATGAGATATCACCTGGTGAAGCCCTCGATTTCTGGAGAGTTCTTATTGCAGATAAGAATGAGAGAAGATTGTTGCTTTATGCTGAAATGAAACTTCCGGGTGAAGCCTGGCTGGAATTCAGGATAGACAGGGAAAATGTTTTGCATCAGACAGCAACATTCAGGCCTCTGGGTTTGTTGGGAAGGTTATACTGGTACAGTGTACTGCCCTTTCATGGTTTTATATTCAGGGGTATGATAAGAAATATTGCCGGCTCATAAACCACTAACTAATAACGGAATCCCAGCTTGCTCTGGTCAGTCTGAACCGGAACAAAGGCGACAGAAGCCGCCCCGGACATAGAAATTAATTGTTAAACAGGTTTTTCCCCCAGTCAGCAGAAACAGCATAATTCATACACCTTTCGAATATTTCATAACTAAGATCCGGAGGAAAACCATCCGGGAAAGTCCTGTTCATATTCCCGCGGCTGAAAATCCTTCTGTCTGCAATATAGGGTTTGTATTCTCTTATGAAATAATCAAAGAGTTCCTCGGCAGGATTTCTCAACTCATCTGGCGACGGATTATCAATTACTACTTCAATACCGGTTATATTAAGAAAGCGTTCAGCATAAGCGACCAGATTAGCCATAGTCTGAGGATTATTGCCTGTTATATGATAATAAGTCTCTGTGGAAGGTTTTGCCAGTATCGCGAAGAGCGCTTCAGTAAAATAGTTAACGGGAATAAGATTAATCTTCCCTTCATCCGGAATGAATATTCTGACAGGAAGGTTAAGAATTCCATTTTTGTTTATATGAATTCCATACTCTGATGATTTTTTCCCATTGTTATCTTTTATATCAGTAAGATATATATCCCTGATAAGCTGAAGAGACCTGACGGGATAGTAAAGGGCATTGAATCTGATAGATCTTCCCGTAACGGAATCCCCATATACGATAGACGGACGAATTATAGTATAGGTAAGTTTTTCCTTATTGCATCTTTGTGATACAGTATTTTCAGCAAGCGCCTTACTCTCTTCATATGCATTGTTAAAATGCCGTGAAATAACCGGAGCCTCGTAGCATTCAATTCTGTCTGTACCTGCTGCATAAGCACTACTGATAAGATGGAAGAATTTTGTATGGCTTCTCACTGCAAAATCCAGGATCTCAGAGAGGTTCTCCACATTAGATCTGATCACTCTGTCGCGGTTTTTTTCATTGAAGCTGGTATCGGAAGCACAGTGAATAATGGGTAAGCTTCTGTTGCATAACTGCTCAAATTCATTTTCACCGAGTCCAAACTTTATTTTTTGAAAATCAGTCTCATAAATTTCAAGTAATCCCTCCATATGTTCAATCCTGAACCAACGGAGCAATTTTTGTATTCTGTCCTTCAGTATAACTCCACCTGAAGATCGCCCCAAAATAACAACACCTTTCCCTTTCAACAGGAGCCCTGCCATAATATGACTTCCCAGGAAACCAGTGGCTCCTGTAAGAATGTATTTTTTATTTATTTCTGTTTCTCCTCCCGTCATTTATCCAACTGATCTGTTGAAAAGAGAAAACTTTCTTTTCTGCTGAAACCCTGGCCGAATATATATCTTATCCAGGTTACAGTTCCTGTTTCAGCTGAATACTTTTCTATCATCATTCCGGCCTCCATCAATGCCTGCTGGGCCCTTTCTCTCTCTTCCGGACTGGTATGATCAATATAATAATCATATTCGAATACACAACGCTTCCCGTCGTCGAGTGGGGTTATAAAGCCATAATCGTTCTTAAGGTTATGGCTGTCGGCGATTCGTTTGAATTCACTGTTGATCTCTGTAATCAGTTTATTATCTACCGGAAGGTAAATAATTATTGCAAGTACATGCTTCTCCCGGCCCATCCGCGCACTTATAATCCTGAACATATTAAGCCATACAGTATCGGTCATCTGAGGTCTTGAGTAAAGTTTCTCAAAAAATCTCCTGAGTTCGGGATCTACGTCATTCACCAGTTGTGCCGGAGAAGGGGTGAGCGCTGCTTCAGCCAGATCGGGAAAATGTTTAAGTGAAAGCCAGGAAAATGGTTCATCTCCGGATAATTCATTAATAAGGTCGAGCCATTTTGCCGATGTGAGTGATGGAAGTCCAAGATTCAATATCCGGATCATGCGGTCATCAAAGTAATTAAATCCCATCTCCCTGATCGCCTGTAATGCGTACTTGTCACCTATGACCAGAACAATGTATTCAATCTTTAATTTGTCCCTGAAGGTATCCTTTACCTTTTTCGCGAGATTTTGTGTTGGTGAGAGAAAGACAGACAGATATTCTCCTCCAAGAACTCCGATTGCCATACCAATGCGCCTTACTGCACAATCTTTGGCAAAATCAAGTGCGCTCTCCAGTGATCCAAATGGAACAAAGGCTGCACCTTCATCGGGAATAATTTGATGAAGTCGTAAATACACTGAAGAGCATATCCCGGGTATTTCTGAATCCTGTTTCCTGAAAGCAAAGAGATTCTGAGAGGATTTATCGTTAAGTCTGAAAACCTCGCCGTTGTGTCCAACAAATTCAGCATCAACGAAATTATCAGCTGCCGTACCGTAGCTTGCTGAGAATAAAGAGAATATTCCCGAACACATTATATTTGCACAGACCAGAGCGGAGGGTTCTGCGACATTTACCCTGAATCCACGCTCAACCGCAGCTTTCTGAAGATCAAAAGCAGCTACTCCCGGACCAACTTTAACTAAAAAGTTCTTCTCATCAAAATGAATTGTTTTCATTCTGCCAAGATCGATAACAGCCCCTTTGCTCATTACAAAACCCATAACACTCGATCCGTTACCCCTTACAGCATATTTAATGTTATGGGAGTTCAGAAGTTTAATGACAGCTGAAATTTCCGCAGTTGAATTGGGCATAATGACATATTCCGGCATTTTGGGCTCTGCCAACGGAGAGGGATCATGTGAATATGTAAGAGCAATTGCCCGGTCATTTGTTGCCCAGTAATCTCCGACTATTTCTCTGAGTCCGTCAAGGATAGCATCATGTTCAGACATAAGAATCTCACCACCCTTACCGGGATGAAGTCTTATATGCTCTTTCAGTGCCTTCATCACAAGGGATGGTTTCATCTCTGTAACAAAATAGCACTGATAGTCACATTTGCCGCAGAGGTCACAGCTGTCAGCGATCTCTATACATTTTTCAGTAACCGGGATCTTTTTCTCAATAAGAGCAGCATACAGATCCATTCTTCCCTGAGGATAGAAGCTGACGTAATGTTTTTCTGTTCCCGATGCACATATTCCGGTATCCAGAAAATCAATTTTGCACATTGCGTAGTGCCTGCAGTTCCTGGCAATTTTTAAGATATCGTTCATCTGGCTTTCAACTTCTTAAATAACATAAAAAGAATTCTATTATTTATAAATCTAATTTAATTTATAAAATATCCAATGTTATATTTTATTAAAGTTATATAGAAATTCAAAGTATACTCAACCTCCACTTTTACTCCTCTTCCATTAACGTAGTCGCGACTTGTACAAAAAAAAAGACGCAGGTAACTAAACCTGCGTCTTTAAGAAGGAAAAAATTTTCAGTGAGCCTTAAAATTCCATTTTGAATTGTCACTATTCATATCAAACGGAGCAAGAGTCGGTGTACTGTCTCCTATAGATACCAGAGCCAGCTTCTCATCTGAGCCTGGAACCTGCATCGGCATTATTCTGTAAGTACCATCGGTCAGTTGATCGATTCGCCATAATTGTTCGGGAGCACCTGTAAAGGCGGGTACCGTTGTTAATTCTGCATCAGCTGTTGCTGCCAATGCCCGTTCTGTTCCCGCAATTACTATTTTATAATATGGACCGCCTAAATAACCGCTTGAATCGGGAGCTGCAGTGATTGTCCATTTCTGATGCGGGCGGAACATGTAATCTCCTATTCTTACGCCAATGTTTCCGGCTGGCCATGTATCAATTACATCTGACAGTTCCTGGGATGGAACGGGTTTAACCGGTTCACCTGTATTACGCCCAAATCCGCGCATTCCACCAGCCATTCTTACAAAATCAACTACTAATTCCAGGGCATATCCTCTTCTTTCGGATTCAATTTCATAAGTCCCTTCCTTGATGTTTTCTCCTGCAACAGGCCATTCATTTTTCCATAGTAACGGACGGATGCCTAATACACTGCGTCCTCCCTGATCTAAATCTGCTTCATAGTGGCATGACATTTTTTCAACTCCTTCTTCAAGAATTACTCGTCCGAAATGCCCTGGTCCCACAAGTCTTCCGCCGGCTGCAAGAACCATCTTGCCGCCACCTGTTAACATGTCTCTTCCTATATTGTCAAGGTAAGGTCCGGTCACTTTTCTTGAGCGGCCCACGACAATGTTATATGTTGAGTTTGCACCGTCACAGCAGGTGCCATGTGTGCCAAGAAGATAATACCACCCGTCACGGTACATCAATGTTGTAGCTTCACAATCAATTGCTATATCAAGGGCCTTATTGCCTTCCACTCGTTTTCCCGTTAAGGGATCGAGTTCTATAAGACGGATGAAACCAAAAAAGGTGCCGTATGTCACCCACAATCGACCGTCAGTCGGATCAAGCAGAAGTCCGGGATCAATTGCATCATTATCTTCAATACCATCGGATGAAGCAACAACGATAGCTTCTGAATACTTAAAATCGGGAGACTTTGGGTCAAGAGTATTGTTCCACATAGTTAGTATTCTTCCATTATGTCCGCCTCCCAGGCCGCCGCCGGTTGCACCATAGACTATAAGGTAGCGATCGCCGATTTTTATTGCATCCGGGGCTGCTCCTCCGCCGGGTCTTACTGCCCCACTGTTCCAGGTCCAGCCATCTTCGGATATCAATCCGCCTGCGCCGGTGCCGAATGTATAATACTTACCTTCACATTCCATGATAGTTGATGGATCATGAATAAACGGGTTCCCGATTTGTGCTGTTAATGCCCCTGTGAAACATATAAAAAACAGGGCCGTTGCTAATATTTTACTTTTATTTTTCATCAGTATATAATTTTAATTTTAATGGTCTGATGTAACCCACATGTCTGAAAATTATATACATACGTGTTTGTGTCTGCAATACATGTGGGTTTCATCTGTACATAATTTATTTGTTTAAAGGTAAGATGGAACCCACATTTCTGAAAATTATATACATACGTGTTTGTGTCTGCAATACATGTGGGTTTCATGATAACTTCAATTTTCAGACAATTGGTATTCTGAATGTGATTAATAAAAAAATTCTATTCATAACTAATGGTGAGACCTTTAACCGGCTGTCCTTTTTCATCTAGCAGGCGAATACAGAAATCGCTCATCCCAGGGCCGTTGATTACTGCCCCCCTGATTATATTTTTACCTTTGTTAAGTGTCAGGCGAGGCGAGACACAATCATCCATTACCATTCGCCTGTCACCTGAGAGAATAACTGCTTCGTTCCCATTCAGCCACCACATTGATGCTGAATTTGAGCCGACTGCCATTCTGACATTTTTAATCTCTTCCGGGCTGTTTACGATTGTTACTGCCCAGAACAGGACCCCGTAAATCTCTTTTCTCAACCCATAGGCAAAACGGAATAATTTGACATTGAAGTTTGTGCTCTCCAATGCATGCCACTGCAGTTCCTTATCTCCAACTTTGACTTTATCTCCATCTTTTGGAAGAATAGTAAACTGGTTCGGGAAATACTCTGTTGTGAAGGTTGTTCTTATGTAGCTGTCAGTAAACACAGTGTTGCTGCGATTTGGTTTACTGATAGGTTCAAGCAGCAACCAGCGTCTGATGAACCCTTCGCTATCCGGAGTCATAGTCGTTGTTGTCGCCGTAATAAAATATGGTGCGATGGTTCGTGCAGTATCGCTTTTGACGGTAGCATCAACCTGACTTTTGGCTGTACCCTCAGTAGCTGAGGTACTCTCAGCTTTGCTTTTTGATGTAACGGAACATCCTTGTATTACTAATCCTGTAATAATTAAAGAGACTACCGCTAATGAAAGTGTTTTTAGTTTAATGTTCATGGCAAATATTAATAGTGATTAAGATTGAGGTTTCTGAAAAACGTTCACATGATATAGTAAAACTACAAAATAATTATTTGTTGTACAACATCAAAAACCGGTCAGAGGACTGACTCGTTATCAAAAGAGTATACAGATTTCATTATTTTTGCTTTGATACTCAGGGTTGTCACGGTTAAACTGATCATTAGTTGATTGAGTCAATATGTTTTGGCTGAATTTAGTCAGGGGTATCTGCTTATCCCGGGCAAGGTCAGTTTAATTGGAAAAACATGAATTTGTGGTTAAACATTAGCTTGCATAAATAATATGTAATAATTTGCAGAATCAAGCATGATCGTATCTTTGGTTCAAATAAAAAACTTTCTGAAATGAAAAAATTATTAATATTAATTGCAGTAATAGGCCTAAGTTTTAGCGCTTATGCTCAGGAACAAAACTCAGAATCTATGAAAAAAGTAGTTGTAGCAAGGCTCAGCATCAAGTCTGATAAAGCAGATCAGTTTCTGCAGGCTGCTGAAAAAATTGTTGAAGAGACCCGGAAAGAAGCAGGATGCGGAATTTACACACTCTATAAGAGTTGTTTCGGACCTGAAAATGAATTCATATTCTATGAAGAATACAAGGATCAGAAAGCTCTGGATTTCCATAACAACTCAGCATATCTGGAGGAATTTTTCTCGGCAATTACACCATTGCTTGACGGGGCCCCGGTGGTTGAAGTATTTTAAAGTCTGGCTATCGGGTCGTTACAGCTGCATTAGCTGTTAATGGTGATCCCCTCAGGCCGGCCCTGGAAGAATTGGCATAAGTGATTTAATATCAAAAAATTGATCATGCTGATTGATAGTCAAAATATGCAGGATGTATACGGTCATTGGTGCCCGGGTATTCAGTCAGACCATTAAAATCAAAATCATATACCATGAAAAACAGAAAATTTTTATCGGCGACAGTCATTTTGTTTATCCTGTCATTCAATGTTATATCACTTAACGGGCAGGTCTCCCTTGATCTGGAGGCTGGTGCTGTCGGAACAGGTTATAATGATATCCGCAGTCCCGGAGATCAGGGAACTCTCTTTTCCCTGAAGGATGATTTAATATCAAAGACGGAGTTTTTCTACCGGGTAAGAGTCAATTATAAAATTAAATCGCGTCATACTCTATCAGTATTATATGCTCCGCTTAAAACTGTCTCAGAAGGGAACGTTCCAAATGATATACTCTTCGAAGGAGTTACTTTTGCAGCAAATACCGACCTTAAGGGAACATATAAGTTTAATTCGTACAGACTAACATATCGCTACGGGATTGTCCTTAAACCGAAGTTCGAATTCGGGCTTGGTTTTACTGCAAAGATCAGAGACGCCAGTATAGGAATTTCGTCTGCAGGACTGGAAAGTGAGAAGGTAAATGTGGGCTTTGTACCAATTATTAATTTCAGTTTGTTATGGAAGCCTGATGATAAACTTGGCATTCTTCTGGAGGGCGATGCCCTTGCAGCCCCCCAGGGTAGGGCAGAAGATGTTTTGATAGCAGCAACCTACAGGCTTTCTGACCATATAGGATTAAAAGCCGGATATCGTATTCTTGAAGGCGGAGCAGATAATGATGAGGTTTACAGTTTTGCTTTGTTCAATTATGCTGCCGTTGGTCTTTTGATAGACCTTTGATTCTGGTTTTGCGGGGCATATATTTGAGGATTAAAATTCAGGCTGGAGTTACGATCTCCTCTCTTATCACTTAAGGGTAAGGATATTGTGGCTCCAGCCGAAATTTTCTTCGGAAGTATTTTCAATAAAGGCAGTGGCTAAGATGGCTGAGAAAGTATCAGAGTGAGATCAATCGATAACACTCTGATCACTTTTTCCTGAGGATTAGTCAGGATGATGCGGATTCAAACGCAAATCAGATTCCTTAAAATTCTTCTCAGCTTTTTGGCTTTTCTGAACATTTTCAGGATTAGCATTGTTTAATTTATAAACCGGAAAATACTCAATTAAATGAAGACATTTCCGAAGAAAACGGTCACTGTTGAGGCAGATATTCATGCTCCCGTTGAAAAAGTCTGGCAACGCTACAATTCCCCTTTTCATATTATAAGATGGAACCATGCATCTGATGACTGGCACACTCCCAGGGCTGAAAATGATTTGAGGAAAGGAGGCAGGTTTCTTTCCCGTATGGAGGCCAGGGATGGTAGTTCCGGCTTTGACTTCACCGGAGTCTATACTGATGTTAAACCGCTTAATCATATAGCCTATATCCTGGATGATGACCGAAAGGTTGAGATATCCTTTATCTCAGAAAGGAATATGACCACGATAACGATCACCTTCGAAGCTGAGCTTACCAACCCTGTTGAACTTCAGAAAGAAGGTTGGCAATCAATACTTAACAACTTCAGGAAATATGTCGAAGAATCTGTTACGCAAAACAGTATGCATTTTGAAATTAGCATAAAGGCAAGTGTTGAAGTGGTTTATAAAACAATGCTTGAAGCTGAAACATATTCTCAGTGGACTTCGGTGTTTAACCCATCGTCTCATTTCAGCGGATCATGGGAAAAGGGATCCAGAATTTATTTTCTTGGAAATGACCGTGATGGCAACCTGGGCGGAATGGTAAGCACGATCAGGGAAAATATACCAAACAGGTTTGTCAGCATTGAGCATCTTGGTATTGTTGAGGATGGGGAAGAAATCTACAGCGGACATAAAGTTGAAGGATGGGCCGGAGCTCTTGAAAACTATACCTTCATCCCTAAGGGCAGTGATACACTGCTTGAGATAGATCTGGATGTTGATTCTAATTGGAAAATCTACTTTGATGAAACATGGCCAAAAGCCCTTGATAAGTTGAAATTGATCTGTGAAAGGTAAATAATTTAATATTTAAAAACTATGGCACAGGTTAGCACATATCTTAATTTCCGGCGTAATACGGAAGAAGCGTTTAATTTCTACAAGACTGTTTTTAACAGTGATTTTATAGGAGATATTTCACGGTTTCGGGATATACCTCCTTCTGAAAATATGCCGCCACTGCCTGAAGAAGACAAGGACCTGATAATGAATATTGCCTTGCCGATACTGGGCGGTCACCTTTTAATGGGTACCGATGCTCCTGAATCGATGGGCTTCAGGGTCAATTTCGGGAATAATATATACATTACCCTTCATCCCGACACAAGAGAGGAAACTCAACGCCTGTTCAAGGCCCTGTCACAGGGAGGAACAGTGGAACAGGAACTGCAGGATATGTTCTGGGGAGACTACTATGGCAGCCTTAAAGACAGGTTTGGCGTTCAATGGATGTTTAATTGTTCTGAAAAGAGCATTCAGTAAGTCGATCTTATGGTCGACATTGGTTTAATACGGTAACCAGAGGGATAACCTTGGAATAAATTCGCTGTTGCAGTTGCGATTTGCACCCCTGTCGGATCTGTACCTGTTGCATAACGACAACTATTTCACAAGTGATTTTGGCCCGAAGTTCAG
>JAVEZD010000014.1:0-20108 GCA_034003165.1 Bacteroidales bacterium | reverse complement strand
CTGGCAAGTGTCAGGACCTTTAGCTGGATATTTTCCTGGGCGGATTTGCCTGTTTCCTTCTTCAGCAGGTCTCCAAAATAATTGGCTGACAAATGGAGCTTGTCTGCACAATACTTAACTGTCGGCAGGCCAATGGTGTGAACGAGTTCGGACTGAAAATAATGGTCAAGCAACTTTTCGAATCTTGAAAGAATATCCTTGTTTACAAGACTTCGTGTTATGAACTGCCGGTCGTAGTACCTCATACAATAATTGAGAAGCAATTCGATATTGTTTGCTATCAGTACTTTACTGTGTTTGTCAATCGACTGCCTTAACTCATGATCTATGTTATTCAGGCAATCTATTACAACCTGTCTTTCCCTGTCAGATAAATGCAGAGCTTCATTGGTTTCATAGGAGAAGTAAGTATACTTTTTAATATTCAGCCCCAACGAAGTTCCACGGATCAGATCGGGATGAAAAAGAAGTCCCCAGCCTTTGGGGGTAGCAGCCCCGGGTTTGTTTCCAATACCGACTATCTGTCCCGGGGCAATAAACACAAGTGTGCCCTCCTGGTAATCATAATAATTACACCCGTATTTTAAATCGCCGCAATTAGCCTCTTTCAGAAATACACAGTAAAACCCATACTGTGCCCTCGCTTCCGGAATGAGTTTCATTTTTGAAAAATCAAATACGCTGACCAGAGGATGAAATGTTTCAATCCCCCTCAGTTTATTAAACTGTGAAATATTATCCAGTTTTATTATTTCGTCCATATCTCTGAATGTGAATTTTTCTCAAATGTATAGCATATTTATCTACAAGATTAACACTGAAATGCATAATCAGTAATACGGATACAAAAAACAGTAATCTGTATAAGTCAACGCCTGAAATTAGTCTCAACTTTGTATCGTATTTTATGAATTACGCGATTGTTAAAAAAATAGTCCATAATAATGAGTAAAGCAAAATATACATTTTCGGGAATTTATCAGTTTGTCCTTTTCTTAATGACAACTGCTTTTTTTTCATCATGTTCGTCGGGAATTGAAAGCGATGGCAAAACGCCTATAATTATTCAGGAGCAGGGAAGTTTTGCCGTCGGAGGAACTGTTGTGTCCAATCCCGGCACTTTCGATCCATACAACCAGACCCCGGAAGGACAAACTTTCCATGGAGATCATGCCTATATTTTCTACCAGATTCCCGTCAATGCCCGGAAATATCCCCTGGTTATGTGGCACGGGATAGGTCAGTTTACAAAAACCTGGGAAACAACTCCCGACGGGAGGGAAGGCTATCAGACAATTTTCCTGCGCCGGGGATTCGGTGTTTATCTTATAGACCAGCCAAGAAGGGGTAATGCAGGCCGCAGTACAGCTGCTGCAAGCATTGAACCCACCCCTGATGAACAGGGATGGTTTGGCACCTTCCGTATCGGAATATGGCCAGATTACTTTGAAGGTGTTCAGTTTGCCCGGGATACAGAGACACTCAACCAGTATTTCAGGCAGATGGTGCCCAACATAGGGCCTATTGATTATGATGTCAACGTAAACGCCATATCGGCCCTTTTCGATAAAACAGGCCCAGCTATTCTTGTAACACACTCCCATTCTGGAGGTATGGGCTGGCTTACAGCAATAAAAAATCAGAACATTAAAGCCATCGTTTCCTACGAACCGGGAAGCGGCTTTGTGTTTCCCGAGGAAGAATTGCCTGCTCCTATCCCGATGGCCGGAGGCATACTCCCCGCAACCGGAGTGCCATTATCTGACTTTTTGAAACTTACGGAAATACCAATCATTATTTACTATGGTGATTTTATTCCCGAATCACCTATGGATAATCCGGGGCAGGATGGATGGCGGGCCCGTCTAGAAATGGCAAGACTGTGGAGGGATGCAGTTAATCGCCATGGAGGTGATGTCACAGTCGTTCATCTGCCTGAAATTGGAATAAAAGGCAATACTCACTTCCCGTTTTCCGATCTGAACAATATTGAAATAGCAGATTTGATGTCGGAATGGCTTAAGCAAAAAGGATTGGATTTATTATAAAACACAATCCCCGAAGTTTATAATATATAGATAATTAAATAATTAACATAATGAGAACAGCAATAATCAGTTTAGCGATCCTGATGTTCAGCTCATGCAGCGCTCAGAAACCAGCGGTTAATTCCTCCCCGGATGAGCCTGTTATACAAACCACATCAGGTATGGTGCGTGGTGTTAAAGAAGGGGATGTGGACGTCTTCAAAGGGATTCCGTTTGCCGCTCCTCCTGTGGGTGAATTTCGCTGGAGACCTCCCCAACCCGTTACTCCATGGGAAGGTGTGCGCGATGCAAAAGAGTTTGGACCATCCTGTGCCCAGGCTGGGTTTGGCGCCGGACCAGGGGCAATTTCCCAGGGATCATCTGAAGATTGCCTTTATCTGAATGTCTGGAAACCTGCAGGAGCCAGACAGGGAGCAGAACTGCCTGTTATGGTCTGGATTCACGGCGGGTCATTTGTCGGAGGATCAGGCAATACTTCCGGCTTTGGCTTTGCCAACCAGGGTGTTATCCTTGTAAGCATTAATTACCGTCTTGGCCGCCTGGGTCATTTTGCTTTTCCGGCATTGTCTGCCGAGCATCCTGAGGAACCAAAGGGCAGCTATGCATTCATGGATCAGATTGCTGCTTTGAAGTGGGTACAGCAGAACATCACGGCATTCGGAGGCGATCCCAGAAATGTAACAATTTTCGGTTTCTCTGCAGGTGGCGTTTCAATACATTCACTAATGACCATACCATCGGCCCGCGGACTTTTCCAAAAGGCAATAGGCCATTCAAGCGGAGGAAGGGATGGAGTTCTGACAGGCAGGCCGATAAGTAAGACAAATGCATCCCAATACTACCCTGTTTCAGCGGAAACGATCGGAATAAACTTCGCCCGTAAGCACGGGATAGAAGGAACAGATGAAGCTGCTCTTGCAAGACTGCGCGCAATGAAAGTTGAAGAAATTGTTGATGGCGGTCAGGAAAATGACGGGCAGGGTGGACCCCGTATTTACTCTGGACCAATTCTGGACGGGAAACTTGTAGTTGAAAATTCCACGGCTGCGTATAATGCAGGCAGACAGGCAAGGGTCCCCCTTATGATCGGGAATAACAGTGCTGAAATAGGCGGAGCCTTTGTGAATGCAAGCAGTACTAAGGAAGAACTGTTTTCAATGTTCGGCGAACTGAAAGAAGAGGCAAGGGCGGCCTATGACCCTGATGGCACAAAGGATTTTGCAGAGGTTCAGACAAGATTCAACACAGACAAGGTTTGGGGTGAACCTGCCCGTTTTGCAGCTCAATCGGTAGCTGCGAAAGGTGATCCGGCTTACATCTTTCTTTTCTCCTATGTACCCGCAGGGATGCAGCAAAGGATGCGTTTTGGCCCGGGTCACGGAACAGATATTTCTTTTGTGTTCGATAACCTCAGAGTATCAGAAGGTGGAACTGCAGATCCCTCAGACAAAGAGGTGGCAAGGATTATGAATGGCTACTGGGTGAATTTTGCCAAAACCGGCAACCCGAATGGTGACGGCCTTCCGCAGTGGCCACTGTTCAATCCGAAAACAAACCAGATACTAGATGTTCAATCCGATGGTAAACCGGTTGCAAAACCTGATCCAAGGAAGGCAAGACTCGACGTAATTGAAAAGGCAGTGAATGCGGGGGATAAGATACAACCAAACGGAATTTAACCGGCAATGTGAATTATGAAAATTTGTGAATTAGGGGAGTAGCATACGGAAATTAAACAGCTAAATATTTATCGGCAAATGAATAGAACAATAAGAACCATTTTTTTGATAGTTATGTACATAACAGCAACCCTTTTTACTTCAGCTCAAACCCGGTCCGCCAATCCTTTTGGACTGGTTTACAGGGATGCCATTACTGAAAATGTGCCTGGCAGGGTGAATATTCATCAGGTAACCTATAACCTGAATGGGATTGATATAGCTGCAAATATTTACACACCTGCCAATTACGATCCATCGAAAGCATATCCGGCGGTGGTGGTTGCACATCCAAACGGCGGGGTTAAAGAGCAGGTGGCCGGATTATATGCTCAGCTTCTGGCCGGATCAGGTTATATCACCATTGCAGCGGATGCATCTTACCAGGGAGCCAGCGGCGGAATGCCGCGCAATGTTGATAAGCCTGCCTTTCGAATTGAGGATATCAGGGGGATGGCCGATTATATCACTCAATATGCCGGAGTAAATGCTGACCGTCTTGGCTTGCTGGGTATTTGCGGTGGCGGGGGTTATTCCCTGGCAGCTGCCCAGACCGACAAGCGGTTTAAAGTCGTGGCTACACTCAGCATGTTTAATTCAGGCGTGGTCAGGCGAAACGGATTCATGAATTCCGGACTGGCCACCATCCAGGAACGGTTAAAACAGGCTTCAGATGCACGGGCACAGGAAGCTGCTGGAGGCAAAGTGCTTTATGCTGCTGATAGTCCGATGCCGACGGAAGAAGAAGAACTGGCTAAAATTCCGTATGACCTGTATCGCGAAGGATATGTTTACTACGGAAACACCCATAAACACCCAAATTCAACCTTCCGCTATACCATGAGCAGCCTTCTCGATCTGATGGCATTTGACGCTTCAACAAACATGAACCTGATCAATCAGCCCCTGTTGATGATGGCAGGAAGCAAAGCCGACACCTATTACATGACTGATGCTTGTTTCAATAATGCCACTGGAACAAAAGAGAAGGAATTATTTCTTATTCCGGGTGCTACGCACATTCAAACCTACTATGTTCCTGAATATGTGGAGTTGGCAATAAAAAAATTGAATGAATTTTTTAGCAAACATTTGTAAAACTTTAGAATATGAAAACAACAATTATCGGAAAACTTCCTGTCCTTTTAAGCCAATTAATGGTATTAGTTTTACTATTCGGCAGCATCAATCCTGTTAATGCTCAAGGCATCAAAGCTAATGTGCCAACTTTAAAGCTGAACAACGGTATGGTTATGCCTCAGTTAGGAATTGGTACTTATGCAATCACATACGAACAGGCAAAGGCAGCATGTCTTGAAGCATTCAGAAATGGTTTTCGCAAAGTGGACTGCGCTACAGCGTATCGTGTAGAGGGAGCGGTTGGTGAGGCGATGAAAGAGAGCGGTATTCCGCGTGAAGAATTTTTTATTGCCAGCAAATTGTGGGTTTCCGACTATGCAGATGGCAAAACCCTTCAATCAATAGATACAATATTGAAACGTTTTCAGACAGATTATATCGACCTGCTTTATATCCATCAGCCTATCGGAGATTACGTCAATGCCTGGAAGGAGATGGAAAAGGCAGTTGCATCAGGTAAGGTGCGGGCGTTAGGAATCAGTAATTTTGACGCCAGTAATGAACGCTTCCATGCAATTGTAGATGACATGAAAATCAAACCTGTTGCTCTGCAAATCGAATGTCATCCCTATGCGCAGCGTAATGACATACGCGAATGGGTAAAACCTTACAACATAATTGTAGAGTGCTGGTATCCCCTGGGACATGGAGACAAGGGATTGTTATCCGATCCGGTGATCAAAAAAATCGCTGATGCACATGGGAAAAGCATAGTACAGATTATACTCCGCTGGCATATTCAGGAGGGTTTCTCTGCAATACCAGGTTCAACAAATCCTGCTCACATAAAGGAGAACATCAGTATTTTCGATTTTGCGTTGAGCGATAATGAAATGGCAACAATGCGTTCCCTGAACAAGAACGAACGTTTCTTCAATATGTCAATAGAACAGCTTGACAGAATGGCTACCGGCAGGTTCTGAAAGATTTATAGAAAGTGCATCAATAGATTTAATTTTTATTGCTATGTCCAACCGGAAAATTTTTATAACAAGTGTTACAGCATTTTTTTTAATCTGTCGTCTCAGCGCACAAAATGAAGTGAGCCCAATTCAGACTTTGACAGAGGCACAGCAGAGTATTATTCTTATTTCAGCTTATACCGCCAAAGGCGAACTCCAATCGTTAAGACCTGAACTGGATAAAGGGCTGGATGCAGGACTGACTATCAACAAAATCAGGGAAGTAATCACTCACCTGTATGCTTACTGCGGATTTCCCCGCAGTATTCGCGGATTACAAACTTTTATGGAAGTACTGGATGAACGCAAAGCAAAAGGAATCAACGACATCAAGGGTGCCGAAGCATCTCCTGTAAAAAATTCTGCAAGTAAATATGAACGGGGGAAAAAGGTACTGGGCGAACTCACTCTTACCCCTCAGGACAGGCCATTGTCAGGTTATAATGCTTTTGCTCCCGCAATCGATACCTTTCTAAAAGAACATTTGTTTGCCGATCTTTTTGAACGGGATGTACTGACCTATGCCGAACGGGAACTGGTAACAATCTCAGTACTAAGCTCAATCGGAGGTGCAGAACCAATGCTTCGCAGTCATTTATCCATTTGTCTGAATGTTGGATTAACACCAGCGCAGTTGATTGAATTTGTTGATGTCATCAGATCCGGTCCGGGTGAAAAGGAAGCCGGCGCAGCTCAGACAGTTTTAAACGAAGTTCTCGGAACCGGGCAGCCTGCTGCGGTTTTTGCCAGAGGTGAAATAATAACCAGCAAAAACTTTAGAGGGAAAGTCTGGCTTAACATGATGGGGGCAACCAACCCCGCAATCAATGTCAGCTATGGCAATGTAACCTTTGAGCCCAAAGCAAGAACAAACTGGCACTCTCATCCCGGAGGTCAGATACTGCTTATAACCGGTGGAAAAGGTTATTACCAGGCTCTGGGAGAACCTGCCAGGTTATTACAGAAAGGTGATAAGATGGAAATTCCGCCAGATGTGGTACACTGGCATGGTGCAGCTCCCGACAGTGAATTTTCACATATCGCCGTAAGCCTTAATACAGACAAGGGAGGAGCAGTCTGGCTGAACCCTGTTACCGATGAAGAATACCGCATGATTAAATAATACAATACAGGATATGCAAAAGGTAATACTGAAATACGGAACAGAGATAGCTGATTCAAAGGGGTGTCGGGGCAATACCCAAATCAGTTAAGAAAGAAAGCATGAAAGAAAACTTCAAAGTCTTTGATTTGGAAATTGATCCTGCAGATATGACTGCCATAAGATAACTCGATACCAGGACCATTGTTAACTTTGATCACGGTGATCCTGAGATTGTACAATGGATGGGAAGCAGAAAACTAGATATTTAATGTTCAGATTATTAATAAAATACTATTATGAAACCATTATTTACATGCTTATTTTTAATCATCCTGGGGTCGCGATTAACCTTCGCACAAAATCCTGCCGCCCAGACCTTAACTAAAGAAGAGCAGGAAATAGTCGCTCTTTCTAAGGACAAATGGCAGTGGATGGCAGACAGGAATGTTGATCCATTGAATGACCTCTTTCATGAAAAATCCATGTTCGTACACATGGGAGGATCATGGGGCAAAACCCGTGAAATTGATGTTATCAAAAGCGGCGGGATATGGTATAAAAAAGCTGACGTTCATGAAGTAATCGTGAATTTTGTTGATAAAAACACTGCGATCCTCCTAAACAGGATAACACTTGTGGCAGAAGTTGGCGGCAATGAGGTTACAACTCATTTCATGGTAACTGAAGTCTATGTGAAGCCTGAAGACAACTGGAAACTTGGTTCGCTGACATTCAGCAGACTTAGTGCACCTCCTCCACAGCAATAAGGTGTGAGGAGATTTTGGTATAATGTATGTGTTAAAAGGTCAAAAAGAATAACATGTTGGCTGAGAGAAGGAGAAACGGGCAGAAATTGATTCGTTTTAACTCACAGTTTTTTCGTTTTAAAAATTGTCGGGGAATTGACTATACATGATTTATTTACTTTTATTAAAAATAATAACTATGAGAAGAATTAATCTACTTTACGCTGCCGTTGTTTTATTAGTCTGCAGCACTCAGATAAGTGCGCAGGACTGGCCACGGTTCCTTGGACCAAACGGGAACAGTACCTCGCCACAGAAAGGGATTTTACGCTCCTGGCCGGCAACAGGGCCTGAAGTACTCTGGACCGCAAATGTCGGTCCCGGTTACGGCGGCCCTGTAATACAGGCAGGGAAAGTATATCTGCTCGACAGGGACGATAAGACAGGCGATATAATGAGGTGTTTTGATTTTAACACCGGGAAGGAATTATGGAACTATAGTTATAGTGCAGCAGGAACGGTTTCATATCCGGGTTCAAGAAGTGTTCCGGCTATCGACGGCAACAGGGTTTATTCCTGTGGACCTTATGGAGACCTGTACTGCATTGATGTCAACACACATAAGCCGATATGGAACAAGAACATAATGAAAGACTTCGGTGGAACCAAAATACCTGTATGGGCCATATCCCAATGCCCTCTTATTTATGGCAACCTGCTGATAGTGTCTTATTCGAAGGATCCAAATTCAGGACTGGTTGCCTATAATAAAATGACCGGAGCCATCGTCTGGAAAACAGATGCTATCGGAAATGAAACTTATGCCAGCCCTTCTGTTGTAAAGATTGCAGGAGAGGATCATATAGTTATGGTGTTTTCATCCACGAATACCTTTATGCATAAGGAAGTCAGCACCACCAAGGGGAAAATAATAGGGTTTAAACCCCAAACCGGGGAAATTCTCTGGGAATACAACAACTGGGAGAATATGATTCAGACAGCTCCGGCTTTTGATGCAGGTGAGGGCAGAATCCTTGCCGTAGGCGGATATGAGCTGGGAACAGCAATGATTAAAGTAGGGAAAAATGCAGATGGAAGCTATTCTGTAAATGAACTTTTCAGACATAATGATTTCGGTGATCATACCAAACCCCCGATTTTGTACAATGGCTATTTCTATGCGCAGTTCTCAACAAACAGCAAACGTGATGGGCTGGCCTGTATGGACATGAATGGAAAGGTAATGTGGAAAACGATACGTAACCCGCTTTTTGATAAAGGCAGCATGATATTGGCTGAAGGGCTAATACTGGCTACAGATGGCAGGCAGACATTGTACCTGATACAGCCGGATCCCTCGGGATTCAAGCCTCTGGCTTCCGCTGAGATCCTTGAAATGGGTCAAAACTGGAGCCCATTGGCACTTGTCAATGGCAGACTGCTTGTCAGGGATCAAAAAAAGTTATTGTGTGTTAAGATAGCAAAATGACAGATTTCAGAACCTGTACCGGGTAATGAAAAAGAGTGAGAGTGAGGGTGAGAGTGAATAGCTCTCACTCTTTTTTCTCACACTCACACTCACACCCGCTCTTTCTTATTTCCACCAGGTTTCGCCTTCAACCATATATTTCTCCCTTATAAGCTTTTCATTCAGGTCAAAGCCAAATCCGGGTCTGTCGCTTAACTGAAGGTGCCCTTTAACTATCATCTCCTTGTCGTAACCAAGAATATCAGGGTCGCCGTTAACACCCCTGCCGGCACGGTTCGTTGGATTCATAATAAAGGTCTCGTGGGCTACAAATTCCCTTACCGTCGAAGCCCAGTTGGCCGATGCAATGGTTGCAATGGGACTGGCAACATTATGGGTACAAACCGGAATGTAGTATGTCTCGGCAAGGTCGGCAATCTTTTTCGCCTCAAGGAGTCCACCAGCCATTGATACATCAATTTCTATCATATTGACTCCCTGATTCACTATGAAGGGACGGAAGTCATCCCTGGTATACAGGTTCTCTCCGCAGAGTATGGGGACAGGAGATTTCTCAGTAAGGTTGATCCACTGCTCATTATATGCTATCGGAAGGGGATCTTCAAGCCAGATGGGACGCATGGGTGCAACGGCATTTGCAACACGCAGGGCACTGTCAAAATCAAACTCCCAGTGACAGTGGACGGCTATATCAAAGTCAGGTCCCAGTGCTTCTCTCATATTGAAAAAGCCCTGTGCCAGTTTGTCAACCTCAGTGTTTGAGAGCCTGCGGTTGTTAAGGCTGTTCCATCGCTGATCCCTGTCTATATCACTCTTGCATGCAGTCCAGCCCTGACCCAGCATCAATTCAGCAAACTCCTTGCACGAATCCATGTCCTGCATGTTCCTCGGACGGGCCGATGCATAAGCCCTGACCTCGTTTACATGACTGCCGCCTCCCAGAAGCTTGCGGACAGGTTGTTCAGTGATCTTTCCTATCAGATCCCACAGGGCCATCTCAACACCTGTGATTGCATGAGTTGCCACTCCATGGTTCCCGCCGTAATATGAGGTACGGGTGCTCATCTTGAATACATGATAGTCGATATCAAAAGGATCTTTCCCCATGAGAATGGGTTTACATACATTCAATACTATATCTTTGGCGCCAAGCCCATTCTCGTCGTGATGACATTCTCCGATACCGAACACCCCGGCATCGGTACTTATCTTAACCAGGGGACTTACGCGCATACCTATTCTGGTACGAACAACCTGTACATCAGTAATTTTAACCCTTCCTTTCAGAGGATCTGCCAAAAGGGCGAAACCGGGTAAAAAGGCCATCAAAGGTACCGTGACAGCTGTGTTCCTTATAAATTTTCTTCTATCCATTTTATTGATTGTTTAAGGGTAAATAGTTATATAAATAGCTGAAATAGTGATAATAAGTAAATTTCATTTTTGCATCATCTGTTCCTGGCGCTTCCCCTCAATAAAGTTAAATCAATGTGATCTCGTCAGTATTGCCGATGAGAAAAACCATCTGCCAGGGATCAAACACAAAATGCAAAAATGCTGCAGGTCAAAGAAATTAAATAAGTACAAAATAAATATACTCCATCGCAATTTAATAAAAATAGTAGAGCCCTTTTGCACTATTTGTATATCATAAAACATCAATTCATATTAGTTATTTATCTCAGTATATTTACAGCAGCAACATTTATCCATACACGGAACCATGCATAAAGAAGAGCTTGACAAGATCCTCGGAGATCAGAAGATTTTTTTTGCCTCGGGCGAAACACTCGATATAGATTTCAGAATCGAAAACCTTAAGAAGCTGAGATCACTTATCCTGCACTATGAGGATGAGCTCAGGGATGCTTTTAATGTGGATTTTCGTAAGCCTTATTTTGAAGTGCTTGGCACTGAATCGCGATTTGCCATTGCCGAAATCAATATCCTGATCCGTAACCTCAGAAAGTGGTCAGGGAGACAGAGAGTCAGAACTTCAGTTGCCAATATGCCTGCACGCAGCTATATTCTGCCACAACCATACGGACAGGTATTGATCATCTCGCCATGGAATTATCCTTTCCAGTTGTCAGTGATTCCACTGGCAGGAGCTCTTGCAGCCGGCAACAACGTTGTACTTAAAGTTTCACAGAAAGTCCCCCGTACCGGGGAAGTCATATCAAAGATAATAAGCCATTTCCCAAAGGAGCTGGTTGTAATGGCAGAAGGAGAACAGTCTCTTAGTGATTATCTCCTTGATTTTCCGTTTGACTATATCTTCTTCACCGGCAGTCCTGCCGTAGGCAGGAAAGTAATGACAAAAGCAGCCGGAAATTTAACCCCCTTCACACTTGAGCTTGGAGGCAAGAATCCGTGTGTTGTTACGGCAGATGCAAAGCTAGGACTTGCAGCAAAAAGGATAACTTCAGGTAAATTCCTTAATGCCGGTCAGACATGCATCGCTCCGGATTATCTTCTTATTGATAATAAGGTTAAGGATCATTTTCTTGAACTTCTCGGGTCGGAAATCAGATCATTCTATGGTGATGATCCTTCAGAAAGTCCTGACTATTGCAGAATGATCAATCCACGGAAGACTGAAAGGATGGTGTCATTCCTGAATGGGGCCACTGTAATAACCGGAGGCACCAGCAATATTGATGAATGCTATATTTCTCCGACCATAATTACTGGAGTAAGACCTGAGGACCCGGTTATGCAGGAGGAGATATTCGGTCCGGTTCTGCCCGTAATTGGCTTCGATGACTTCCAGGAGATTTTTTCAGTTATTAACAGAATTCCCAAATCACTGGCAGCCTACATATTTACCTCAAGTAAGAAACTTGCCGGGGAATTCATGGCCCGGACCCAGAGCGGATCAGTGGCTGTGAATGATACAGTCATGCAGATTGCAAACCCACATCTGCCTTTCGGGGGTATTGGTCCCAGCGGAACAGGCAGATATCATGGAAGGAAAACATTCGAGACTTTCTCAAACATGAGATCGGTAATGGAAAAATCAAACCTGATCGATCTTCCCGTCCGCTATCCGCCATACACCCCCTTTAAAGAAAAAGTTCTCAGACTTCTGATGCGATAGATATACCGGAGGACCTTTTGCGGAATCCTTAAGCAGTGTTCATTATTATTCCTTCCTGAGAAAAACCTTGCAGGACAACCATCAGTTCCTTCCTGCCTGTCTGAGATCTGCCAGGTTTGCAACAGCTTCGGGTACATACTGATGGACAGGGGCGACAATGGCGCAGCCGTCCATTTCACTGCAGTCGGCACAGGTGTCGAAGCCTTTCGCCCTGACACAGATTCTGATTTCACAAACATCACAATGACTGAACTTTGCCCCCGGCTCCCTGCAACCTGTACAGTTAATCATTTCCGGAGTTATCTCAGGAGCATTGTAACCGGTCCGCCATTTGTCAGCTGTAATCTTCCGGAGTTCATCATCATTACTGATAGTCGCAATGTATGCATCGCAGGCTTTACAGTTAAGTCCGCAACACGAAATAAGTTTTTCCATACTTACAGGTAATATTAAATATTAAAAATTATTGATTAATTTCTAATCAATTTTAAAGCAATAAGTTAAGGAAATATGTGAAATAAAAAATACTTTATTTATATTATTAAAGATACTGGTTAAAAAATAATCTGCAATCAGAGGGCCGGTTGCATAAGAACCTGATCTCCGGTGTGGAAATGCCATTAACCCCTGGGGAGATGGATTAGGAGGTTTTTTTGTTAAACAAACATCAGCAGGCTGATGGCCATCACAGCCATACCCCCGACCATTCCGCCAATAGCTATATGGTGTTCACCGTATTCCTCAGCTGTAGGCAGTAGCTCATCAAGTGATATGTATATCATGATGCCGGCAACTCCTGCGAAAATCAGACCAAAGGTTGAATCGTTGAAGATGCTTCTCAGGACAAAATATCCTATAAGCGCTCCTACAGGCTCAGCCAGTCCCGACAGAAAGGATAGCCAGAATGCTTTTTTACGGTTTTTTGTTGCATAATAAATTGGTACTGATACGGCAATACCTTCGGGGATATTGTGGATGGCAACGGCCACGGCAATACTTATACCCAGGGTCGGGTCAGTGAGGGCTCCCATAAAAGTAGCCAGGCCTTCAGGGAAATTATGTATTGCTATAGCAAGGGCGGAAAACATCCCCATCCTTAGCAGCTTTTTATTGTTGGCCGGATCAAGGTTTTTTTCCTCGAGGTTCTTCATTTCATGGGGGTTTTCAAACGAGGGAATCATCCTGTCGATTGCAGCTATAAGGGCGATACCGGAGAAAAAAGCAATAACAGTATATATATTTCCCGGCTTAACGCCGTGAGCAGCAATAAGGGAATCCTTTGCCTTTGAGAATATCTCAACAAGCGATACATAGATCATAACGCCTGCAGAAAAGCCCAGGGATATAGCCAGAAATTTTGGATTGAACCTTTTCGACATCAGCGACATAAGGCTGCCTATGCCGGTGGCCAGTCCTGCAAAGACCGTTAACCCGAGTGCGAACAGTACATTCTGTGTAATCATTTTCTTTTATTCTTCCTGCACAAAAATACAATTCAGTAGTGATATTTCAGGAAATCCTGTTCAGTCTTTTTTCTCAGGCGCAACTGACATTTCCTGTTAAAACATCTGATACTGATAGACAAATATCCCAGGCTGTTGGATCCGATGGAAGGATTTTCTCCTTTTTCTACCTGATATCGGTAAGACTTTTCTTTTTGATAGTTCTGATAATCAATAGGATAACAGTTATAAGCCACCCTACAGGATAAGGAATTACAAGTAAGCCCCACCACCACGACAGGGAGGCAGTGCCTCCAATTCCTCCACGGGAAGAGAGCCAGAACATTAAAAGCACGCCTGCTGCAATCATAAGGAAAGCGATCAGGAAAATATTCCGGTGTCTGTCCCTGGTAAGGTTTGTCGCAATTGTGAGCAGGGAACTTCCGGCCAGGATGATCACCGATCCTTCAAGAGGGTCAAGCGCTCCGGCAATTAATGCAACAACGCCTGTTATGTACATGATTCGTGAAATACGGTCTTTTTTCAACATGATTCCTGAATATTAAATTATTAACAAGATACAAGGAATATGCAAATTTCACATTTCCAGCACAGGTATTTAAAGTGATCTGATAAAGGTATTTAATGCCTGCGAGATCTCTACTATCCTTTTACAGTCGACTATCGAGGGATTGTCTTTAGGAGTATGGGTTATATCCTGATCTGCAATATTTTCGATGAACCATTGTGATGAAACTGCAATTGCCGGAACACCATACTGCAGGAAGATACTGTGATCGCCCTGTGCCCACTGTATCCCTTCAGTTATTCCATCATACCGGTCAATAATTTTTCTGACAGACCTTGATAGTTCATCGGGTAAGTCGAAAAGGGAAAATGCAGATGGCCCCTCTTTATATCCGGCCCCGTCAATATTTATGTTAAGCAGTATTTGTCCAAACTCATCCTTGTTGGAAGCGATGTAATTCATCTGTCCCGGCACAGCATAGTAGTCTTCCCCGTTAAAGGCAACGATCTCAATGAAATATCTCCCATTGTAATCTTTAAGAAGCTCTGACAGGAGAAGAAGAACGATAACTCCTGTAGCGTTATCTATTGCCCCCGGGGTGCCCTTTTTAGCATCTATATGCGCTGTTACAACTATCTTCTGCAATCCGGCCTTTCCCTTTCCGGCAGTGACATTATATCCTTTCCCCGGGATTCTTTCCGACAAAGACTCAAGTGAAACGATCCTGCCTGTCTCAGGCAGGAGCCTTAACCCTTCTTCTTCGGTCATATATACGGAGGGGATGTCGAAATCCCCGTCTTCAATAAGAGGGAAGGGATATACTCCTCCGGCAAGGGCAGCATTTCTTCCCGTTGCGCTTATAATTGCCTTTGCTCCGCTGTTATCAAGAATAGAAATAATCTTCTGATGTTCTTCCGGGTTATAGAAGACAAAATTCCTGGGCATAAGCTGTTCCGTGGCAATATCTCCATGAAGAAGGATTATCTTATCCCTGGCATCAACAGCTGACAGTTCTTCAGTTGTTGATGCGGAGACCAGAATACCCTCACCGGAGAAACCGTTTGAATATGGGCTTACCAGGACCTTAAAGTTTTTTCCGTCAGATTTTAGCTCAGCCCCGTTTTCTTTCCAGTCGATCGCATCGAATTCAGCCATGCAGGTTTTCCATCCTGATGCGGAGAACTCTTTTTCGATGAAAAATGTAGCCTGCCTGTTGCCTTCGCTGCCTACACATCTTTCTTTAATGTCAACACAAAGTGTATTAAGGTAATCCTGACATTTTTTTAAAATATTAACATCATTCATAGGAGTGGGATTAGGAGTTTTTTCAGAAAGGCAACAAATTTAAGGTTTTCAGCAGAAAATACAAACTCTGTTCTTCCACTGCCAGGGCCGGAAACCATGCCTTTAAATCAGTCCGGTATTTTTAGTTTTTCAGTAATATGTCCTCAATAACATGTCGAAATGCTGCCCGGGGAACAAAGGGGAATAATTGAGTGTTTTAAGGTTTTTTCACTGAAGTGGGAAAATGTTTAAGCAAGAAAAAAAATGTTTAAAATACATATCCCTCAGAATCGAAATTCTTAAATTGCTTTCCGGACGGCACTAAACATCTAACCATGAAACCCACATGTAATACTGACACAAGCACCTCAGAATATAATTTTTCCAACATGTGCGGAACATCATACCTATTATAATATAATGAAGAAATTTTACTACATACTTGGAGCCCTGCAGGCTTTTACAGCTATTGGTGCCATCCCTGCAGGTTATGGAATGCTTATGGACACAACAGGGGAAGGACTCGGTATGTCTGCCGACATCCTTTCAGATTCACCGCTCGGTTCATTCATGTTGCCTGGTCTTTTTCTGCTCCTGGTAAACGGGTTTGCAAACATTGCCGGGGCTGTGCTCTCCTTTACAAAAAACCGTTATGCCGGTCATGCAGGTATCGTGCTGGGTATTGCGCTAACGCTCTGGATAATCATCCAGGTATGGTGGATTAGCTTATCGAGTATTCTTCAGCCTCTTTACCTAATCATTGGTCTGGTAAATACCTGGCTGGGATGGAAACTGATAAGTAATTCAAAGCAGCATAGGACTTTAATAAAACAAAACTGAAAAAGGTATTATCGGACTTTTATTTCCTTTGGCAATTTTGCTGGCAGTTATTTATATCAGTAATCAATCAGTCTTTGATGCACCGTATTGAAAATCCGTCCTGTTTATAGGCATGTTCCAGAGAAGCCTTTTCAGAAGAGCTTAATATATCGAGAATCCATCCATCATCCGTATCAGCTTCTGAGGAGCTCCATAAAACAGCATAATATCCTGGTTCACTGAATGCACCACCCAGACGGAATCCTGCAGGGAGAGCCGTAAAGGAGTAAGAATCCGTCGCTCCCGTATTTGGGGCTTTCCAGTGGACTATTCCATCTTCTTTCAGTTTGCCGCCGGCCACGGCTTCTCCTCCCAGAAAATCTATCAGTGTTGTCCAGTCGTTATAATCAGGAACATGCCAGCCATCAGGGCATAAATTTCGTTGATCTGTTGCAGCAAACCAATTATATAACATTCCGTAAGTTATTGCAGAAGCCGGATTATTGTCGTAGCTGCAATAGGCCCCATCATTCAGATTCAACCACTCTGTTTCGTCAGTTACCTGGGGAACCGGATCCCCGTTACTGTAACTGGTAGTTTTCAGATTCTCTCTCAGCCATACCTGTTGCCCTATTGCCACTGCAGTATAAATATTCCCGTCGGCATCTGAAACGGTCTCAGGTTCATCTTTTTCTTTCTTACAGCCGGTGACCATTGCAAGTGTCAGAGCGGCTATGATAATCAGGTTCAGGAAGCGGTAACTTTTCATATAGGGGCTTTTTTGGGATTCCGGTTTTAAACAGAGTAAATGCTGTAACAGAGAAAATGATTTTTCTTTGATCAAGTTAAACAAAATTTTGTTAACAGCCATTGCGGCAATTCAGATTCAGGTATTGGCCGAATGTTAAAGCCTGTTACGCGATCTCATCATCAACAACCTTACTCTGTGCAAGCTGGAACTCAAATAATTTAAGTTCCATACCCGGATGGAAGGTATTGGGTTATTTTATTGAACAGGTCATGAATAAGCTATGTCAGTTATCTCATAAAAGACATCCTTCATGTCAGTTTTAAGGTGAATCGTTTCACCGGCTTTTTTATTAATCAGTTGTCGTGCAAGTGGTGATATAAAGGAGATTTTACCTTTGGATATATCCGCTTCATCTACTCCGACTATTTTAAATCTTTGGGTTTGGTCTGATTCTGACGATTTTAAAGTTACAGTGGCCCCGAATCTGATCTCCAGCGCAGGTTGATCTTTAGGGTCAATGATCCTTGCTCCTGCAATTCTTTCATCAAGAAGCTTAAGCCTGGCATTTATGAAGTTAAGGGCGATTCTGGTTTCATTTTCAGAAGTGAAATCAGTATTTTCCTTTTCCTTCATCAGAGTCTGTTTCTCAGCCAGGAGTTCGTCCATCCCTTCAGGAGTAACAAAGTTCGCTACCCCCTCAGGCAGAAAGGCCCTCTGTGGAACCATCGGAATCTCTTCCTGATCTTCTTCCCTTACAAATCCCCTGCTCATTTTGAATTATTTGATCACTGCCAATATATTGATAAAAGTACATTTTTTATATGCTGAAGAGCTGTTTTTACCTCTGTTTTTGAGGTTAACCGGGTTGAAAACAATTAATTGTACTCTAAAAAGGAATTCCTTCCCCGCAAAGATACAGAGAAGCTAAACAGCCTGGTAAAACAGGTCATAAAAAGACTTTAGTTTTAAAAGAATTAAGGATGTCTACTTTGTGTATCAGGTTACTCTGGATTTTTATTAATTTTAGCATGGATTTTCCCTAAAACTACTAACCATGAAAAGACTTTTTATTGTTTTGATATCATTGTGTGTTCTGGCAATAGAGGTTGATGCACTTCAGATTTCATCCTCCACCAATAAATCAATTACCCGGTCCGACATTGAAAAGGCAGGCAGCTTGATTCCTGTTATAGCTATCGGTGAGCCTGTGGGTTCGGTAAAACTATACCCTCCGCGTTGGATTGAGGCTACAGATGCAGGTCCTGCCTATGGTGTTATTGAAGGTTCAATTTTCCCTGTTGATCCAAAGGGATGGCCCATAAATTTCAGGGTTCTTCTTCCATCCTCCTGGTCGTACCGTTCCATGCAGATGGGCGGAGGTGGAATGAACGGAACCATCACAGTAAGGGAAGGACGTAATCCGATGCTTAACAAAGGCTTTGTGCTCTACGGAAGCGATTCGGGCCACCAGTCATCAATGGGAGGAAGAGATAAGCCACTGGCTACGGGACCGGAAGGTGCCGGCCCCGACGACTGGGTGCTTAACGAAGAAGCAGTCAGGAACCTTGGCTATATGCAGATGAAGAAGACACATGATGCAGCTATGCTGATCATCGAAAGAATCTATGGTGAAAGGCCCCGCTATAATTATTATTCCGGAGGCTCCCAGGGCGGAAGGGAAGGCCTTATGGTTGCCCAGAGATACCCGGAAGACTACGACGGGATAATATCAGATGTTCCTATCGTCAGCTTCTCTTCACTTATGCTGGCACCGGAGCTTATAAGGATACAGGAAAAGCCCGTTGCCAACTGGATCACACCGTCTCTTACAGGTGTTATCAGGACTGAGTTCCTGAGGCAGTGTGATGAGCTTGATGGACTGGCCGACGGAATAATAAACAACTATATGGCCTCGAGGGAGATCTTCGACGTGACCGATGGCAAAGGGCCAGCCGATCCGTGGAAAGCCCTCAGAAAGCCTGATGGAGGTGGAAATGAGCCTGAAGCTGAACAGGCTTCGGACAGGCTCACACCCGGACAGATAAGTACCCTCGAGTTTATTTACAGCCCTTACAGGTTTCCCGCTCCCCTTGCCAACAAGGTAAAGTCGTTCGGGATGTGGCTCCCGAATACCGAGCCCGATGCCTTCGGTACCATCACCGGCACCAGGTACAAGGGACAGGAAGGGGCAGGGGAGGATGCTCCTGTTCATACCTCACTCGGAGTACTTGGCGTTACCGGAATTTTGATGCAGGATGTCTCTGCCAATCCCCTCGACTACACTGAGACCAAAGAGATGAACAAACGAAGGAAACTGGTTTCAGAATGGCTCGATGCTACCAGTCCGGACCTTACTGCCTTTCTTAAACGGGGAGGGAAAATAATTATAACTTCAGGTACCCAGGATTTTATTGCTTCGTCCGGGGCCCAGCTTGATTACTACCAGTCGCTCGTTGACAAGATGGGACAGGATAAACTAGATCAGTTTGCCCGCCTCTATGTCGTACCCCAGGGAGGCCATGGATTATCAGGAAGAAGCTACAGGGAAAACGGTAAGGGAGAAAGTATCACAGTAAAGAACATCCCGTCCCCGAACTCAGCTGACAAAACCGATCTTCTCATAGCATGGGTCGAGGAGGGCAGGGCTCCTTCAAAGACTCTGGTGGTTAGTCCCGAGGGCAGAATAAGTGAAAAACCTTCAGGAAAAGGCTATCTCCTCTGTTCATACCCGGCATATCCGAAGTATGTAAATGGACCTGCAGATGAGGCATCATCTTATGTAAGCGCCTCTGAGTGAAAGGAGACTGAATCCTACTTAAGACCAAGCACCTCCCTGCCCTGTTTGAATACTATGTCGACAGGGATTCCCATAGCATTGACTTTATCGAGGTCACGGCGCAGGCTTTCTGTCATTACGCCATCACTCTCAACCCAGGCCTTTGCAGCATCGTAATCACCGTTACCCTGAACAATCA
>JAVEZD010000013.1:0-30839 GCA_034003165.1 Bacteroidales bacterium | reverse complement strand
TTGTATTCTCAGGATGCCATGGAGAGCATGGAGAGACGGTGGGGTACTGACGGATTTGACACCGTCCGTTACCTTATAAACGATTACTCTGAATTATTCATTGAAGAGTTGTCGGCATTAACTGATGATTCCACAACAGCCGAGAAGAAGAAATACATTTATGATCTGGTTTTAAAAGTACTTGAACAGGAACAGGATCTTTCGGGTTATCTTTCATTTCATTTTGCCCGACAGGGAGTTGAAAAGGATTTTAACCATAAGATTGTAATCAATTATCTTGAACTTCTTGGACCTGAAGGAGGAATACCCATTTATACAAGCGAGGATTTATTGAGACGCAGGCCGCCGGCACCGGGACAACAACCGGATAATGAAGAAGAAAATAAAAAAACCCGTCCCTCATCCGAGATTCTGATTAAGGGCTACAGATCTGAAGATAACCTGTACCGGCTCGACTTTGATTACTACATCGATTTCAGTGACAAGCAGAGGGTTATACTTCGCGAGACATCTGCTTCACTTATTATGAGCATCCTGAGTATCATGGTTGTGGTTGCATTGTTCATGACCACCTACCGTAACCTGATGGAAGAGAAAAGGCTGTCGGATCTGAAAACCGACTTTATAAATAACATGACTCATGAGCTTAAGACTCCTCTTTCGACAATTACTGTAGCGGGAAAGACACTCGAGATACCCCAGATAAGGGCCAATGACTCCAAGATTCTCGAGACGGCCAAACTTATAGGTAAGCAGAGCGTTCACCTTAACCAGCTCATAAATATGATTCTTGAAATAAGTATGTGGGAAAGAACGCAGTTCCAGGTTGACAGGAAAAATGTAAATATGGATGAACTGCTTAACGACATCATTGAAAGTTTCAGGACCGGCTGCAACAACTGCGCCGAAGTGTCGGTAAATATTAACCTCCGGGATATCTATGCAGATGTTGATGTCGTTTACTTCACCACCCTGATCAACAACCTGTTGTCAAATGCAGTAAAATATTCGGACAGGGATCCGGTGATAAAAGTCGATGCCCTGGTTGAAAACGACATCATAATGATTAAGGTGGCCGACAATGGTATAGGCATCGGCAGAAATGACCAGAAACACATTTTTGACAAATTTTACCGCGCCTCCACGGGAAACATACATAAATTTAAAGGCCTTGGACTGGGACTGTACTACGTAAAAAAAATCGCAAATGCGCATGGAGGAGATGTTACAGTTAGCAGTAAACCGGGAAAAGGTAGTATATTTACAATAAGTATACCTCTCAAACAATGACATTATGAAAGTTCTTTTAGCTGAAGACGACCGCGATTTCGGGAATATTCTTTCGCAATATGTATCAATTAGCGGATTTGATGTGGTACTTGCCCGCGACGGGAAGGAGGCATGGAACATCTTCTCAGGCGACAAGCCCGATATCTGCGTTCTTGACGTGATGATGCCGGAGATGGACGGATTTACGCTGGCCGAGAAGATCAAGCAGGAGAAACCCGAGATGCCGGTAATCTTCCTCACGGCAAAGAGTCTTAAGGAAGATATAGTAAGGGGGCTGAAGATCGGGGCCGACGATTACATTACGAAGCCCTTTGATCCTGAAGTTCTTATCCTCAGAATAAATAACATACTTAAGAGGGCGTATTCCTCAGTAAATGATGAATTCAAAATATCAGACACAACCCTGAGGTTCAACACCCTTGAACTCATCTCTGGTAACAGCAAGGAAAAGCTTACCCTTAAAGAAGCCCAGCTGCTAAAATATTTCATTATTAACAAGAACAAGATCCTTGCCCGCGAAGATATACTTACAGAGATATGGGGCGAAGATGATTACTTCCTTGGACGCAGCATGGATGTATTCATAAGCAGGTTAAGGAAATACATCTCAGATGACAGGAATATAGATATCCGTACGGTAAGGGGGACAGGGTTTATCCTTGAAGAGCTTAAAAAAGAAACCCCTGTACCTGAAGATGAACAAATTGATTCATGATTCCTGTACAGGGATTTTATACTTTCCGGACTTAGGTTATCACTGGTTTTCCAGTACCTCTTTTACCTTGTTATAGAGATCCTCTCCCCTGAGGTTTCTTGCCACAATCACACCATTCTCATCAAGCAGGAAGCTTGCAGGAATAGCATTTACTGCATATAGTTTTGCAGCGGCACTGTTCCAGTACTGAAGATCCGACACATGAGTCCAGGCAAGCTTATCATCAGAAATAGCCTTAACCCATTCATCACGGGTTCTGTCGAGAGAAACCCCGAATACATCAAAACCTTTCTTGTTGAATTCATTGTATACCTTTACTATATTAGGATTTTCCTGTCTGCATGGTCCGCACCAGCCTGCCCAGAAATCGACAAGAAGAAGCTTTGAACCCACCTTTGAGGATAGGGAAACAGCGTTTCCTTCGGGATCATTAAGGGTAAAATCGGGAGCCTTCTGTCCAACTGATACTGTTTTCATTAGTGCCACCCTGTCTTTCAATTCCCTCATTACCGGCATATTAGCCACAGCCGTATCCATAGCATTTATAAACGACTCAATCTCGGCCGGTTCCAGCTCATAACTGAGTCCCGCCAATACAGTAGGCGCAACAAAGGAAGACGGATTATTTCTCAGAAAATCCTTTTCAATCTCAACGAGTTCCTTCTGAAGAGCTTCAGCATCCTTTTCAAGCTTCGACATACTTGCCGTGTCACCACGCTGACTGGCCGACTGATAATCACTGTAAAGCATGTCGTATCTCTCACTAAGGGCGTTGCCCGCATCGTTGTAAGCCTTAAATTCATCCTGGGTTTTTGACCCTGTAACCCTTATGTATTCAAGTGAATCGAGCGATCCTGTTATTGATATCTCAGAGTTCTCAAGATAAAATGTAGTCCTTATCCTCGACTCTTTTGCAGTGAGCAGTACCATCTCAGGATAATCAATGGATCCTCCCTGCATCTTAAATGAACCCTTAACAGCAAAAGCGGAGTCGATGGTTACTATCTGGCCTGCTTCCCTTTTCTGAAGCAGGAAGGTAGTGCTGTCAGCTCCTACAATATTACCGGTTATTTTGTACCTGGGTTCTGTTGAACAGGAAGCAATCAGCAGGGCTGTCATAATAACAAAAATGATTTTTTTCATCTCTAGCGTTTGGATTAATAGTAAAAACTGTTGCAATCTACACAAATAAAGCATATTAACAATCTTTTTGTCTGCCGAAATACACATCGAGCAGTTCTGAAGCAGCCTTAAAGGATGTTATTTTCCCTTCCCTTATCTGAGCTTCAAGAAAGCCTTTCATCTCACTAATCTTTTCATTCCTGTAGAAGGAATTTTTAAGGGCTTCAATAATTGTATCATGCATTCTGATAACATCCTGAGCCTTCCTTTGTTCATCAAAAAAGCCATTTTTCCTTGTTACCTTAACAAAATCACCTATAGCACCTATTATATCAACAATACCCCTGTCCTCCAAAGCCGAACAGGCCAGTACCCGGGGATGCCATCCCGGCCGTATGACGGGGAAGAGATTCAGGGCATTCTGAAGAGAGTGTTTTGCCAGTTCAGCTTTCGCTGTATTATCCCCGTCTGCCTTGTTTATGGCAACTACATCGGCCATCTCCATAATTCCCCTTTTTATTCCCTGAAGTTCATCACCGGTACCGGCCAGCATAAGGAGCAGGAAGAAATCGACCATCGACCTGACAGCCGTTTCAGATTGTCCTACGCCTACTGTTTCGACTATTACAGTATCAAAGCCGGCAGCTTCACAGAGAAGAATACTCTCCCTGGTCCTTGAAGCTACTCCTCCCGGTGTCCCTGCTGACGGGGAGGGTCGTATAAAAGCATTGGAGTCGGCCCCCAGCTTCTGCATCCTTGTCTTGTCGCCGAGGATGCTTCCTCCCGAATTCTGACTGCTGGGATCTATTGCCAGAACGGCAAGCTTCTTTCCCGACCGGGTGAGGTGAAGCCCAAAGGTTTCTATAAAGGTGCTTTTCCCTGCACCGGGGATGCCGGTGATCCCTATCCTCACCGATTTGCCACTGTGAGGCAGACACTTGGCTAATATCTCCTGGGCAATGGCAGTATGTTCTGGAAGATTACTCTCAATCAGGGTTATAGCTTCACTTAAAATGGCGTTGTTACCCGACAGAATGCCCTCAACATAACCGTCGGCAGAGAAAAGCCTCTTCTTCTTTCTGCCATGTCTGGCCAGAAATTCCGGATTAACTGCCGGCGGAGGGCTTACTCCTTCCCTGACAGCAGGTGCCGTACCTTCCTTCTTCGCTTTCTCCATTTCAGGTTATGATTCTGCAAAAATAAGAAAAGGGTACCATATACCGGTACCCTTAAAGTTCAATAAATCTATTCAGGCAGGCAGCTTCAGTTCGAGGCAGTCGTCTGCTCTACATCAGCGTTAAGCATAAGGACAACCTCGGAGTTCCTGGGATCATTGGTATAGACGTAAATGGCTTTGGTCACTTTTCCCTTGTAGGTTCCTGAATTAAAGGTAGCCTTGATAGAACTTTTCTGTCCGGGCTTTATGCCGACACCCTGACTGCCATCCTGAATGGCTGTACATCCGCATGTGGATCTGATATGCCTTATCACCAGATCACTCTTACCCTCGTTGGTAAACACAAACTCAACATCCTTCTTGGTAGCTCCGGCCATCTTGCCGAGATTCACATTTGAGGAGGCTACTTTAAATACAGGTGCATTTGCCAGATCTTCCTTCGAAAGCTTTGAAAAATCCTCAACAAGGTTTGCCGAGACATAAAAATACACTTTATCCATCGACACTCCGTTTATCTTCACCCTTACCAGATCACTGAGGTTTCCCCAACCATTGTTCAGTGTGGCATCATAGGTACCCTGGATGATACCTTTCTGGCCTGGCTTGAGAGTCTCAGGTTCAGCCTTGATGGTGAGATGTGCCGGAACTCTTTCAAATTCTATTTTAGCAGGAGAATCACTGTTGTTGACAATAGGCATTACCCTGATTTTCTTCTCGGTTTTTTTAACATTTGTAAAAGCAAGATGATTGCTTTCAAACCTCACATTTCCGACAGCAAAAGTGAACAGTTCTTCGATGGTCTTTTCCCTGGGAACCACCTCTCCCTTTATTACAAGAACAGAAAGCTCAGGTTTTGAATTCGTATAAACAGAAAGAGTCTTGTTAAATGCTCCTGGCCTGTTAGCCGGATCATAAATAGCCGTGATCTTTCCTGTTCCGTTGGGTGCAATCGGACTTTTGGTCCACTCGGGGGTTGTACAGCCGCATGAAGCAACGATGTTCTTTATAACAAGAGGCTGGTTACCAGTATTCATCACTACAAAATCAAATTTCTGCCTTCCATCCTCTTCCCTGAAAGTACCAAAATCATGATCTGTCTTCGAAAGTTTCATAACAGGCTGCGACAGGGCAATGATTCCCGGTACCATTAACAATAAGATAAATACTATTCTTTTCATATCAACCTATTTATTTGATGAAAATATATAACTAATTTCTGCCTAAATATAATCAATAATTATTAAACCGTTTTGATGGCGTTTTGGTTGCATCTGCCAAAAACAAAAATCAGGCCATTTATAAAAGGAGGCAAAACATCAAATTAATAAAGTTTGTACTTTTTAATCAATTTAATTCAGAATATCTTAGTTTTGCTTCGGAACATTCCATTATTGGAACAGAATTTGCTCATTGGAAGATCATTAAATCCTTCAGGTATCAACATGCCGGACAGAATTAAAAGACTGATATTCATAGTATTTACCTGCGCCTTGTTTCTAAATGCTTCGGGGCAGTTCTACAATGGTCACCAGATGGCCTTCGGGAAGAACAAAGTACAGTATTATGATTATTACTGGTCCTATTACAGGTTCGATGACTTCGACTGTTATTTCAACGAATACGGCAAGGAACTGGCTGAATTTACTGCCGATTATGCCCTTGAAAAAATTGACGAAATTGAGGATTTTTTTGACTATACGCTTGAAAAAAGACTGATCTTCATCATTTACAACAAGGCAGCCGAGTTCAAACAGTCTAACATCGGCCTTGTAACCTTTGACGAAGACACTTATAACACCGGAGGCTTCAGCAGGATCATTAAGAACAAGGTGATGCTTTACTATGAAGGTGACCATGTGGCTTTCAGGAAACAGATAGCTGCTTCAATCGCAGAGGTGATAATAAACGAGATGCTTTACAATGCCGACATGAAGGACAGGATAGCCAGTTCTTCAGTTATCAACATCCCCGACTGGTATATGAAAGGACTCGTCAATTATGTAGCATGGCAATGGGATTTCGATGTTGAGAACAGAGTCAGGGATGGTATTAAATCGGGCAAATACGGTAACATAAGTCACCTTGAATATGATGACGCAATTTATGCAGGACAGTCCTTCTGGAGGTTTCTGGCAGGGAAATACGGTAACGCCATAATCCCCAACATACTATACCTCACGAAGATATATAAGAATATTGACGACGGGCTGCTTTATGTTACAGGTGTGGACCTTAAAGATCTGCTTAAAGAGTGGAAAGAGTACTACAGCAATGAGTACGCTGACGGGGAAACCTATCCTTCGTCAACGGATGATTTCCTTGTTCAATCGCGGAAAGAACAGATCTACCAGCAGGTAAGGATAAGTCCCGACGGCAACACCATTGCCTACGTGACCAACGACTGGGGAAGAAAAAAGATATGGCTGTATGACCAGGTTTCCGGAAAACAAAAAACCATTTTCAGGGCCGAACCACGGTTTGAACAGAAGACCGACAACACCTATCCGGTTATGGCATGGCACCCCGATGGTAATATTCTGACCTTCATCAATGAGGAAAAAGCGGGACTTGTAATTTATTTTCACAGGATACAGGAAAAAGAGACCAGCAGGAGAAACCTGCTATATTTCGATAAGGTCCTTGACTTTTCATACTCGCCCGACGGGACGCAACTTGTTTTCTCTGCTGTAAAGGACGGGATGACCGATATATATGTCCACACACTCGCCTCTGCAACCAACGAACAGATCACCAGGGATTTTGCCGACGACCTTAACCCATCGTACCTCGACGGGGAGCCGGGGATGATCATTTTCTCCTCCAACCGCCTCAGCGACACCCTTACAAATACAGGTAACCCTTTTGAGAGAACGGGCCTCACCTTCGATCTCTTCACATACAACACTATAAGCGGTGACGGGGTTCTTACAAGGTTACCTGAAGGACGTTTCATAAGCAGATACTCACCTTTGAGTACGGGGAAAAACCAGATCTCATACCTGGGAGATAATAACGGTATACTTAACAGGTATACAGCATCGTTCGACAGTTCAATAAGTTATATAGACACCATTACCCACTATCAGCAGTTCATCCGTTCGGTACCAGTCACCGGTTACAACACAAACATACTTAGTGTGTCGGTTTCAGAGGGCACCGGAGAGACAGGGGAAATAGTATTTGCCGATGACAAATATCTTTTAATGAGCCAGACAGGTGCTGAGGCAGGACTGAAAGAAGAAGATATGGCGGTGACTACTTACAGGAAGGAATGGGACGAATTTCTTCACAGAGCCGATAGCATTGAGCAGATAAGGCAATGGCTAATCAGGGAGGACCAGAAGAGAAGAGACACCCTTACCAAGCCTCTGTATGAGTATTATATAACAGATGAACCTATTGACATAAACCACTATATTTTCGAAAAGGAAAAACAAAATTACTATGATGAGTTGTGGAGAAAAGACTATATGGATATTGACCTTGATACGGGGGTGATAGATCTTCCTCTTATAAGAATTTATGAGACATCTTTTTACAACAACTACATAGCAAACCAGATTGACTTTACCTTTCTTAACAATGCCTACCAGGTTTTTAACGGAGGAGCACCCTACTTCAATCCCGGGATAAACCTGCTGACACGCTTTGGCATACTTGATCTTTTTGAAGACTATAGACTGACAGCCGGCTTCAGGTTTTCAGGTAACTTCGACAGCAATGAATATCTCTTAAGCCTTGAGAACCTCAAAGGGAAGCTTGACAAACAGTTCATCTTTCACAGACAGGCATACTACAGTTCGAACGATTCCAACCTGTTCAAATCATATACCCATAACGTATATCTCTCATTTGCCAGGCCGCTTACTCCTGTACTTGCACTGAAGGGGACACTTTCATACAGAAACGACAGACACGTTTATCTGGCAACGGATATGCTGTCACTTAATATGAAGGATATCTCGCGCCACTGGGGCGGACTTAAGGGGGAAGTGATATATGACAACACAAGGAAAAGAGCTGTAAACATCTACTACGGCACAAGGTTTAAGGTTTTTGGGGAATACTATAAGGATTTCAGCAGCCGTAAGTCTGACATGATAGTTCTCGGGGTTGATTTCAGAAAATACACAAGGATCCACAGGGAACTGATATGGGCCAACAGGTTTGCCGCCAGCAAATCATTCGGTCCCACCAAACTTGTCTACTACATGGGAGGAGTTGACAACTGGATGGGTTATCTATTCAATAAGGAAACTATGTTTGATGCTTCAGTCCCCGTAAATCCTGAAGGCAACTACGGATTCCAGGCTCTGGCTACCAATATGAGGGGGTTCAGGCAAAACATCCGCAACGGCGAGAGTTTTGCTCTCATAAACAGTGAAGTAAGATGGCCTTTTGTAAGGTACTTTGCAGGTCACCCCCTTCGCTCAAACTTCCTTAACTCGCTGCAGGTAGTAGGATTCGGGGATATAGGGACAGCCTGGTCGGGACGATCGCCCTGGTCAGGAGAAAACGCATACGAACAGGATATCATTCGTAATGGTCCGGTAACGGTCATCCTCGACTCAAACAGGATGCCAATTGTTGCAGGCTTCGGTGCGGGCCTTAGAGCCCAGATATTCGGTTACTTTGTAAGGGCCGACTGGGCCTGGGGTATTGAAAACAGCTATGTCATGCCAAAGATCTTTTACCTCTCATTCAGCCTCGATTTCTGATTATACCAACACCTTTATGAAGCGGATACCAACCTGAGGAAGCAGGTTCAGGTGATTGGTAAATGAATACTATTTATCAGGCAAACTCCGGAAAGAGGTTACGGCTTCAGCAGATATGGCACATTTATTGAATATGTGATAAACATAACATAATTGACAAAGATTCTTTTTCAATTAAAAAATTTAGGGTAATATTGTACCATTATTGTAATATGCTTAATTTAAAATATCAGTAAAAATGGCTTACAAAATTAGTGATGACTGCACTGCTTGCGGAACCTGCATAGATGAATGTCCCGTTGAAGCTATATCAGAAGGTGACATCTATAAAATCGATCCTGACATGTGCACCGATTGTGGAGCATGTGCCGATGTATGCCCTGTAGAGGCAATCCATCCTGAATAAGAGTGCATGTAAATTGAATAATCAGAAAAGCCGTTGCGGATGCAACGGCTTTTCTGATTTTATCGGGGGTTGTATTTTGCTTTCTCGACAATAAGCTGGACATCTGTCATATTAAGCAATTCTTCAAGAGAGGTATCCTGATTCCTTTCCATAAACGATTCAGCGATCCTGTAACCCAGCCATACTGCAGCTCTTCCCGGTGATTCATTTGTAAAGAAGGATGTAAACGGAGCCTCTCCGGTAAGCTTTCTGACAGTGAACTGATCTGTTTTAAAAAGCAGATCATTTTCGACAAGATACTGCCACATCTGACCTTCATTGTTTCTGCAGAATTTCATCTGATCTGAAGTGAACCCGAAAATGATCTCATCAGGAAGCTCAGGGAGCATGGATCTGACATAATATTTAAGTTTCCCTTCATGAATAAGAGCTGACAGCACGGTTTCAGACGTATAACCCATGCCGGGGTAATACCATTCTGACGCTCCCCAGCCATAAACGGCATCAGGGACTATATATTCGGGAGTCATCCTGGCCGACAGGTAACTGTATATCATTAATCTGGGATAATAGCTGGATTCAGCACCCAGATAACGGTCAAGACTGATACCCAGAACCGAGTCACCGGTAATAATACTGCTGTTGAATCCTGTAATACAGGTATAAACAGAAGGAACAACCCTGTCGGGGAAATAATGATTATAATGACTGAAAGCCTCTTCCAGATCAGTTTCAATAGATGAAACATCGGGATAGAGCTTCATAACCCCGGAATATACTTCGTTATTTAGCCTGTCTGTAACAAAAATGGTAAGGTAATCTCCAAATTCAGGATCATTTACATCGCCTGCGTTTATAACATTACTCAATAACTGCAGAAAGGTGCCATATTTTTCCTTTAAAACGGGAATCTGTTCACTTATCATTCCCGGATCGGTATTAAAAAGATCCTCCTCAAGCCGCATAATCTCAAGGTCAACAGACTCTCCTGTAAGATTTATACTGAAACGGTCCCTTTTACACGAAAAGAATAAAACCCCTGCCACTGTCAGGAGAAGGAGGATACTGAATAGTCTTATCTTCATGTTTGGTTTTTTCTGTGTCAAAAATAGGTACTTTTTATATTAGCTCTGAAATAAACGTCTTCTCTACTTCCATTATTATTTACTAATTTTACAGGCGTGCATTAAGATGCACCAATGAAGGCCGGATTTCTTCCGGTGAATCTGATGTTATTAACAAAAACTGACTGTCATGAAGAAGATTATTTTTTCATTCTCTCTGATGATCCTGCTTGCAACATCAGCTGTAAATGCCCAGGATTACAGACTTGGCATCTATGCCAGCCCTATGATATCGTGGTTCAGTCCGGATGTATCGGAGATAGATAATGAGGGCGCCAGGGCAGGTTTCAGCTTCAGCTTCATGTATGAGAAGATGTTTACAGATAATTATTCCCTGGTTACCGGGGCCAATCTGATCAGCTCCGGAGGAAGACTTGCAGGCAGTGAAAGATTCACTTTTGAATTTCCTTCCTTTACCCGTCAGATAGGGGCTGATACCACCATAGTCTACAGGATTCAGTATTTCTCAGTACCGGTGGGACTGAAACTTAAGACCAATGAACTGGGTTATCTTACTTATTTTGCCGACTTCGGTCTCGATCCCAAGATGGCTGTCAGAGGCAGGGTTGACATACCGGCGATAGATATAGAGGGAGAAAGGGCCATGTCAGAAATTAAGAGGTTTAATATGGGCTGGCACCTGAACGTGGGTATCGAATATGCACTGGGCCTTGAGACCTCGGCGATCCTGGGTCTGGGATTCGAAAACAATTTCTTCGATGTGACAAAAGACAACCGGGATCAACCAAAAGACAAAACCTCCCAGAAAATGCTCAAATTTATTTTCGGGGTGAACTTTTAACGTGTTATTAGATGAAAATTACTCTTGCTCAGCTAAATTACCATATAGGGGATTTTGAGGGAAACGGCAATCTTATAAAAAATGCCATTCATAAGGCTAAAAACGAGGGATCAGAACTGATTATCTTTTCTGAGTTATGTATCCCCGGCTATCCTCCCCTTGACCTTCTCGACCGAAAGGATTTTATTGTGAAATGCCGCCAGGCCGCAGAAGATATTGCTTCCGAATGCTATGGGATTACAGCTGTTGCCGGTTGCCCGGTTGCCAATCCGGGAAATGAAGGTAAAAAACTCTTTAACAGCGCCCTTGTACTTTCTGAAGGAAAAGTCAGCTTTTCTGTCAGCAAGGCTTTGCTGCCTACTTACGATATCTTTGACGAGTACCGTTATTTCGAACCTGAAAAGAGTTTCAGCCTGTTCAGAATCAAAGGACTTAAAATTGCACTGACCATTTGCGAGGATCTGTGGGATGAACAACCCTTCGACAATGAGTTTGAGAAATCGCGGCTTTACACAGTCTCTCCCATGGAAGAGCTTTCAAAGCTTGGTCCGGATCTGATTATAAACATAGCTGCTTCACCATTTGCCTGTACCAAGGTCGAGGCAAAGGAAAATATATTCAGGAACAAGGCTCTTAAGTATGGCTTACCGGTGATATCAGTTAACCAGACAGGTGCCAATACAGAACTTATTTTTGACGGGGCCTCCATCGCTGTTGACAGGCATGGGAAGATATTCATGAGGCTGCCTTTCTTCGATGAAGCCGTCGAGACTTTTGAACTCAACGACCTTATTAATGGACATGGACATGCTGATTCCCCGGTTCCTGAAACCATTTCCCTGGTTTACAAAGCCCTTACAACAGGAATAAGGGATTATTTCAGGAAATCGGGCTTCAGAAAATGTATACTCGGCCTTTCCGGAGGCATGGACTCAGCCATCTGTCTCTGTCTTGCCACCGCTGCCCTCGGAAAAGAAAATGTCAGAGCCGTACTGATGCCTTCACGTTATTCGTCGGAACACTCGGTAACCGATTCTCTCGATCTTGCCCGTAACCTTGGAGTCCACTATGATATTATAAACATTGAAGAACCTTTCAAAGCCTTTACTGATGTATTATTGCCGGTTTTTAAAGACAGAAAGGAAGATGTCACAGAAGAAAATCTACAGGCCAGAATAAGGGCTGTCCTTCTGATGGCTATCTCAAACAAATTCGGTTGCATGCTTTTAAACACATCAAACAAAAGCGAAGCAGCCGTTGGTTATGGTACACTTTACGGCGATATGGCAGGAGGTCTATCTGTAATTGGTGATGTATATAAGACTGATATATATAAACTTGCATCATTTATTAACAGAGACAGCGTTGTGATTCCACTTAACATAATCAATAAACCCCCATCGGCAGAATTGAGACCCGGACAATTCGATACCGATTCCCTACCCCCCTATTCAGTTCTCGACCCGATACTCTATCAGTATATTGAACTGCTGCGTCCGGAAAGCAGGATAGAATCCGAAGCTGATCCGGCCATCATCGCCAGGGTGATTAGGATGGTTAATAACAATGAATATAAGAGATACCAGGCCCCTCCAATCCTTCGGATCTCGTCCAAAGCATTCGGCGATGGCAGGAAGATGCCACTTGTAGCCAGATACTGAAAATCCTCACAAGTCCCTGTGAGTGAATATGTTAAAAAATGTTAATTTCTTTTTTTTTCATTTCTTTTGCTAACTTTATATGTTTTTTAGCATAACATACTCACAATATGTACAGAAATCAGTATATCGAATCGTGCCTGGAGAACCAGAATTCACTGTTTAAGAACCTGACTCAGAAGGAAAAAGAAGTTATATTACTGCATCATTTCCACTCTTTTTTTAAGAAGGGTGAACAGATTATAGAAGAAGGCGAGAAGGCAAGAGGCCTTTTATACCTGGGTTCGGGTAAGATTAAGATCTTCAAAATAGGTGTAGGCGGCCGTGAACAGATACTCAGTATGGGCCGTCAGTATGGCTTCATGGGATTCAATTATATGTTTTCTGATTCTCCTTCGCCATTCTCCGTATCAGCAGTCGAGGATTGTGATGTTGTTTTTATAGATAAAAATCCTCTGTTGAAGATCCTTAAGAAGAATGCCGAGCTTTGCCTTTTATTTATGAAGGAGATGTCGGAAGAAATTATTTTTTTGAATAACAGGCTTGTGTCACTTACCCAGAAACATATAAGGGGAAGGATAGCCGAGACCCTTCTTCTGCTGCGCGACACCTACGGGACAGAACCCGATGGAAAAACAATCAGGGCCATGCTTTCCCGCGAGGATATTGCCCACCTTTCAAACATGACAACTTCCAATGCCATAAGGACTCTGTCAAATATGGCAGCTGAAAAGCTTATCCAGATTGAAGGACGAAGGCTTATGATCCTTAATAACACCAAGCTCGAGCATATAAGCGACCTGGGCTGAGAGACTTCTACTCCCTGAAAAATATTCTTTTAACCCGCGAGGGTATTGAAGTCAGTATCTCATAAGGGATCGTATTTATTTTCCCTGCCATCTCCTCTATTGGCAGATTCTCCCCAAAGATCTCAGCCTCATCTCCTTCAACGGCTCCGATACCAGTGATGTCAACCATACACATATCCATGCATATGTTTCCGGTTAAAGAGGCAAGTGCTGATCTGATGAATACAGAACCGTTTCTGTTCCCAAGTTTCCTGTCGAGTCCATCGGCATAACCCACCGGCAGTATTGCTATCTGCCTTTCATGATCAGCCACATCCATACAGTTATAGCCCACCGGCTCTCCGGCAGGGATTGTTTTTACCTGCGATATCCTTGTTTTGAATCTTCCTGCCGGCCTCAGGGAGATCCCCTGGTAATGTCCTACCCCGTAGATCCCAATACCGGGTCTCACCATGTCGAACTGGTACTGAGGGAACCTTATTATTCCCGAGGTATTGAGTATATGTCTCAGGAACGGATAAGCGGTTGCCTTACCAATCTTTTCGGAAGCCTTAACAAAAGTATCAACCTGCCTGTGAGTAAAATGATCAAGTGAGGGATCATCGGCAGCTGCCAGGTGAGAAAGCACTGATACTATCCTTATGGAATCATATGATGGAAGCAACGAGATAAGTTCGTCAATGTCGCCGGGAAGAAATCCAAGCCGGTGCATTCCGGTATCTATCTTTATATGAACCGGATAATTTACGAGTCCATGACGCGAGGCACAGTCAGTAAAGTTCTTCAGAGAAGAAAAGCTGAAGATCTCAGGTTCAAGATTATAACTAATTAGCTGATCCGCTGATGAAGGATCGTGGTTCATAACCATAACCGGCAGGGTGACTCCGGCTTTTCTCAGCTCTACCCCCTCGTCAGCGTAAGCTACAGTTAAGTAACTTACCCGGTGAAATTCAAGTAATGATGCTATCTCGGCAGGACCAGCACCATAGGCAAAAGCCTTTACCATTGCCATGATCCGGGTTCCGGGGTTGATGCACTTCCTTATCTCATTGAGATTATGAGATATAGCATCAAGATTAATCTCAAGAACAGTTGTATGAACCTGCTGCTCAAGAAGTCTGGCTATTTTTTCAAACTCATAAACTCTTGCTCCTTTAAGCAGAATGACTTCGTTCCTGAATGAAGAAGGATTAAATCTGTTTATAAACTCATCGGTGGTATAGTAGAATTCAGCCCCTGTACCAAAGAGCTTACTGTGTCTCATCAGGAAGTGCCCTATCCCGACAAACCTGTCAACGCCTGTCCTTTTTACCAGTTCAGCCACCCCTGAATAAAGCTCCTTCTCATCCCTTCCGCTCTGCAGGAAATCGGAAAGTATAAGTGCACTTTTTTTGTTGTTCTGCGACTTAAGGTATTCCAGCGCCATTCCAAGTGAACCCGGGTCAGAGTTATAATAGTCTTCAATAAGCTGGCAGTTATTAATACCGCTTTTAAGTTCCATCCTCATGGCCACGGGATTCAGTTCAGCCAGTCCCTTCACTATCAACTGATTTTCAATCCCAAGTGCCAGACAGACTGTTAGTACCGATACTGCATTCTCCACGGAAGCCCTGTCAGAGAAAGGGATTTCATACTGCATCACAGATCCCTGGTAATGTATTTGCAGGAGTGTCCTTCCCCTGACCTTTTCACTACGCTCAACGTATACCCTTGCCTTATTGTCGGAGAATGACCAGTCGTAAATATCCTTTGAACCCGAGGAGGCATCACCCTCTATCAGCTTATGTATCTCCTTCTGATCCCTGCAGTAAATGATGGTTGAAGCATTTTTAAAAAGATAAAGTTTTTCTGCTGCTTTTTCTCCGGGAGACTTAAAATTCTCACCATGGGCTTCACCTATATTTGTAATAACACCAATATCAGGGTTTATTATTTTCTGAAGCTTCTCCATCTCGCCAGGTTTCGAAATTCCTGCTTCAAAGATTCCAAGCCTGAATCTGTCATCCAGCTTCCATACCGACAGGGGAACCCCTATCTGTGAATTATAGCTCCTTGGGCTTCGTATAACAGGCATTGCCAGTCCCGCTACATCGGCAAGCCACTCTTTTACTACTGTTTTACCGGCACTTCCGGTAACAGCCACAACAGGGTTCCGGAATGATTCCCTCCTGCTAATGGCAACCTTCTGAAGAGCTTCAACGCTATTTACTGTTTCTATAAAGGCTGCTCCTTTAAACCGTTTAAGGCTAAGGGGCAGGTTCTCAACCACGAAAATCCTTATTCCCTTGTCATAGAGGCTTTCAATAAAGCTGTGGCCATCGTGATTGTTACCCTTTATGGCAAAGAAAGCCATACCTTCAGTGATGCTTAACTGACGGCTGTCTGTAAGAAGATCTGTAACAGTCAAATCAGGCTCTCCTGATAAGCGTCCACCGGTTATACCGGCAAGATCTGAACTTGAAATTTCCAAATATTCTATTTTTAGATTGTTTTTACCAACTCCTGCCATATAATATTTTTTAATGGCATTTAAGTCCGGCTTTTTAAAGCCCTGTTATAACAGACTCTGCAGAGAGGTTCGTATTTGTTCTTTTCTCCAAGCACAACCAGTTGCTCCTCAGCAGATCTCCTGAATGAATGGTTAGCCAGGTTGCCGCATCGCATGCAAATGGCATGAACTTTTGTAACATACTCTGCCACAGCAAGCAGTAGAGGCATCGGGCCAAAAGGCTTGCCCATAAAATCCATATCGAGTCCGGCCACGATAACCCTTATGCCATTATCTGCCAGTGTCTTACAAACATCAACTATAGAATTATCGAAGAACTGTGCCTCATCTATTCCAACAACATTAACCCCGCCTGAGAGCAAAAGAATTGATGAAGCATTTTCAACGGGAGTCGACATTATAGATTTTTCATCATGCGACACAATCCTGTCTCCTGCATATCTTTTATCAAGCGATGGCTTGAAGATTTCTACTTTCAGTCCTGCAAACTGAGCTCTTCGGAGCCGCCTTATCAACTCTTCGGTTTTTCCTGAGAACATTGACCCGGTAATGACCTCAACAGAACCCCTTCTGAGGCTTACATCCTGTGGATTTTCAAGAAATTCCATCAATTATATTGTCTTGTTCCGAATGCTAAAAGTGATATAATTCCGTTATGTCATAAGGAATAATATTACTTTTGCAAAATAATGAAAATGGTTTGGTAAAACAGCAGTAAAAGCATGGATTTAAGTACTTCAATAAGCATTATTATTCAGGATCTCAACAGGGCCTGTGAAATTATAGATGATCTTAAAAGTTATCCGGGAGTCCCGCTTCTTCAGATTGAGCTGGCAAAGTCAAAGTGCAGAAGTGCTGCTGAAGTTATTTCACTGCTCCCCTCACTCGGAATTGAAGCCACTGCCACGGGAAGCACCGCACCTTCTGAAAATAAAGATTCTACAACTTATAAGATTGAAAAGGAGCTTGTTACGGCTGAAAAAATCAGTGTAGTAAAAGCTGCTGCCGTCATTGAAGAGCCTGTGCAGCCGCCTCCCGGTGAAGAGTCAGCCACAGAAACCACTGTTTTTACAGATACTGAACAGCCTGTTCCGCGGGCTAACGCTACTGCCGGACAGTCTTCAGAGGTACCTGAGGCAGTATCTGCAGAAGAAGACAGGGTTAAGCCATCAAACGGATCAGGCATACTTGCCGATCAGTTTAACAATCTGTCGAAGAGCTTCAATGAGGAGCTCGGCAATATGAAACATGAGGATGACATAGCTGGTAAGCTAAGAAGCAAGCCTGTACATGATCTCTCTGATGCCATTGGCGTAAACGACCGCTTTGTATTTATCAGGGAGATCTTCAATGGCAGTTACGAGACCTACTCCAGGGCAATATCTGAACTTAACAGTGCCGGGAATATTTCAGATGCCCGACAGGTCCTTACAGGCTATACAGGCAGCAAAGCAGAAAATGAAGCTGTCAGGCAACTGATGGAACTGGTTAAACGTAAATTTCAGATCCATGGGTAAGCTATTCCTTGTCCCAACCCCTATTGGCAACCTTAAAGATATCACTCTACGGGCCATTGAAGTCCTTGAAAAAGCAGATCTTATACTGGCCGAAGATACAAGGGAGGCAAAGAAACTCCTCGATCATTACAATATTAAGGCAGTCCTTCAGTCGCACCATATGTTCAATGAACACCGGTCTGTAGAAGGCATCTGTTCCAGACTCTTATCAGGGATCTCCGTAGCCCTGGTTTCAGATGCAGGAACTCCGGGGATATCTGATCCGGGGTTTCTTCTTGTAAGAAGCTGCGTTGAGAAGGGCATCCCTGTTGAGACTCTCCCTGGTCCCTCAGCACTGATCCCGGCTCTTGTCAATTCCGGACTGCCCTGCGAACGGTTTTGCTTTGAAGGATTCCTTCCTCCTAAAAAAGGCAGGAATAAAAGACTTGCCAGGCTGCCAGAGGAAGACAGGACTATGGTCTTTTATGAATCTCCCTACAGGCTGGTTAAGACACTCGGAGACCTGGCCCTTCATCTGGGAAGCGGGCGCGAAGCCTCAGTGTCGAGGGAGCTTACCAAGCTCCACGAGGAAACTATGCGAGGGTCACTGGCCTATCTTGCTGAATACTATACTGCCAATCCTCCCAGGGGTGAAATAGTTATAGTTGTAGCCGGAAAGAAAGATTAGTATTAAACAAAAAGAAATTTTTTTTACTTTCGCTCCTCCTGAAATTTTGCTTATGCGACGTTGCCTTATAATACTATTATTAGCCCTGCTGCCTGTAGAAATTGTTTTCAGTCAATCGGTTAAAGGGAAAATAACAAATACGGAAGGGAAGGCTGTAGCATATGCCACGGTTTATGTTCAGGAACTCAGGCAGGGAACCACATCAAATGCAGCCGGAGAATACGAGCTTAACATACCATCCGGTAAATACCTGATTTTCTTTCAGAGCCTGGGTTATGAACCTGCCATTATCGATCTTACCGTTGGAGAAGAGACCCTTACCAGGGATGTGGTTCTGTCCGAGCAGTACTATGAGATACCAGAGGTACTGATATCCCCTTCAGGAGAAGATCCGGCCTACTCAATAATGAGGAGGGCCATAGGCCTGGCTCCCTACCATCTCAATCAGGTAAGCCACTACAGGGCAGATGTTTATCTTAAGGGCAACCTCGTTGTAAATAAAATCCCAAAGATAGTCACCATGTCAGTTAAGTTGGACCGCAATGAACGCAGTACAACAGTTTCAGCAGGCGGTCGTGAAGGAGGTGATGAGGGATCCCTGAAAGAAGGCGACCTTTATTTCATGGAGTCATTCAACGAAATAGAATTCAATGCTCCCGACAGATATCTTCAGAAAGTAATTTCAGTTAACAGCACCTTCCCTGCAAGCAGCAGTGATATTTCACCGATGGATTTCATACAGGCAAGCTTCTATCAGCCAGTACTTGCCGAAATGGCTATTTCACCCCTTTCCCCCCAGGCTTTTTCACATTACAACTTCAGCTACGAAGGTGCCTCTCCACAGGGTGATTATACAATAAACAAGATAGGGGTCAGACCGAAGAGAAAAAGCCAGCAGCTTTTTGAAGGGACAATATATATCGTCGATGAGCTTTGGTGCATCCACAGTCTCGACCTTACCAACAACAACATAATAGGCAGCATAAGAATCAGGGAACTGGCTGTTCCTGTCCGTGATGAGATATGGATGCCCGTGAGTTATAACTTTGATGTAGGAGTAAGTATCCTGGGATTTAAATCAGATATAGGTTATACAAGTTCCATAAAATACCTTGAGATCACGCCTGATGCCAGACTTAAAAAGCCCGAAGAATTTACTGTATCACCAGGGGTAAGAATGCTGCCTTCCGATACCCTTAAGATGTCAGGGAATGAAGAAAAGATTGGCAGGATCCTTAACAAGGATGAGCTGTCAAACAGGGATATGGTAAAACTTGCCCGGCTTATGAAGAAGGAAAGTGAAGACGCTATCAGCGATAATGCCGGTCACGACACAACTGGTTCCAGGAATACAACCCTTATTGTCGACAAAGATGCCACGGCAAAAGGCCAGGAATACTGGGCCAGTGTCAGACCTGTTCCTCTGTCAGATGCTGAACTTACAAGCCTTGCTTCAGCCGACAGCCTTAAAAAGATACGCAGTGAAACTGTAATTAGCGGAGTTGACTCCACGAAGAGATCAGAAAAAACCAAAAGCAGCCGTTTCTTAAGACATGCCGGCGATATTATCTTCGGACATACATGGTCTGATACTACTGGTACAAGCTTCAGATCGGGCGGACTGGTGAATCCGGGGAAGATCAGCTTCAACACTGTCGACGGCTTTGTTTATGGCACCGATTTCAGTCTTTCAAGGAAGTTTGGTAACGGAAGTAATCTTCTTATCATTCCTGAGCTAAGGTATGCCTTCAGTCGTGAAAAGCTGATGTGGAAACTTAATGCAAACATCAGCACAGGAGGTAAAAGACCTGGTCAGTTTTATGTCCGGACAGGAGTTTCAAGCAGGGATTTCAACCAGGCAGGTGGGATAGATCCTCTTGTCAACTCCCTTACAACACTGTTTCTCCGGAGAAACTATATGAAACTTTATGAGAGTCGTTATCTCAATCTGGGATACAGGGCGGGTATCTCTGACAGGGTAACACTGGTCGTGAATGCAGGTTATGAGGACCGCAGGATGCTGCAGAATAACACTGACTACTCCTTCTTCAGCCGCCATCGTGAATTTACAGTCAACTCACCGGAGAACACCCTCCTGACTCCAGAAAGTCAGGCTGTATACCTGCCTGAAAGCCAGAAACATTTTAGTTTTGAGGCAAGTGCAGACATAATTCCCGGCCGCCGTAACAGGTTACCCTTAAGCCAAAGGCAGTCTGATCGTTCAGCCTGGCCGGCTTTCACCATTACATGGAAGCATGGGATGAACCAGGCACAGGTAAACTCTGACAATTACAGGCACTTCGACATGTTTAAGCTTGATGTATCGGACCATTATGACTCAGGCGCCTTCAGTGAATTCAGATGGAGGTTCCGTGCCGGGACTTTCATAAACAGGGAAGCACTGTCTTTTGCCGACTTCTTCCATTTCAATGCCCAGCCTTTCTGGTTTCTTCCTGGTGACTATGAAGATGCCATTATGCTTCCGGGATACTATGCGCTCAGCACTTCTGATGTCTTTGCGGAGCTTCATGCAAAATATACAACCCCTTACCTGCTTGTTAAACTGTTACCTGTGATTAGCAACACCCTTGTAAGGGAAAACCTTTCATTCCTATATCTCGGATCTGAATTCAATGGTAACTATTTTGAGATAGGGTACAGTCTCAGTGAGATCTTTCTTTTTGCAGAAGCAGGCATTTATCTGGGTTTTGATGACTTCAGGTATAAAAGCACGGGGATTAAACTGACACTACGCTTCAACTGATTATATTATATTGAAATTCAGGCGCATGAATGTATATACAAATACATGTATATAATTCCTATACAAGTGTCTCCATCTGAAAATAAGATCAGAATTTTAAACCGATGAAAGACCTGGGTATCAACCGGCAGCTCGCTGGTCTCTTATGCAGTTACAGCTTTCTTTAATTATGAATCCTATGCAAAGGGAGGTTCATCGTGGAAGCCGTTCTCATCTTCAAATGCACCGCCAGGTAATCTTACCGGATCATGGTTCATCTTTGACCCCAGCGTGATACTCTGTGCTCCTCCGATATCCGGAGTCCCTATATCAAAGTCGTCAAGATCAACAAACTGAGCCTTCTCCTCTCTGAACCTTAGTCTTACGTCATCGACAGGACCGTTTCTGTTTTTAGCCAGGATTATTTCGGCTATCCCTTTTGTTGAAACGTCATCTTCAAAAGCCGGTATTCCAAATTTCTCAGGACGATGAATAAAGACAACCATGTCAGCATCCTGTTCAATGGCTCCCGATTCACGAAGGTCGGAAAGGAGCGGACGCTTGGAACCGCCCCTCATCTCAACCGACCTGTTTAGCTGTGAAAGAGCCAGTATGGGAACATTAAGCTCTTTGGCAATACTCTTTAGTGATCGTGATATAGTGCTAACCTCCTGTTCACGGCTTCCGGCATTTTCCGGTCCCGACATAAGCTGAAGGTAATCAACTATCACTAAATCAAGCTTATGCTGTGCCATAAGTCTTCTGCATTTAGCCCTTAGTTCGAAGATGGATATTGCAGGAGTGTCGTCGATGAAAACCGGAGCCTGGACTAGTTTCTTGATCCTGGTATCAAGCTGTTTCCATTCTTCTTCATTAAGACGGCCGTTTTTAATCTTATCCCCCGAAAGGTCAGTCTCAGCAATTATAAGCCTGTTTACCAGCTGAATCGACGACATCTCAAGGGAAAAGATGGCCACCTTCTTACCATGGTCAATGGCCATATTTCTTGCCATTGAAAGAGCGAACGCCGTCTTCCCCATTGAAGGTCGGGCAGCAATTATTATAAGCTCCGACTTCTGCCATCCTGAGGTAAGCCTGTCGAGTTTTGTGAAGCCCGAAGGTATTCCAACGAGTGCATCTTCACGTTTCCCTGCTTCTTCAATCTCCCTGATAGCCTCCTTGATAACCATATTTATAGGAGAGACCTCCCTTTTAATGTTGCCCTCAGCAATCTGAAACAGGGCATTCTCTGAGAAATCAAGCAATTCGGTTACATCATACGAATCGTCAAATGACTTTGACTGGATCTCGGTAGACACTCTTATGAGTTCTCTCTGGATATATTTCTGAGCAACGATCCTTGCATGAAAGTCGACATTGGCTGCCGAAACAACCTTGGTAGTAAGCTGGGTCAGATAAACCGGTCCGCCTACACTCTCAAGTTCATTACGCGAACGCAGATCCTCAGTAACAGTATAAAGGTCGACCGGGTATTCCCTTGCAGAAAGATCCGAAACACTCCTGAATATCTTCTGGTGAGCCTCTTTATAAAAACTCTCAGGCTTAAGAATGTCCAGTATAGTGATAACTGCCTCTTTTTCAAGCATTACAGCTCCCAGAACAGCTTCCTCCATGTCTATGGCCTGAGGAGGAATCCTTCCGGGATCAGGCATTACAGTTACAACCTGCCTGACAGCGTTTTTTTGTCTGACCATGAATACATATAATTGATTTAGTGTACTTTAATGGATTATTTTAATAATCTCCGCCAACAGGTTCAAAGGTAAGACAACCATAATCATAAAAGGAAGTGAACATACTTTTATTACAAACAAAGTTCTGTTAAAAACTTGTTGAAAATCCGAAAACCCTTTCCTTTTACATAAAAATCCGATCCTTATGGTAATTTTGTAAAAACGACCTTATATGGTGATATTTCCGAGGGCAAAGATAAATCTGGGATTGAGGGTTATTGAGAAGCGGAGCGACGGTTATCATGACATAGAGACAGTTTTTTACACTGTTGGTCTGAGCGACGCCCTTGAGATAGTTGTTGCTCCTGAGGGGAGTGACAATGATTTTCTTGAAGTGACAGGGCTTTTAACGGGTGGTGATCCTGAAGACAACCTTGTAACCAGGGCGGTCAGACTGGTGCGACACGATTATGATATTCCTTTCCTCAGGATTCACCTTCACAAGATGATTCCGCCCGGAGCGGGTCTGGGAGGGGGATCATCCGATGCGGCTTCGGCGATTAAGGCTCTGAACAGGAGTTTTAAACTTGGCATGTCGGATGAGAGGATGATGGAATATGGGCTCAGGCTTGGCAGTGACCTTCCTTTTTTCATCGATGGCCGGCCTTCCCGGGCCTCAGGCCGTGGCGAAATTCTGAGTCCCGCCCCTGAATACCTGAAGGGCTGCTATATTATACTTGCCAACCCGGGGATACATGTAAGCACAGCAAAGGCCTATGAAAACTGCAGGCCCTCAAATATAAGGGGGAGCCTTGACATCCTCAGCAGCATCCCGCCTGAAGAATGGAAGAACTATGTCTTTAATGACTTTGAGGATTATGTATTCACAGCCCATCCTGTTGTCGGAGAGATAAAGGATCTCATGTATGATTCAGGTGCTGTTTTCAGCCTGATGTCAGGAAGCGGGTCGACAGTATATGGAATTTTCAGAAACGAGCCCCGGGTACCTGAAGCACTCCGGTCTTTCATGATCTTCTCCGGATATGCATAATAATCTCAGGCCATCCTTATAAGGATACTCCCCTTAGAGACCTTGTCGCCCCTGGCAACGAATATTTCACCTATAGTACCGGCAACAGGACTAAGGAGCATGTTCTGCATCTTCATGGCATCGAGAATCATAAGTTCGTCTCCTTCCTTAACCTCCTGCCCCTGTGAAACAAGAATGTCGAGAACGGTGCCTGGTATAAAACCTGTTATGATCTTCGGGTCGGCCGGTGCATATGGTTTCCTGTTAAGGAAACGGCTGCTCAGTCGTGTTCTGTAAGGAGTACCGTCGATATTTAGTATGTCAGGTGAATCATTTTCATTCATAGGATTCGGGTATTGTATCATTTTTCAGAAAGGAGGCAATCCATGCTTTTTGGCAGGCATCACAACAGTCTTGTTTTCAGACAGCTCAAGGGCATGAAGCAGAAACTTCCTTGTCTCGGATGGCTCAATAACCGCATCGACATATCCGCGTGAAGCAGCCACATAGGGGTTTGCAAACTTAGCCTTGTACTCTTCCACCTTTTGCTTCCTCATTCCTTCCGGATCATCTGATGACATTATCTCTTTTCTGAAGATTATATTGGCAGCTCCTTCAGGTCCCATCACAGCAATCTCAGCCGTAGGCCATGCAAAGACAAAGTCGGCACGCAGATGCCTCGAGCTCATGGCTATGTAACCTCCTCCGTAGGCCTTTCGGAGGATAACTGTTAGTTTTGGCACGGTTGCCTCGCTGTAAGCGTACAGCACCTTGGCACCATGCCTTATAACACCCGCATGTTCCTGATCGATGCCAGGCAGATAGCCGGGCAGGTCGACAAAGGTAACTATGGGAATATTAAAGGCATCGCAGTAACGGATGAACCTGGCAGCCTTGTCGGATGAGTCGACATCCAGCACTCCGGCCATCTCGAGTGGCTGATTGGCAACAAAACCGGTAGTCTTTCCTCCCATCCTTCCGAACCCGATAACCATGTTCTTTGCATATAGCTCCATGATTTCAAAGAAATCGGAGTTATCTGACACTGCCCTGATTACTTCTCTTACATCATATGGAAGAGTAGGATCTGTGGGCACTATTTTATTGATCTCATATGAAGGATCCGGATCGGAGGGATTACAGGCCTTAGCCTTTGTGCTGTTATTCCATGGGATAAAGGTCATCAGCCGTTTTATCTGGGCAAAGCACTCTTCCTCGTTAAGGGCAAAGAAATGTGCGTTACCTGTAACCTCGCTGTGCACCCTTGCTCCTCCGAGCTCTTCCATGGGGATATCTTCACCAAGCACTGTCTTAATAACCTCGGGGCCTGTAATGAACATCTTTGATATATTGTCAACAACAAACACGAAATCGGTCAGCGCCGGGGAATAAACTGCACCACCTGCACAGGGTCCGAGAATAACAGAGATCTGTGGTATGACCCCGCTTGAAATTGTATTTCTGAAGAAGATCTCTCCGTAGCCCGCCAGTGAATTCACTCCTTCCTGGATCCTTGCTCCTCCCGAATCGTTTATCCCGATAAGGGGGATTCTCATCTTCAGGGCATGATCCATGATTTTCGTGATCTTTCGTGAATGCATAAGTCCCAGAGACCCCCCTGCAACCGTAAAGTCCTGTGCAAAGACAGCAACCGGAGAGCCATAGATTGTTCCCGACCCGATAACCACTCCGTCACTGGGGAGTGATTTCTTATCCATATCAAAATCACGGGCATCGTGTTCTACAAAGAGGTCATATTCACTGAAAGAGTTTTCATCAAGCAAAGCCAGAATACGTTCCCTGGCAGTGCGCTTCCCCATTGCTTTCTGTTTTTCGATGGCCTTTTCACCGCCTCCGAGCAATACCTTGTCTCTTTTTTGTTTTAACTCAAGAATTTTCTTTTCAAGTGCCATGTCTATTGTTTTTGCGCTGCTAAATTAACCAATTCATCTATCCGGAAAAGAGCAAAAGTCATACACCTCATGCCGGGACATTGGTGCTTCATTTTGGAGCCAGCCTGTAAAGGATTAAAGCGATGACCGCGTATAACATGTTGGGTATCCACATAGCCAGCATTGGTCCAAGGTTCCCCTTAAGCGAAAACTGAGAAGCAAACTGCATGAACAGTATATATGAGAAACTGAGCCCCAGTCCAATTCCTATATTCATACCTATCCCTCCCCTTACCTTTTTTGAAGAAAGGGAAACACCAATAAGAGTAAGGATGAAAACGGCAAAAGGATTTGATATCCTCCTGTGTTTTTCAATAAGAAACAGCTTGAGCTCATCTGAACCCTGCAGTTCAAGAAGGTCAATATAATCATTAAGCTCCCTGTAGGTCATGGTGCCCACAAAACCCGGATCCCTTGAGAAGTCAGTGGGAGTAATAGTAAGAGTGGTATCAATCTTATCTCCTTTGGTTAAAATCTCTTCCATCCCATTTATTTCCCTTACATTGAAGTTTAGCACCGACCATTTCCCAATAGTGGAGTCCCATCTCACCACCGGAGCACTCAGTTTAGACTCCAGCCTGCCCGAATCAGAAAATTTCTCTATGGTGAAGTTTCTGCCTGTCTGGCTTACCGGATTGAATGATTCCATAAAGACAAGAACGTTGCGGGCCACCTGCCTGTGGATATTCATTACCGGGATTCTTCTGTTTGCCGACCTGTAATACTTGTCCTCGAAGTCCATCCTTTTAAGGTTGGCCTGGGGTATCACGAAGTTGGTCAGCACAAAAGTGAACACGGCAATAACCAGGGCAGAAATAAAATAAGGCAGCAGCATTCTCCTGAAGCTGGTCCCGCTGTTGAGGATGGCTATGATCTCGGTATTGACGGCCATCTTAGATGTAAAGAAGATGACAGAGATAAAGACAAAAAGAGGTGCAAACAGGGTTGCGAAATAAGGTATGAAATTGAAATAGTAGTCAAAGATTATTGCCTTTACGGGGGCTTCACGCTCCATAAAATTGTCGATCTTCTCTGCAAAGTCGAAAACAACGGCAATAGTAAGTATCAGTACCAGTGAAAAAACGAAGGTACCAAGAAACTTCCTGATAATATAAACATCAATAATCCTGAAACCCGCAGATCCTATAATCTCTCTGAGAGTTTTTTTACCATTGCGTTCTTCCATCTTTTAAAATCACCTTCCTCAATCTTTTTCCTGGCTTCTCCAACCAGCTTCAGGTAAAAAGCAAGGTTATGAATACTTGAAATCTGAGATCCCAGTATCTCTCCCGAAATAATAAGGTGTCTGAGATAAGCCTTTGAATAGTTAAGGCTTACACTCGAAGGACCTTCGGGGTCGATTGGTGAGAAGTCGTTTATCCATTTCCTGTTCTTGATATTAATCGTCCCCTCTCCTGTAAAGAGCATCCCGTTTCTTCCGTTCCTTGTAGGCATCACACAGTCGAACATATCTATTCCCCTGTCGATGGCTTCAAGGATATTAACCGGGGTACCCACTCCCATAAGGTAACGTGGCTTATCTTCAGGAAGTATCTCATTAACGGTCTCTATCATCCTGTACATTTCTTCGGCAGGTTCACCAACCGACAGACCCCCTATAGCATTTCCCGTCATCCCGGCCGAAGCAACCTTTTCAGCAGATATCTTCCTCAGGTCCTCAAAAGTACTGCCCTGAACGATGGGAAAGAGAAACTGTTCGTGACCCCAAACCGGGTCCGTCTCCCTGTACCTTGCCACTGCCCTGTCGAGCCATCTGTGGGTAAGGTCGACAGATCTCCTTGCATAGTTGTATTCACAGGGGAAAGGAGCACATTCATCGAAAGCCATTATTATATCGGCTCCGATTATTCTCTGAATGTCTATAGTGTTCTCGGGAGTGAAGAAGTGCTTTGATCCGTCGATATGAGACCTGAAGATGGCTCCTTCTTCTGTAAGCTTTCTGTTCCCCGAAAGGGAAAAAACCTGGTAGCCTCCGCTGTCGGTAAGCAGGGGTCTGTCCCAGCCCATAAACCTGTGAAGGCCGCCGGCCTCCTTCATTATGGTGGTGCCGGGACGCAGGTACAAATGGTATGTATTGCCCAGAATGATCCAGGCGCCGATCTCATCAACCAGATCCCTCTGAAGGATCCCCTTCACAGTCCCGGTGGTTCCGACAGGCATAAACACCGGTGTCGGTATATCCCCGTGAGCTGTTTTCAACACTCCTGCCCTGGCCTTGCTTTCCCCGTCTCTTTTAACTACAGCAAACATACAATCTGTTAAATTTTTAGCAGCACAAAGGTAATCGATTCATCATGCCCCGTAAAATTAAAACCGGTATTTTTTCCCTATAGTTAATTACCAAAAAACATGTTTGTTTAAAACTCATTTTCTGCATTCAGAATAATCTATTAATATTGCTACCATATTTGGAAGTTAAATGGCAACCCGGGAACATCTTTTCCTCCTGATCATTTTTGTAGTTTTCGGACTTACTTTTATTGTTCAGTCATTCTACTATGTATATTTCTATCTGGCTCTTATGAAAAAAAGGCCGGCCGGAACCCCGCATAAAAAAGAACCCGTTTCAGTCATCATATGTGCAAGGAACGAAGAAGAAAACCTGAGGGTCTTTCTTCCTTCGGTACTTAAACAGGACTATCCCGACTTTGAGGTCATTGTTGTTAACGACTGTTCCGAAGACAATACCTTCGAGGTCCTGGGCAGCCTCATACCTGAATATCCGCATCTGAAAGTATCAACTGTTCAGAAAGATCCCAAATTCACCCATAACAAGAAATTTGCACAGTTTATTGGCATAAAAGCTGCCACCAATGAATACCTGTTGTTTACTGATGCCGACTGTCAGCCGGTGTCACCTGACTGGATCAGCGGCATGGCTTCACATTTCAGCGAAAAAAATGATTTTGTCCTTGGCTACGGAGGATTCTTCAGAGGGAAAGGTCTGTTAAACCGTTATATCAGATACGATTGCATCACCATAGCGATGCAATACCTGGGGATGGCGATCAGGGGCCTGCCCTATATGGGTGTGGGCCGTAACCTGGCTTACAAAAAATCAGTCTTCTTCAGAAATAAGGGATTCAGCTCACATAACTATGTGATTTCAGGTGATGACGATCTTTTTGTCAATGCGAATGCTTCAGGCAGGAACACTGCCGTGGAATATAACCATCCATCGCATACCAGATCGGTTCCTGCTTCAGGATTCCGCCAATGGTTCCGTCAGAAGCGCCGTCATCTTACAACAGCAAAACACTACAAACCTGCGCATAAGATCCTGCTTATGGCTGAGCCTTCTTCACGTATTATCTTCTACCTTACATTTGCCGTCCTGCTAAGCAGACTCTTTCTCTGGCAGGCTGTTACAGCCATATTCCTTTTAAGAATGATTTTACAGCTTGCTGCCCTGGCTATTGCATCGCGAAGGCTTAATGAAAAAGGGCTTATAGCTATTTCGCTTATTTTTGATATCTTTTCACCCTTGTTGAACGGAACGGTGTATCTGGCAAATATTTTTAACAAGTCAGGGCAGGATAAATGGAAGTAACAAACGGATTATCTGAAAAAGCCAGAAATGATCTCATCCTTGTAAAAAAAGCAAAGGGAGGAGACGAGAAAGCTTTTGCAGGCCTGATGAACAGGTACCGCGATTCAATCTATTTCATGCTTCTCAAAATGGTTAATAATGCTGCCGACGCCGAAGATCTGACAATCGAAGCTTTCGGAAAGGCCTTCAGAAACCTTGATTCCTTTACGCCTGATTATGCCTTCAGTACCTGGCTCTTTAAGATAGCAACGAATAACTGTATAGACTTCATAAGGAAGAAACAGGTATCTCCTGCCCTTCTTGATCAGTTCCAGGATGACATTGACAACCTGACAGTCAACATCCAATCAGACCTCCCCGACCCTGAAGAAGCCCTCATCAATGACCAGAAGATTGCCGTGCTGAGGGAAATTGTCAACCAGCTCAAACCCGGATACAGGGCTCTCATTGAGCTCAGGTACTTCAAGGAATACTCCTACGAAGAGATATCATCGGAGCTTAACCTGCCCATTGGCACAGTCAAAGCCCAGCTCTACCGTGCGAAATCGCTGTTGTACAACATCTTCGTCAAATCAGGAAACAGATAATGCATGATTTAATATCCCGTTACTTCCCTTTGCTTTCCGACATCCAGATCGCTCAGTTCTCAGCACTGAAGGAGCTGTATGAAGAATGGAACAGCAGGATAAACGTCATCTCCAGAAAGGATATGGAGAATTTCCATGTGCATCATGTTCTTCATTCAATGTCCATTGCCAGGTTTGTCAGCTTTGTGCCCGGCACCCGGGTACTGGATGCCGGTACCGGAGGTGGATTTCCCGGCATCCCTCTTGCAATACTCTTCCCCGGCACTGAATTTACTCTCCTCGACTCTATCGGGAAAAAAATTATGGTTGTTGAAGCGGTAAGCAGGGAACTGAAACTTGACAATGTGCTGCCTGTTAAAAAGCGTGTCGAAGATGAAAAGGGAAGCTACGATTTTGTTACAAGCCGTGCCGTTACCTCTTTCCCTGAATTTGTCAGACTTACTGAAGGCAGAATCGGAAAACCATGCAGAAACGCTATCCCCAACGGTATAGTGTACCTTAAGGGCGGAGATGTATCAGACGATGCTGCTTTCTTTGGTACAAGGCTTGAGATAAGGGAAATACGCAACTTATTCACTGAACCCTTCTTTGATACAAAAAAGATACTCTATCTGCCTGTCTGATTTTATTCAAAAAAAAACATACTGCTTATTTTTTTTTAAAAAAAGATTCTATCTTTGCGATCTCAAATAAAAGAGTACTGATATTTAATATTTCTGATTATGAAAAGGACATTTCAGCCATCAAG